>JBBDSI010000128.1:4805-7695 GCA_040905005.1 Pseudohongiellaceae bacterium
AGGAGCCTGTCGGACTCAGGCTCCTGCTCTTTGAAATTATTAGTCTCTGAAATTATCGAATTGTAGCGGAATGCCGAGCTTGGCATCCTTGAGCGTGGCGATGACCTGCTGCAGTTCATCCCGCTTCTTGCCCGTCACGCGCAGCTTGTCACCCTGGATGGCGGTCTGCACCTTCAGCTTCGTTTCCTTGACCATCTTGACTATCTTGCGCGCCAGATCCTGCTCGATGCCCTGCTGTACTTTTACCACCATGGTGGCACGCTGACCCGAGGTCACCACGTCGCCCTCTTCGAGTGCCTTGGTGTCGATTCCGCGCTTGACCATCTTGGCGCGCAGTATCTCGAGCATCTGCTGTACCTGGAAATCGACCTCGGCCTGGACCTCGATGTCGTTCTGTTCGGTTAGCCGGTAGCTGGCATCGATGCCCTTGAAATCGAAGCGCGTGCCCACTTCCCGGTTGGACTGATCGAGGGCGTTGTTGATTTCATGCATGTCCACTTCGGATACGATATCGAATGATGGCATTTGCTGTCCTGCTCCCTGATTGTCATTGTTTGGTGAGTGTCTGGTGATTGTCTGGTGATTGTCTGGTAACTGTGTGGTGTGTCTGGTGTGACCGGATTACAGTCGGGCGGGCCCCGGCGCTCTCCAGGCCGCTTTCAGTCCGGCAGCTTATCATTATCGCGGGCCAAACATGAGGGGTAGAGTGAAAAACCACTGGCCGGAGTGGTAATTCGGCAGAAATAGCGGTGTGCCTTATAATGCACGCACAATTCCGCGTCCTGCCAGATTTCCTGTCAGAGACGCTGATATCCCGGTTATCGGACACTCGTACTTGATCACTTCCCGGCACCTACTGCTACTGGCCGCACTCCTGATACTCGCCCTGGTCAGCGTGGCCGTCTCCCTGCTCAGCGGCAGTATTGAGATAGGCCTGCCCGAACTGGTCGCCGCGCTTGGCGGCAGTGGCGATCCCCTGCAGGCGCAGGTCATCCACGAGATTCGACTGCCCCGAACCCTGGCCGGATTCGTCACCGGCAGCCTGCTCGCCACGTCTGGCGTCATCATGCAGGTATTACTGCGCAATCCACTGGCGGACCCCTATATCCTGGGCATCTCTGGCGGTGCCGCCGTCGGCGCCCTGTCCGCCATCCTGCTCGGAGTGGGCGGGGTCTGGCTGAACCAGGCGGCGTTCGGTGGTGCCTTGATATCCATCTTCCTGGTTTTTGGCCTGGCCAATCGCTTCGGTCAGTGGTCGGTCACTCGCCTGCTGTTGACCGGCGTAGTGATTTCCGCCGGCTGGGGTGCCGTGATCAATGTCCTGCTCACGACCAGTTCCACCAATACCGTGCAGTCCATGCTGTTCTGGCTGATGGGTGACCTCAGTCAGAGCGAAGTGCGAACGGGGCACTTCCTGCTGTTGCTGGCCGCCCTGATTGGCGGTCTGATAGTGAGCCGCGCCCTGAATGTGTTGATCAGGGGAGAACTCATCGCCACGGCACTGGGCGTGAACACCCAATGGCTGCGCACCGGACTGTATTTTGCCGCTTCGGTGCTCACCGCCGCGGCAGTCACTGTCGCGGGTTCGGTAGGATTCGTGGGCCTTGTCATACCCCACATGCTGCGTCTGCTGGGCGCCCGCGATCATCGCGTGTTGTTGCCGGGCGCGATACTGCTCGGCGGCAGCTTCCTGGTCATCGCCGACAGCCTGGCGCGCACGGTGATAGCACCCCAGCAATTGCCCGTAGGCGTGGTAACCGCCATCATCGGCGTGCCCAGTTTTCTCATCATTCTGCGCAGCACCATTAGCCGATGACTACCCCCCTGCTGCAACTGCGCAACATCACCCTGAGTGCCGGCGTCAAATTGCTGTGTCGCGACCTCAGCCTGACCGTGCAAGGCAATCAGTCGTGGGCGCTGCTGGGGCGCAACGGTGCCGGCAAGACCACTTTGTTGCACAGCATTCTGCGGCTGCGCGATGTGCAGTCCGGTTGCGTTCTACTACACGACAGGCCGCTGGCGAAGTTAGGCCGCCGGGAATTGTCCAGCCGCATCGGCATGCTCTTTCAGGAGGGCATCGACGTCCTTCCCGCCACGGTCATGGAGACGGTCTTGCTGGGGCGTTATCCCCATTCCCGCCGCTGGTTGACGGATGACACCTCCGACCTGGTGATCGCGAGAGCGGCCCTGGCAGACCTGGACCTCGAGAGTTTCGCCGACCGGCAACTCGAAACGCTGTCGGGGGGAGAACGGCAACGCCTGGCGCTTGCCATGCTCATCGCACAACAACCCGAGCTCTACCTGCTGGACGAACCGAGCAATCATCTCGACGTGGCATTTCAGACGCGCCTGCTGGGACTCCTGCAGAAGAAATTGCAGGCACAGGGCGCCAGCATGATCATGGCAACACACGACATCAATCTGGCGGCGCGATTCTGCGACCACATCCTGTTACTGCTGAATGAGGGCCGCTACGTGGCCGGACCGCGCACAGAAGTACTCAGCGAACACAACCTGTCCGAGGCATACGACTGCGAAATAAGCAGCGTCCAGGAAAAAGGGAAGACCCTGTATTTTCCGGCGTGACCTGACATGCCTGGAACTCTTATTTAAAAACCTGGCTTATAAGGCCAGGCCTTGACAGGCTAGCCCGGACTATTCATGAACTGCCGTAGCGAGGGCGTCGAGATGCCTCATAAGACAGCGTGGCGCGGACCGGAAGGCGCGCAGGCGTACTTGACTGTACGTCGAGCACCTGGAGGGAGCACGCGCTGTCTTATGAGGTACTCTTTTGGGTAATAGGGCGTCCGCAGTAGGTCGTTCATGAATAGTGCGGGCTAGAGCAACAGACGCCGGATATCGGCCAGTGCCCGCACCAGATAGTCGGCGA
>JBBDSI010000129.1:0-7670 GCA_040905005.1 Pseudohongiellaceae bacterium
AGCCCTGTTCCGCAGTTTTTCCCACTTGGAGCCTATCGGATTATTCATGAACGACCTGCGACGCTAGTCCAGGCTAGACATCGAGTGTCTTGAATTTCTCCCGCAGCCGATTGCGCAAGCCCACCGCGGCCAGGTTGAGTGCGGCGATGACGATCACCAGCAGTAGCGCGGTGGCGAACACCAGTGGCCGTGCCGCCTCGACATTCGGGCTCTGAAAACCCACGTCATAGATGTGAAACCCCAAATGCATGAACTTCTGATCCAGGTGCAGATAGGGATAGTTCCCATCCAGCGGTAATGAGGGCGCCAGCTTGACCACGCCCACCAGCATCAGCGGCGCTACCTCCCCCGCCGCCCGGGCGACCGCCAGGATCAATCCGGTCATCATGGCCGGACTGGCCATGGGCAGGACCACCCGCCAGAGGGTCTCGAATTTCGTCGCCCCCAGCGCGAGGCTGCCTTCCCTCACGCTGCGCGGAATCCGGGCGAGCCCCTCCTCGGTGGCGACGATGACGACGGGGACGGTCAGCAGTGCCAGGGTCAGGGAGGCCCAGAGCAGGCCCGGCGTGCCGAATGTCGGCGCCGGCAGGGCCGCCGGGTAGAACAGCTCGTCGATCTCGCCACCGATGATGTAGATAAAGAAGCCCAGGCCAAACACCCCGTAGACGATAGAGGGCACTCCCGCCAGATTGTTGACTGCGATGCGGATCGCGCGGGTGACGAAGCCCTGGCGCGCATACTCGCGTAGATAAACGGCTGCCATGACGCCGAACGGTGTCACGAACACGGACATCAGCAGTACCATCAGCACGGTGCCAAAGATGGCCGGGAAGATTCCGCCCTCGGTATTGGCCTCGCGCGGCTCGGCGGTGAGAAACTCGCCCAGCTTGGCAAAAAAGGTGCCTAACTTCTCAGGCACATTCATCTGATTGGGCCGGTAGGCCATGACGATGTCATCCAGGCTGATCGTAACCTGCTGATCGGCCGACGTGCGGAATACGGCGGCATCACGGCTCGCCTCTTCATGCAAGCGCTCGAGCTCTGCTTGCAGCCCCTCGTAGTCGGCCTCCAGCTCGGCCCTGGCTTCATCTAGCTGGGCAAGGGCCTGCGGGGTTGCCTCCCCCTCGAGCTCGAGACGTCGCTCTTCCAGGCGCAACCGCTCCATCGCGTAATTGATCTCACCGATGTCATCCTTCTCGATTGCATAGATCTGCTCGTGAATGTCGAGTGCCCGCTGCAAGCGGTCGCGGAAAGCCTGCCACCGCTCCGCATCCGTCGAGGTCGCCAGCACTTGCCCGGCCTCGCTGACCTGCTCCAGGAAACCGTAGAAGTTCCCCCACTCCCTGCGCTCCAGAGTCACCGCATCCGCCGGATAGCTGCGCGAGGAAACGAAATCATCCAGTAGCCAGGTGAAGTCCGCGCCGGTCAGATCGCGATTGCCCAGCTTCACCAGGCTGCGCTGATAGAAATCCTGGTCCTCATCCACGGGAACGCCGGAGGAGATGATCTGGCTGGCAGGTATCTGTTCGCTCTCGACCAGTTCACCCAGGATAGGCACCCGTTGCGCCTGGCCGCCTGCAACCGGCTGCTCATAGACTGCCTGCATGACATCCTTGGGCCAGAAGTGTTCGATGCCGCGCACGGCGAGCAACAGCAACAGGCCAATGACCATGACGATGCTGATCGCCACGGCGCCGGCATTGAACCAGATCCAGGGAGTGCCATCACGTAGCCATTTCAGGAAATTCTGTTTCATATCGTGCTGTATTTCGAGCGCAGGCGCTGCCGCACCAGCTCCGCAACGGTGTTAACGGTAAACGTAAACAGGAACAATACCAGGGCGGCGAGAAACAGGATCCGATAGTGCGTGCTGTCCACTTCGGATTCGGGGATCTCCACCGCGATGTTGGCCGCCAGCGTGCGCATGCCCTCAAAAATATTGATGTCCATGATCGGCGTGTTGCCCGTCGCCATCAGGACGATCATGGTCTCCCCGACCGCCCGGCCCATGCCGATCATTAGTCCGCTGAAGATGCCCGGGCTCGCCGTCGGCAGAACGACCCGGTACAGGCTCTGCCAGGGCGTCGCCCCCAGTGCCAGAGAGCCATAGGTCAGTTGCTTGGGCACTGTGAAGATCGCATCCTCGGCGATGGAGAAGATCGTCGGGATGACGGCGAAACCCATCGCAAACCCGACCACAAGCGCGTTACGCTGATCATAGGTGATGCCCAGTTCGGTGGTAATCCAGCCGCGCATATCGCCGGCGAAGAACGTGGCCTCGATGGGCGTGGCCAGCGCGAAAGACAGGTAGCCGAACAGCAGAATCACGGGAATCAGCAGCGCAGCCTCCCAGCCGTCCGGGATCGACTGGCGCCAGCGGCGCGGCATCTGTGCCCAGCCGAAACTCGCCAGCAGTATGCCGAGCGGCAGCAGGATGAGAATGGCGAAGATCCCCAACAGATTGCGTTCGACGAAAGGCGCGAGCCACAGGCCTGCCAGGAAACCAAGCACCACCGTCGGCAGCGCCTCCATCAGTTCGATCAGCGGTTTCACCTTGCGACGCATGGCGCCCGCCATGAAATAGCCGGTGAAGATCGCGCCACAGATTGCCAGCGGCGCGGCCAGCAGCATGGCATAGAAGGCCGCCTTCAGGGTGCCGAATGACAGCGGCACCAGGCTGTATTTGGATTCGAAGTCATTGCTGGAGGCGGAAGACTGCCAGATATAGTCGGGCTCCGGATAGCCCTCGTACCAGACCCGGTCCCACAGCACCGACCAGGACACTTCGGGATGCTCGTTGTGCACCTCCCAGCGTCGCTGTTCACCGGATACAGTCTCGCCCAGCAGGGCATCGCCGCGCGGAGAAATGGCGAGTGCCCGTGCCGTCTCATCAAGAAGCGGCGCGCTGAACACGCGGCGCGTGGCCGTGGTGTTATAAATCGCGATGGTACCTTCGGCGTCCACCGCCACGAAATTCTTGTTGCGTTGCTCGGTCGTCAGATCGACGATGGCGGCCGGCATGGGCTCGAAGCGGCGTATCAGTTGCAGGCTCGCCCCCGCATCATCCTGCACGACGAACCATTGTGAGAGGCCGCCCTGATCATCCGCCACGAGCAGCGAGATGCCGCCCAGCAACATCTCCGCAGCGCTCAGCATCGCCCCCCTCGGCGTCAGAAACACTTCGCTGGCGAAGCTGTCGCCTTCGCCGCGCATGGCGGCGGCCAGGCTCAGAACCCGGGCCAGACCGTTGCGCGAGATCAGATAGACCCAGTTTTGATCACCGCCGATGAAGACCCGATCGATGTCTGGAATAGTCAGGGTATTCGCGGCTGGCTGGATATCTACGCTGGCGCCACCACCATCGAAGGCCGCGAACAGCCCCGTCTGTTGACTGACACGGAGCAGATTGACCCTGTTCGTATTATCGACCCCCAACAGCATCAGATTGTCGCCCTTTCTATTCACGGCGACAGTCTCCAGCGCCGCCCCGGGCAACAGGGCGAACGGGTCTTCCCCGAAGGGGTATTCGATGCGTGGCGTCAGGACACGGGAGTTCGTGCCCTGGGCGAAGCTCGTCGCATAACTGTACTGGGCGACCACGGCGGAGCCATCACTCAGGCCCAGTGCGAAGATACCGCTCTCCTCGGCATCAAGAGCAAACGCGGTGATGCCCGTACCGTCGGGCACGGAGACTGTTAGCCGGTCGTGAATCTCACCAGTCGAGGCGTCATAGAAACTCGCTACACCCTGTTGATCCAGGCGCATGGCTATTTCGGCCTGTTCCTCGATCGCCAGATGCAGCGGCTCCGACGCTGTCGCAACTGGCAGGTCGAAAGTAGCTGTCTCGTTCACCTGCGCCGCACGAAACAACGGCACGACCTCATAGAAGAGATAGGCGAAGATGAGCAGGATGGCGACGATGACACCGACGCCGCCGATAGCGATCAGCACCCTCGCGATATTATCGGAAGCATGGCGCCATTTGCGCCGCAGTTTCATGCGCGGCGCGTTCAAATCGATCAGTCCCGGCCCTGATTCGCGCATATCCCCGGTGGGGTCAGATTCTTGCTCGGTGGTGGTTGCAGACATTATTGCATCGGCTCGAATTTGATTGCATCGGCTCGAATTTGGCCGTGGAGTATAGCGACTCGAATATACCGAGTCACTCCGCAGACAGGCGGCCACTCAATCGTGGTGCCGCGGGCCCGGCCTCGCGGCCGAGCCCTTGCAGTCTATGGCGTCAGGACTTTGCTTCGCTCAGATTCCCAGCGCTTTCAGGGTCGCATCGACCACGCGTGCCGGTAACGCGATGTAGCCGTCCTTCAGCACGATTTCCTGACCACTGCGTGACAGGACCATCCTGATAAACTCGCGCTCTATTGGCGTCAATGCGGTGTTGGGCGCCTTGTTGATGTAAACATAGAGAAAGCGTGCCAGCGGATAGGTGCCCGCCAGGGAATTCTCCGGGGAGGCTTCGATGTATTCACTGCTGTCATTACGGGCGATCGGTACGGCGCGCACGCTGGAGGTGCGGTAACCGAAGCCCGAGTAGCCGATGCCATTGATGGACGTGCTGACCGATTGTACGACAGAGGCTGAACCCGGCTGCTCGTTCACGTTGTTCTTGAAATCGCCGCCACACAGCGCCGCATCCTTGAAATAGCCGTAAGTGCCGGACACCGAATTGCGACCGAAGAGCTGGATGCCCCGCTGTTCCCATGCCCCACTCAGACCGAGTTGCCCCCAATTACTGATGCTGCCGGAATAGCCGCAACGCTGATTGGAGGAAAAGATGGCATCGACCTGTTCGATGGTCAGGCCGGCGACGGGGTTGTCCTTGTGCACATACACTGCCAGGGCGTCGATCGCCACCGGGATGGCCGTGGGCTTGTAACCGTTGCGAGCCTCGAATGCCTGAATCTCATTGTCCTTCATCTCCCGACTCATGGGTCCGAAGTTGGAAGTACCCTCGGTCAGAGCCGGGGGCGCGGTCGAGGAACCGGCGGCCTGGACCTGAATATTGACGTTGGGGTAGAGGCGGTTGAAGTCTTCGGCCCACAGCGTCATCAGGTTGGCCAGCGTGTCCGAACCCACGCTGGACAGGTTGCCGGACACACCGCTTGTGCGCTCGTAAACCGGCAGCCCTGCGTCCACCTCATTCGCGAGGCTGACTTGTACCGCCGAGAAGGTGACAAGGAAAGCGAAAAAAGCGCGATTACAGGTGGATATCATGGGCATCTCCGTCAGGTGATCAGCAGTCTGGACTGATACTATAAGTCGCGTTTATTACAGAATTATGACATTTAGGTTAAAAGCTGCCGGCAGGACGCGGCGGCGGCCGCCCCTGTGCTAGACTCAAACTACCTGTAGAGCCCCTGCCCCGCGTCGCGGCGACAGCGGCAGGTACTGTCACGAGCGGCACGCAAAGTGTCCTGCCCTGAGCCCGGCGCGAACCCGGCGCAAGGATGAAAGGCTCGCTCATCCACTCATTCCAGACCTGCGGATTGGCAGTTATTTCAATAGCTTGAGCAAGAGATTTCAAGGACATGGCGAAGAGCGCATCGCGCAAAGAACTGCAAGTAGTGGTCGATAATTCCAGCCGCACGTCGACCGAGCCAGCGCGGCCGACCGAGGACATCGACCTCGACAACAGCGCCTATTATGAGAATCGTGAACTCAGTTACCTGAAGTTTAATGAGCGGGTGCTGGAACAGGCCAAGAACAAACACTACCCGTTACTGGAACGACTGGGGTTCCTGCTGATCTTCAGCTCAAACCTGGACGAGTTCTATGAGATTCGTGTCGCCGGGTTGAAGAAGCAACTGGATTTCGGCCGTCAGCGTCCTGGTCCTGACGGGCAGTATCCCGAACAGGTGCTGAAAGTGATTCATGCGCGCGTGCGTACTTTGCTGGAGGAGCAATACCGCATTCTCAACGAGGATTTGTTCCCGCAAATGGCCACGGAAGGCATTCGGTTCCTGGCCCGCCACGAATGGAACGAGGAACTCGTGCAATGGGCGCAGCAATATTTCCGTGAGGAGGTGCTGCCGGTTATCAGCCCCCTGGGGCTTGATCCCGCTCATCCCTTCCCGCGCCTGGTCAACAAGAGCCTGAACTTCATCCTGGCGCTGGACGGCAAGGATGCCTTCGGACGGGATAGCGGCCTGGCCATCGTCCCGGCGCCCCGGTCCCTGCCGCGACTTATCAAGGTGCCGGCGACGATTCTGCCTGAGGACGATAATTTTATCTTCCTGTCCTCGATCATTCACGCCCACGTGGAGGAATTCTTCCCGGGCATGAACGTGCTCGAGTGTCACCAGTTCCGGGTGACGCGCAATTCCGACTTTGAAATGTCCGACGTCGAGGACCAGGACTATGCCAACGCGTTGCGCGGCGAATTGCACAGCCGGCGTTTCGGCGCCGCCACCAAACTGGAAGTGGGGAAGGAATGCCCCGAGAATCTGACCAATTTCCTGTTGGACAAGTTCAATCTCACGGAGGAGGAACTGTTCCGCCTGGACGGCCCGGTGAACCTGCAGCGGCTGATGGCTGTCATGGGCATGGTCGACCGGCTGGACCTTAAATACCCCAAGTTCTCACCCGGCACGCCGGCGGTGCTCGAGGTGAACAGCGACATCTTCGCCGCCGTGGACAAGGAGGACCAGTTACTGCTGCATCCCTTCGAGTCCTTCATCCCGATTATTGACTGGGTGCGTCAGGCCGCCAGGGACCCCAGCGTGGTATCCATCAAGCAGACACTGTACCGCACCAACGAATCTTCCGAGCTGGTTGCCGCCCTGGCCGATGCCGCGCGCAACGGCAAGGAAGTCACGGTGGTGATCGAACTGCGCGCCCGCTTCGACGAAGAAGAAAATATTCAGTTCGCCAGCATCCTGCAGGAAGCAGGCGTTGTCGTCGTCTACGGCATCCTCGGCTACAAGACCCACGCCAAGATGCTGCTGTTCGTGCGCCGCGTAGGCAATTCGCTCAAGCGCTATGCACACCTGGGCACAGGCAACTACCATCGCAAGAATTCCCTGCTGTATACCGATTACGGCCTGCTCACCGCAGACGAAACCCTCTGCACCGATGTGCACAAGGTGTTCCAGCAAATCACCGGCATGGGCAAGAAGATACACCCGAAGTCGTTGCTACACGCTCCCTTCAAGCTGCGCAAGGCCCTGTTGAAAATGATCGATAACGAGGTGAGTGCCGCGCTGTCGGGCAAGCCGGCGCGCATCATCTCCAAGATCAATTCACTGACGGACCCCGGTGTGATCAGGGCCCTCTATGCAGCATCCCAGGCGGGCGTACAGATCGATCTGATCGTGCGCGGCATCTGCTGCCTGAAGCCTGGCATCCCCGGTGTCAGCGACAATATCCGCGTCACCTCGATCATTGGCCGCTTCCTGGAGCACTCCCGGGTCTACTTCTTCCTCAATAGCTCGCCGCAGGTTTATTGCTCCAGCGCCGACTGGATGGAACGCAACCTCTCGCATCGCATCGAGGTATGTTTCCCGATTCTGAAAAAGAAACAGGCCAGCCGCATCATGGAGGAAATGGAAATGTATCTTGAGGACTGCTGTCAGAGTTGGGATCTGAATGCCGAGGGCGAATACACCGAGAAGCGAGCGGCCGATGACGACTGCGAGGGCGTACAGATGCGACTG
>JBBDSI010000130.1:0-1289 GCA_040905005.1 Pseudohongiellaceae bacterium
AAGCGGAAAGCGGTTGCCGCCGCCTCACAGGAGTAGGGTGGGGCATAGACCACGATGGAAAATTTCACGAGCGGGTTTCTTCAGATAAACAAAAAGGCCCCAGCAATGCCGGGGCCCGAATTATTGTCGGCGCGGATCATTCCTCGCCGGAGAAGGCCATGAGCAGGTGAATCAGGCTCATGAAGATGTTGTAGATCGACACATACAGGGTAATGGTGGCGAGTATGTAGTTGCGCTCACCGCCATGGATGATCTGGCCGGTCTGGAACAGGATCACGGCGCTGGAAAAGAGCATGAAGCCCACAGACAGCGCGAGTTGCAGAGCCGGCATCGGCCAGATCAGGCCGATGATCATGGCGACAACCAGCACCAGGAAGCCGGCGAAGATGAAGCCGCTCAGGAAAGAGAAGTCCTTGCGCGACACCAGGGCATAGCCGGACAGACCGAAGAAGATAAACGCCGTGCCACCCAGGGCCTTCGCCACAACCTCACTGCCACCCGCCGTGGCGAGCAGGGTGCCGATGAGCGGGCCGATGGTGTAACCCATGAAGCCGGTGAAGGCGAACACGGTTAACAGCCCCCAGGCACTGTTGGCCAGCTTGTGGGTGGCGAACAGCAAGCCGTAGGCACCGATCAGAAACATCCAGATGTTAACCGGTGGCGCGTTGAAACTAAGAGCCGCGGTGACGGCGCTGAAAGCCAGGGTCATCGCCAGCAGTAAATAGGTGTTACGTAAAACCTTGTTAACCGCGAGGGCCGATTCCTGCTGACCTGCAACACGTACATCAACTTGGTTCATCTCTTTCTCCAGCAGAGTTAATTAGATTGCATCCGCCGACGCTGGCCGGCACATGTCACACAGGGAATATGGGGCTTTACTGAAAGAATTTCAATGTGTTAGCCGGCTCATCCCCGCGTTTTACGATCCTCATCATACCTGCCCGCGACCCGAAATCAATGCTTTTCGCTCGCCGCTCACGGCAGCCGGAAGACCGGGAGCGCCGTGTTGTCGAGGCCATCGTTGAGCCTGGAAAAGCGCCGGAAATTTGACGCGGCGAGCACAGCTGGAAAGGCACGAAAACAGCGCGAGCACCAGGCTGACAAGCAGCCAAAATCGGCTCGACCGCAACAACTTCATTGGCCTGAACTGGCGTTTGTTGTAAGATGCGGCCCTTCGCGGAGGGGTGGCAGAGCGGTTGCAAGGTGCGCCAGCACCGCAGAGCGCCGGAGCAGTTTGCTGCGTAGGCGGCCCCGAAGGGGTGAGGATTTGAGCTCAGCTCAAATCCGAA
>JBBDSI010000131.1:0-7638 GCA_040905005.1 Pseudohongiellaceae bacterium
GATAAGTCACGGTTGTGCCAGGCGCGACCTTATCGAGAAAAGAGTTGGTAGCGACTAACCTTTCTCGAAGTCTTCGTATAAACTTCATCCAGGTCTATGAAAAAATTGAATAATCCACGCACAGCCACCCAGGAGGAGACCGAGGTCGATAGCCTCATGCAGCGCATTCTGCGGGAAGGCGCGCTGATCGTGTATTTCCTGCTGGCCCTGTTTCTGTTGATCGCCCTGGGCAGCTATGCGCCGAACGATCCCGGGTTCACCACGACCGGCAGCGGCGCGCCGGTGGAGAACGCCGTGGGCGTGTATGGCGCCTGGGTCGCGGATATCCTGCTACACCTGCTGGGCTATCTCGCCTATGGCTTTCCCGCCTTCCTGCTGTACAAGATCTATACCTCATTTCGGGAGTCCGCCCTGGAGAAGCCCTTTTCCTGGACGCTCTTCGGCCTGAAGACGCTGGGCTTCATCCTGCTCATGATCTCCGCCTGTGGCCTGGCGACGCTGCACTTCGAGATCGCACCGGAGGTGACCTATATGGCCGGCGGGGTCATCGGCTCGCTGGTGGTCGATCTGTGTGTGCCGGTGCTGGCCACCCTCGGCAGCACCCTGTTGCTACTCGCCGTGTTCCTGTTCGGTCTGACCATCACCGCGACGATTTCCTGGCTGCGGGTGGTGGACACCCTGGGTGAGTGGACGTTGCTCATCGGCAACCTGGTGCTGACCCGCAGCCAAAAGTGGCTGGCCGATCGCCGCCAGGCCCTGGCCACGCGCGCGCGCCTGGAGAGCCGCAAGAAAGAACTGGACATCCACATCGAGAAGGAGAAGAAGCGGGTGCCGCCCACCATCGCCGAGCCCCAGCGCAAGGCGCCGGCGCAGAGCCAGCGGGTGGAGAAGGAGAAGCAGGGCACGCTGTTCGCCGTTAGCTCGGTCAAGGAATTGCCGGCCATCGGCCTGCTGGACGCCTGGCACGAGACCAATGCCTCCGGCTTCAACAAGGAGTCGCTGGAGGCCATGTCCAAGCTGCTGGAGTTGAAGCTCAAGGACTTCGGCATCGAGATCGAGGTGACCGCGGTAAAGCCGGGGCCGGTGATCACGCGCTTCGAGGTGCAGCCGGCGCCCGGGGTGAAGGTCAGCCGAATCTCCAATCTCGTCAAAGACCTGGCCCGCTCTCTTGCGGTGATTTCCGTGCGCGTGGTGGAGGTGATCCCCGGCAAGACCGTGATCGGTATCGAGATCCCCAATGAGAAGCGGGAAGTGATCCAGTTGAGCCAGGTGCTGTCCTCGCCCGAGTTCGACCGCGCCAGCTCGCCGCTGAGCCTGGCGCTGGGCCACGATATCGTCGGCAAGCCGGTGATCGTCGACCTGGGGAAGATGCCTCACCTGCTGGTGGCCGGCACGACCGGCTCGGGCAAGTCCGTGGGCATCAACGCCATGATTCTCAGCCTGTTGTTCAAGTCCACACCCGAACACGTGCGCATGATCATGATCGACCCGAAGATGCTGGAGCTGTCCGTGTATGACGGCATCCCGCACCTGCTGACACCGGTCATCACCGACATGAAGGATGCCGCCAACGGCCTGCGCTGGTCCGTGGCGGAAATGGAGCGGCGCTACAAGCTGATGTCGGCCCTGGGCGTGCGCAATCTGGCGGGCTACAACAAGAAAGTCAGCGACGCGAAGAAGGCCGGCAAGCCGATCCTCGACCCCGGCTGGCAGGCGGACCCCATGCTGCTGAGCGAAGAGCAGGAAGCGCCGGAACTGCAGCCGCTGCCATCCATCGTGGTGATCGTCGACGAGTTGGCGGACATGATGATGGTCGTCGGCAAGAAGGTGGAGGAACTCATCGCCCGCATCGCCCAGAAGGCCCGGGCCGCGGGCATTCATCTGGTGCTGGCCACGCAGCGACCGTCCGTGGACGTGCTCACCGGCCTGATCAAGGCGAATATCCCCACCCGGCTGTCCTTCATGGTGCAGTCCAAGGTGGATTCCCGCACCATCCTGGGCGAGGGCGGCGCCGAACAGCTTCTCGGACACGGCGACATGCTGTTCCTGCCGCCGGGCGGCGGCGTGCCCACCCGGGTGCACGGGGCCTTCGTCAGTGACGAGGAGGTACACCGGGTGGTCGCCGACTGGAAACTGCGGGGGGAACCGGTCTATATCGATTCCATCACCCAGGGCGCCGACGATGCCGATCTCGGCAACTTCGGCGGGGCGTCTGGCAGCGAGGAGGGTGGCGAGGAGGATGACGCCCTCTACGACGAGGCGGTGCGCTACGTCACCGAGTCGCGCAAGGCGTCCATTTCCGCCGTCCAGCGCAAGCTGCGCATCGGCTACAACCGGGCGGCGCGCATGATAGAATCCATGGAAGCAGCCGGTGTAGTCTCAGAGATGAGCAGCAACGGCGCACGGGAAGTGATCGCGCCCCCGCCACCCCGCGACTGACCTCCAGGGATTCGCCCATGACCCACCATGCCACTCGCAGAAAGTGCTTGCTGTTGTGCCTCGCCGGCCTCGCTACAACGGCTGTCGCCGCGGCGCAGGAGGCGCCCGTTGCCGCCCTGGACAGCCTGCTCGGCGATACCCGGACCATGAGCGCCGACGTCGCCCAGGTGATCGTCGAGTCTGACGGCGGGGTGCTCGAGGAAAGCGTGATCGCAATGCACATGAAGCGCCCCGATGGCTTCTACTGGGAGACGCTGGAGCCGTTCCCCGAACTGGTGGTGACCAACGGTAAACTGTTATGGAATTACCAGCCCGACCTGGAGCAGGTGGTGGTGGAGCCCTGGGACAGCGACCGTTCGGAGCTGGCGGCGCAGCTACTGCAGGGTCAGACCGAGACACTGAGTCGCGACTACGTCATCGAGCGACTGAGCGAAGAGGGCGCCAGTCTCAGCGAATTCCGCCTGAGACCGCTGGCCGGTGACAGCATCTATGCGCAGATCAGCATCAGCTTCGTTGGCCCTGACCTGGATACCATCCATCTGCGCCAGACGAACGGCGAGCAGACTGTCTGGCGCTTCAGCAATGTCCGCCGCAATGAACCCCTGCACGATGACCTGTTCGAGTTCGAGCCACCGCCGGGAATCGAAGTCATCGAGAATGAACAGGTTCCCTAAAAGTCGCCTTGACCAGGACAGCACTCACGCCATGACTACTACACTGGCCGTAGCCTTTGGGGGCGCACTCGGTGCACTGGCCCGTTACTGGCTGCACGGCGCCGCCGAGCGCCTCAACAGCACCGCGTTTCCCGTCGGGACCCTGCTGGTGAACCTTGTCGGCAGTTTCCTGATAGGCGTCGCCTTCGTCGTCATCCTGGAGAAGCTGGCGCTCGCCGACTTCTGGCGCCCGCTGCTGATGATCGGCTTTCTCGGGGCAATGACGACTTTCTCCACGTTTTCCCTGGATGCTCTTTTGCTGCTGCAGCAGGGCCACTACAATAGCGCCCTTCTTTATGTCCTCGGCAGTGTCGTACTCTGCCTCGTTGCCGTCTTTGCCGGCATGCAGACAAGCCGGCTCCTAATCTAGATACCCCAGGAAGATAGTCATGCTCGACCCCAAATGGATTCGTTCCGAACCGGACCAGGTCGCCACGCGGCTGGCCCGGAAGAAATTCACACTGGATACCGACAGGATCAGCACTCTCGACAGCGAGCGCCGGGACGTGCAGCTGCAGACCGAGAAACTGCAGAACGAACGCAACTCCCGCTCGAAGGCAATCGGCAAGGCCAAGGCGGCCGGCGAGGACATCGCCCCGATACTGGGGGACATGGAGAAGCTGAAGGACGACCTGGAAGCCAACAAGGAAAGCCTGCAGCAGATCCAGGCGGCGCTGAATGACTATCTCATGGGCGTGCCCAATGTCCCTCACGAATCCGTGCCCGAGGGCGACGACGAGAGCGCGAATCAATTCCTCGAGCGCTGGGGCGAACCACGGTCTTTCGATTTTCCCATCCAGGATCACGTGGCGCTCGGTGAAGGATTGCGGCAGGGGCTCGATTTCGCCAGCGCCTCGAAGATCACCGGCTCCCGTTTCGTGGTCATGCGCGGGGCGACGGCACGCCTGCATCGGGCGCTGATTCAGTTCATGCTGGACACCCACACCGCGGAGCACGGCTACACCGAGGTGAACGTGCCCTTTATCGTCAACGACGACTCTCTCACCGGCACCGGACAACTGCCGAAGTTCGAGGATGACCTGTTCCGCCTGGCCGGCGAGCATCCTTACTATCTCATTCCCACCGCGGAGGTGCCGGTCACCAACCTGGTCCGCGACGAGATCCTCGACGGTGACAGCCTGCCGCTCAAGTTTGCCTGTCACACGCCGTGTTTCCGCTCGGAGGCGGGCAGCTATGGCAAGGACACGCGCGGCATGATCCGCCAGCACCAGTTCGAGAAGGTGGAGTTGGTGCAAATCGTGCGACCCGACGCCTCGGAGAAGGCCCTGGAGGAACTCACAGCCCATGCCGAGACCATCCTCAAGCGCCTGGAGTTGCCGTTTCAGCGTGTGCTTCTGTGTGGCGGTGATCTCGGCTTTTCTGCCAGCAAGACCTACGACCTGGAGGTGTGGCTGCCGAGCCAGGACTGCTACCGGGAGATTTCCTCGTGCAGCAATTTCACCGACTTCCAGGCGCGACGCATGCAGGCACGCTGGCGCAATCCGGAGACGGGCAAACCCGAACTGGTACACACCATCAATGGCTCCGGCCTCGCCATAGGGCGGACGCTGGTGGCGATCCTCGAAAACAACCAGGACAGTGAGGGGCGCGTGCACGTACCCGCCGTGCTACGGCCGTACATGGGCGGGATCGAGACCCTGGAGTAATGGAACTGCTGCCGATCTTCGTCAATATCCGCGGCCGCAAGTGCGTGGTCGTGGGTGGCGGCGAGGTGGCGTTGCGCAAGGCTACCCTGCTGGCGCGCGCCGGGGCGGCCCTGCATGTCGTGGCCGAGACGGTGGCGCCGGCGCTGGAGCGATTCTGTGGCGAACATGGCGCCACCGTCGAGTACCGCCGCTTCGCGGACGACTGCCTCGATGGCGCGGTACTGGTTGTCGCCGCCACCGACGATCGCGCGGTCAATGCCAGGGTCAGCGCCGCGGCCCGGCAACGCAACATTCCTGTCAATGCGGTGGACCAGCCCGAGCTGTGCACCTTCATCATGCCGGCGATCGTCGATCGCTCGCCGGTCATTGTCGCTATCTCCACCGGCGGCGCCTCCCCCATACTCACGCGTCAGCTCAAGGAGCTCAACGAAGTCATGCTGCCGGATGGCATCGACAAGCTGGCAGAGCTGTTACGCGAACAGCGGACGACTGTGCAGGATCGCCTACCCCGTTTCGACGAACGCATCCGCTTCTGGGAGTCAGTGCTCGCGAGTGAGATTCCCGAGCTGGTCTACGGCGGCAACATGATCGAGGCACAGAAACGCCTGCAGCAACGGCTGGAATCGAGAGAAGAAGGCGGTGGGGGTGAGGTCTATCTGGTCGGGGCGGGTCCTGGCGACCCGGACCTCCTGACCCTGCGTGCGCTGCGCCTGATGCACAAGGCAGATGTGGTTCTCTATGACCGGCTAGTATCCCCGGCGATTCTCCAGAAAGTGCGACCTGACGCGGAGAAGATACATGTCGGCAAACAACGCTCGCGACACACGGTGTCCCAGGAGACCATCAACGACATGCTGGTGCGTCTGGCCAGGGAAGGCAAGCGCGTCCTGCGCCTGAAGGGCGGCGACCCCTTCATCTTCGGTCGCGGCGGTGAGGAGCTGGAGTCGCTGGCACGCAATGGCATTCCCTTCCAGGTGGTGCCGGGCATCACCGCCGCCTCCGGCTGCGCCGCCTATGCCGGCATTCCGCTGACCCACCGCGACCACGCCCAATCGGTGCGTTTCCTGCCGGGTCATCTGAAGGACGGCAGTATCGATCTGGACTGGGACAGCCTGGCCAGGGGACAGGAGACCCTCGTCTTCTACATGGGACTCGTCGGCCTGCCGACCATCTGCGGGCAACTGATCGAACACGGCATGCCCGGCGGCACGCCGATCGCCATCGTGCAGCAGGGTACGACAGACAGACAGCGGGTTATCACGGGCGACCTCGATACACTGCCGATGCTCGCGGAGAAAGCCGGGCTACAGGCGCCGACTCTGATCATCGTGGGTGATGTCGTGAAGCTGAGGCAGTCGCTGTCCTGGTACCAGACACAGTCGCCGCAGACCTGACGGCTCCCGCGGCGACAGAGTGGGGTTTAGCAGGAATATCTACCGGCAGGGCGAGCGTCAGCAGGAAACACGCCTTTCCTTCGCGTACTTCGGCATTCCCGATGGCTCGTTAAAAATGGGTTATAGGCAGTTATCGGGCTTGGGCAGCCCCGCGATCTTGCAGGCCAGTCGGGTCGGACTGCCGCCAAACAATTTCATCAGGTAGACGCTGCGCCCCTTGTCGCTGCCCAGTTCACGCTCGACCAGCTTCACCAGGGCGCGATTGGCGGGAGAGACCTGGTGCCGTTTGTAGAAACTGCGCAGCAGGCGAATGATCTCCCAGTGGGACTGCAACAGGTGAATGCCTTCACGGCGGGCGATCACGACGGCCACCTCATCGTCCCAGTCGTCCAGGCTGCGCAGATAACCTTCCTTGTCGACCGCGATGCCGGCGGGCAGTTCGAGCGATTCCATGTCCTGTTTACCTGTCGTCTGCGTTTTTCCAATGCAGTCCACTGCTGTGGCCGACCCGGCCAGGAAACCGCTGAATAACCCGGAGCGCCCGCGGGCTATCGGGATTATTCAGAGACTTCCTTGTCCGGGCTGCTAGAACCAGCTGATCACCTTGTCGTAGTCACCGCAGAGCTCGACGAATTTCTTCATGCTGGCAGTCTTCGCGCGCGCATCGATCCGCTCCTGAAGTCCGCGCGCCTGCAGGTCCTCGCGCAGGGCATACACGGCGATAGCGGCCGGTATCTTCGCCAGCGTCTCTGCCAGGACGCCATGATAGACGCCGTCCTCGATGAACAGGATGGCATCCTTGTCACTGCACAGCGCCAGGCACTGTTCCAGAAGCCGGCTGTCGGGGCTCTTGCTGATCGTGTGCAGGCTGCTCATAGGTTGAATACGGCGTCAGAGCGCGCGATGAGATTGCTGATATCGGGCCCGCTTAGCACCAGAACGGGCAGCAGCAGGTCTTCCGGCGTCAGCCCGCGAGCGACCAGCGCTTCCGCCTGGACGATAACATTGTCGATGCCATAGAGATCTAGTGTCGCCATGGCATTGCCGAGGGTCTTGGCGTGAATGGGCTCGGCATTCTGACCTTTCAGCAACTGATAGACGCCGTCGCCGACGAACAGGTAATTGACCTGCTGCTCAAAAACCGAGGCAGCCAACGCGATGTCCAGGCACAACTGGGGGCGATTGCCGCCGTAGGGGGCAGCCCGGGAAATGAAGGTGAATTGTTTCTTGCTGGCGCGTTTGCTCATGGCGTCAACCGAAGCTGATCACCCGGTCGGAGTTGAGCGTCGCGTCGATCAGCTGTCCCAGACCGGCGATCTCGGTACTGTCCTGGATGCTGACCGCATCCAGTTCGTGCCGCGCGGCTTCCTGGCTGTCGAGTATGCCACGCTTGAGGGCGGAGGTGACGCAGGCGACCGAATCCAG
>JBBDSI010000132.1:0-2214 GCA_040905005.1 Pseudohongiellaceae bacterium
GCGCCAGTGTCAATTGGTGTTCTTGGCGTCTTCGCGTCTTGGCGAGAGCAAAAAATCGATCCGGACAAATCTCTGGCTTTCAGACGGCGCGCCTGACAAGGCGATGCCAAGCAAGTGAAGTTCAGGCTGATTCGATTCACCGTTTTCCCCTCCTCGCCGCCACCTGCAAAAAAAACCTGCCAAAACTTACCCGCACTTTCCCTGTTAGGGCAATTTTCCTACACGCCTGAAGGCTCTAAAATTGCTCAAATTTTGATCAAAAAAGCCTATTTTCCGCTTTCAGTTCTGAAATTCCAGCCTGCTTTGTAGTTATCAGTTATTCCAAAGTTTAATTCAGGGTAAAAAAAGCCTACTAAAATCAACAAGTTGACGAGTCTGGCGCTGTGGCCGGAAAATACCGCTAAATCTAATGTAAAGGCAGCGTATGCCTTGGGGCTCTTCTTCATGGAGGCCCTCCGACAACAACGAGGAAGGCTGTGTCATGGGAGAAGTGGTCAAGCTAAACGACTACCGTCGTCAGTCTGCGCCCCCGCTCGACGAGGAAGTCACTGACAGTCTGATCCCGGTGGAGTTCGCCGTGGGTCTGCACGATCGTGAGTCCTGTCTGCAGAAAATCGACGAGTACGGCGTGCGCGACGTCGAGGTCTACCGGCTCAGTGTTGAACACGATGCCCGGCTTTATCTCATCGGCGTCAAGGATGCGATCTGGCTCAACAAGAAGATACTGGAGCGCGAGGCCATTTCCGACGAGGAGATTGCGCAACGCATCGACCTGATCCAGATGCTCGAGAACGCCAACCTGTCATTGCTGCAGGCCATCTGGCAGCCATTCAGCCGTCGCGGCACCGGCGCCTAACCGCCTCCGCGGGCCGGTTTCAGGGCAGGTAGGGCAGGGGCAGCCGTTCCAGTTGCGCTGACCCGGCACCCGCCAGTACCAGCCCGGCACCCTTTTCCACGCCCTCGGTGGACAGCACCGCCAGCGCCAGATGGCGCTGCGGCGCGACCACTGCCCCGTTCGCCAGTGCGAGAATCTCCGCCGGCTGCTCCTGATCCTCCCACTGCTGCAGAATCACCGCATCGTCAGGAAACGGACGCTCGCCACGCAGGAGATACAGGCGCTTCTTCGCCTGGGCGCGATAATACATGCGCGCCACGACTTCCTGGCCGGTGTAGCAGCCCTTCTTGAAACTGATGACGCCACTGATATCGTAGTTGAGTAGCTGGGGCGTGTAGGCCTCGCTCGTCGCCGCCCCGACATGGACGATGCCGGCGAGACAATCTTCCTGCTGCCAGTCCGCCGTCGTGGCGACGGTGCCCGGGGGCTTGGTGAGCGCTGCCTGCGCCGGTGCCCACAGCTCATAGCGCTCGCGACTGCCGGAGAGCTTCACCAGCAGGGCGCCGCCGGCGCTGACGACGGCGTCGTCAGCTTCCGGCAGTTGCGGGAAGTGCTGCTGCAGAAACGCGGCGCTGTCGCTGCCCAGCAACCCGGTCACCACGGCGAAGCCTCGTTCGGCGGCGATCGTGACCTTCGAGAACACCCCGTACTTCGCCAGCACGTCGATGATCTTCTGCGCCATGCCGGGGCCGGTCTGCAACAGGCAGTCCTCGCCCTGGCGGACGCTGCGAAAGTCGGCGATGACCCGGCCCTTGAGGTTACACAGGGCGCCGCGCAGGCTGTTGTCCGGGCCAAGCTGGTTCATGTCACAGCTCACCTGGCCCTGCAGAAAAGCCCCGCTGTCGGGGCCGCTGACACGCACGAATTCATGCGCTGACAGATCGACTACATACATCCAATGTTCCTTCAATGTTCCTTGCGGTGGGCGGGGTCTGTCGCCCGCTGAGCGTTACCGATTCATTCTCAGAGACGTCAATTATTGGGGCCGACGAGCGATCTCGCAAGGGCGGGCAATTTCCGCCATACTGCGCTCCCTCATTCTCTGCGAGCGTCGGCCATGTCCGAGATCAACAAGCGGCGACTCTACTGGCACAGCCGCCGCGGCATGCTGGAGCTGGATCTGCTGCTCCTGCCCTTCGTCACCGAGGTGTTCGATACCCTCGACACCGAGGAGCAATTGCTCTACCAGGACCTCCTCGCCGAGGAGGACCAGGATCTCTGGCACTGGCTCCTGGAACGCGGCGAGCCGTCCGAACCCCGCTTTAGCCCCCTCATCGCGCGAATTCTCGCGCATCGGAAAAATTCGACCTAGTCTTTAG
>JBBDSI010000132.1:2314-7605 GCA_040905005.1 Pseudohongiellaceae bacterium
TGATGACAACGCTGCGCCTGCGTCCCTCCCGCTGCGAGCGCCGGACCGTACTCGGCCTGCATGGCCTGGCGGCGCTTGCCGTTGCGCTCAGCGCCGTGCCTGTCTTGCTGGCACTGTTGCTCTGGATAGCGCTGGCGAGTAGCGCCTGTGCATACTGGCGCGCGGGGTCGGGCGGTGGCCGGGTCGTGGCGCTGGGGCTTGCCGCCGATCACTGCGTCGTGCACTACGCGCACGGGACGCTGCGTGCTGAGGCGCCGCGGGCTCTGTTCGTCAGCGAATGGCTGCTGGTGCTGCGCATCGGCCGCGGCGACCGGCAGCGGCCGCTGCTGTTGATGCTGTGGCCGGGCAGCCTGTCCGGGCGCGATGGCTGGCGCCTGCGCCGCTATCTGCGCGGCTATCCCCTCACGTTGGGTTAGCCGGGGTAGTTGCCGGGATTAGTTGTCGGGATAAGTTGCCGGTGTTAATTGCCGGGACAGTCGCCAGGATAGTTGTCGGGCGCCAGGATGGTGTCCCGTGCCTCCGCGGCCAGCTCGGGGTAGTCCAGGGTGAAATGCAGGCCGCGGCTTTCCTCGCGCCTGAGCGCACAGGTGATGATCAGGTCGGCGACCAGCGCCAGGTTACGCAGCTCCAGGTTGTCATTGGTCACCCGGTGGCGGACGTAGTAGTCGCGAATCTCCGCGCGCAGCAGCCGGATGCGACTTTCCGCCCGATGCAGGCGCCTGCTGGTGCGCACTATGCCGACGAAGTCCCACATGCAGCGCCGGATCTCGTCCCAGTCGTGCGATACCAGCACCTCGTCGTCGGAGTCCGTGACCCGGCTCTCGTCCCAGGGCGCGATGGCCTCGACCAGCGGCGTGTGTGCAAGCTTCTCGCGGATAGTGTCGGCGGCGCCGAAGGCCACCACGAAACACTCCAGCAGGGAATTGCTGGCCATGCGGTTGGCGCCATGCAGGCCGCTGAAACTGGTCTCGCCGATGGCATAGAGGTTGGCGATATCGGTCTCGCCACAGACATTGATGACGACGCCGCCGCAGGTATAGTGCGCCGCCGGCACCACCGGGATGCGCTCGCGGGTG
This sequence comes from Pseudohongiellaceae bacterium, assembly GCA_040905005.1. Lineage (GTDB taxonomy): Bacteria > Pseudomonadota > Gammaproteobacteria > Pseudomonadales > Pseudohongiellaceae > UBA9145. Next base: position 3,391 of record JBBDSI010000132.1, read on the forward strand.
ATGTCGATGCCGAAACCCAGGCAGCGTTCATAGATTGTGGGGAAGTGGCTGCGCACGAACGCGGCGGGCTTGTGGGTGATGTTCAGGTAGACACAGTCACAGCCGAGGCGTTTCATCTCGTGGTCGATGGCGCGGGCGACGATGTCCCGCGGCGCCAGTTCGGCGCGCGCGTCAAAGCGCTCCATGAAGTGGCTGCCGTCGGGCAACTCCAGCAGGGCGCCCTCGCCCCGCAATGCCTCGGTGATGAGGAAGGACTTGGCGTGGGGATGGTACAGGCAGGTTGGGTGGAACTGATTGAACTCCATGTTCCCCACCCGGCAGCCTGCCCGCCAGGCCATGGCGATGCCGTCGCCGCTGGCGCCGTCCGGGTTGGTGGTGTACAGGTAGGCCTTGCTGGCGCCGCCCGTGGCCAGGACGACGGAGCGGGCGCGGAACGCCTCCACCCGGTCGGCGGCCTGATTGAGCACATACACCCCCACGCAGACCGGCCGGCCGCCGTCCGCAGGCTTCTCTGTCACTACGTCTACCGCGGTATATCCCTCCAATAGCGTGATGTTGGGGTGTGCCATGGCCCGTCTCTGCAGAGCCTCGAAGACCGCCTTGCCGGTGGCATCGGTGGCGTGGATGATGCGTCGGTGGCTGTGGCCACCCTCCTGGGTCAGGTGCAACGAGCTGAGCTCCAGCGGACCCGGGGCGGGCGCTGATTTCGTCCCGCTGTCGTCGCCGCTGGTGGTGAAGGGGACGCCCTGGGCAACGAGCCAGGCAACGGCCCCGGCGCTGTGCCGCACCATATGCTCCACGACGTCGCGGTGGCAGAGGCCGACCCCGGCGCTCAGCGTGTCCTGGACATGGGAGTCAACACTGTCGCTTTCGTCGAGTACCGCGGCGATGCCGCCCTGGGCATAGAAGGTGGCGCCCTCGCGCAGGTCGCCCTTGCTGAGCACGGTCACCCGGGCGAAATCGGCACTGCGCAGGGCCAGGGTGAGGCCAGCGGCGCCACTGCCAATCACGAGGATATCGGTGGCGGAGCCGTGTTCAGCGAGGGAATGGTTCATAGGCGTGACGGGCCCGGCGTTATGTGGTCGGGCCTGGGCTGAATCGGGGTGGTCCTTGGTGGCATGCGCTGCCTATTCTTATCGATTCCGCGAACTTTTGCACCTGCCGGCTGTATATCCTGGTTGAGAAGCAGGTAAGCTTGGGCGATTCGCGCGGCAGGATTTCAAACGCAGGAGCAAATGGAAAAGGACACGGATCAGCAACTGGTCGACCGGGTGCTCGGTGGCGACAAAAATGCCTTCAACCTGCTGGTCCTGCGCTACCAACACCGGGTGGCGGCGCTGATCAGTCGTTTCATCCACGATCAGCAGGAAGTCGAGGACGTGTGCCAGGAGGCCTTCATCAAGGCCTACCGGGCGCTGCCGCTGTTTCGTGGTGACAGCGCCTTCTATACCTGGCTCTACCGCATAGCCGTCAACACGGCCAAGAACTACCTGGTGTCCCGCAACCGGCGTCCGCCCAGCAGCGATATGGATGTCGAGGAGGCGGAGGTGACCGAGCTCGGCAGCGTCCTGCACGAGACCGACAACCCCGAGGGACAACTGGCCACCGAGAACCTGAAACAGGCGATCCACCAGGCCATCGAGGAACTGCCGGAGGACCTGCGCACGGCGTTCACTCTGCGCGAGTTCTCAGGCCTGAGTTACGAAGACATCACCGAAGTGATGGATTGCCCGGTGGGGACTGTGCGCTCGCGCATCTTCAGGGCGCGTGAGGCCATCGACAAAAAAATTCGAGAACTTATGTGAACCAATTGCGCGTTGTGTGGACTAAGTAAACAGTAACGGAGCCGGGGAATCGTTCTGGCTCACGAAATCCGGGGTAGTGCATGCGCCGACACCGTGACGGCGCCGCGTTCACAGGCTGGACGCCCGGGCCGATACGCATTAGGGTTGGTAGATACCCGCGCAACGAGCTGCTTCTGCCGCCAACCGAACAGAAGTGTTGACGGACCAAGCAGAATATCAGGCCAACTGAACAGCGGACACAGATTAAACAGACGATGAGCAACGCCAAGAACGCCCTGAGAGAGACACTGAGCGCCCTGCTGGACAATGAGGCGGATGACCTCGAGTTACGCCGTCTGCTGCGGACGCTGGATGACTTGCCCGCGGCCGAACGGGTCGACCTGGAAGCCTCCTGGTCCCGTTATCACCTGGCCCAGTCCGTGCTGCACGACACCGGCGTCCCGGTCTCGGCTAACCTGCAACAACGGATTCAGGCGCAACTGGCCGATGAACCTGTGCATGGCGGCGACCGTGGCCCGCGCGCCTGGCAACAGCAACTGGCCCGACTGGCGGTCGCCGCGTCGGTAGCCGTGATCGTCGTGCTCGGCGTGCAATCCGGCCTGCAACCCCATTCCGATCTGCCCCTGGCCGGCAATGATGCCGTGGATGCTGTGGATGTCGAGAGTGACATGGCCGCGGTCGCCGCGACGCCGGAGTCCCTGCTCGCCGATTCCGCTGCCTCGGAGCTGGACCCGCAGAGCGCAGGCCTGGTCTATGAATACATTCGCTCGATCGTGATCGACCCCACCGAGCCGGCGGGCTTCGAGCATATCGCGGATTCCCCCCTTTACCGTCTGGTCAACGAGCTACAGGTAGAGGATTAGCCCGCCACCACCCGTTCCTCGCCGACCTGGCGCCGCCCCCGGCGCTGTTAGACTGCCTCCCCGTTGTGCTACAGTTGAGTGATGAATTTTCATGGCGGCCTCGTCCGCCTGCAGGCGACGACTGGCGACAGCCACGCGCGCGCGCCATCACAGAGGTAGTTTCCCCCCATGCGTATCGCTTCTCTTGCGCTCATCCTGTTGACCACTGCCGGCTTGCTGGCTTCGGGCACGGCTACGGCCGCCGAGTTGCCCGGTTTCGCCGATCTGGTCGAACGCAATGGGCCTTCGATCGTCGAGATCTCCACGACCCGACGCGTGGAGGCTCGCCGGGCCATTCCGGATGAGGAGATGGAAGAATTGCTGCGCCGCCTGAATCCCGGGCAGAGTCCTGATTTCGACATCGAAGACATCCCGGAACAGCGTCGCCGCGCCGCCGTGGGCTCGGGCTTCCTCATCTCCGCCGATGGTTATGTCATTACCAACAATCACGTGGTGGCCGACGCCGACGAGATCCAGGTGCACCTGACCGACCGTCGCGTGTTCGACGCCGCCGTGGTGGGCCTCGATGAACCCTCCGACCTGGCACTGCTGAAGGTCGAGGCCAGTGGTCTGCCTTACGTGGATTTCGGCGATTCCGACGCACTGCGCGTGGGCGATTGGGTGCTGGCTATCGGCTCACCCTTCGGTCTGGAGTTCTCCGCCGCCGCCGGCATCGTCAGCGCCATGGGCCGTTCCATCCCGGGCCGTTCCACCTATAATTACATGTCCTTCATCCAGACCGATGTCGCCATCAACCAGGGCAACTCGGGAGGACCGCTGTTCAACCTCGCCGGTGAGGTGGTCGGTATCAACTCCCAGATTCTCTCGAGCACCGGCGGGTCCAACGGCATCTCCTTCTCCATCCCCAGCAACGTGGCCGAGAACGTGATTACGCAGTTGCGTGAGAACGGGCGCGTCGAACGGGGGCTGCTCGGGGTGCGTATGCGCGAGGTGGATTACGCGCTGGCCGCAATCTTCGACATGGAGCGCCCGCGCGGCGCCTTCGTCGACGAGGTGCAGCCCGACAGTCCGGCCGCCAACGGTGGCATTCGCAACGAGGACATCATTCTCGCGTTCAATGAGCACGAGATCGAATTCTTTACCGATCTGCCGTTTTATGTCGGCCAGTACCAGCCCGGCGCCGAGGCCGAGGTCGTGCTCTTTCGCGACGGCGAGATACTCGAGCGCACCATCGTCCTGGGCAGTTCCCCGACCAACATCGTCGCCAACAGCGAACCAGAAGTCGTGCGCGATCGCCGTAATCCCCTGGGTTTCCGCGTGGCACCACTGAGCGACGAGACCCGCCAGGTGACCGGGCTCAACGGCGTCCGTATCGCCGAGCTGAACGACGGGCCCGGCCGCGCAGCGGGCCTGCAGGCCGGCGACGTGATCGTTGCTCTCAATCGCCGGGAGATCGCCTCGCCGGAGGACTTCGCCGCCGTGGCGGGCAGCCTCCCCGCGTCTGGCTTCGTCCCCATCCGCATCGTCCGCGAAGGGCAGGGCACGAC
>JBBDSI010000133.1:0-3304 GCA_040905005.1 Pseudohongiellaceae bacterium
TATTTTCAGGCATCTCGACGCCCTCGCTACGGCAGTTCATGAATAGTCCGGGCTAGGGCGTTTACTCCCCAGGAAACTGGTACTATTTCCGCCAAGGAGGCCCGGTTATGACCATTTCCTGCCCCCGTTCGCGCTCGACCCTGCCCTGCCTGGCCGCCGCCCTGCTGCTCCCCGCGCTTGGCGTGGCGCAGGAGGTGATCGGCACCCACGAGAAAGTCCCCCTGGACAGTCCGGAGGGCTGGGCCATGGCCTATATGATCGCCTCCTCGCTGAACCTCTCACAACTGCCCCCGGAGTCCGTGGCCCCTGGCGACGTGCGTTTTGCGGTCGAGGCAGGCAGCATTCCCCGACTCAACGAGGACCAGCAACGGGTCGGCTTCGGCGGCTTCAAGGCGGAGGACCTGAACAAGTCACCGGCGTTCGGGCGCGCCCGGGTCGGCATCGGCCTGCCCTGGGAGGTGATGCTGGAACTGGCGTGGACGCCGCCGTTGGAGATCGACGGCGCCAGACCGGAGGGCTTGTGGGGCGTCGCGCTGTCACGGCCGCTGCTGTCGGTCCGCGACTGGCGGCTGGGGCTGCGCGCCTTCGCCCAGCAGGGCGAGGTCAGCGCCGACGTGACCTGTAGCGCCGACGTGGCCGCGCAGACCCCGGGCTCCGCCGGCAATCCCCTGAGCTGCCTGGAGCCGTCCAACGACATCCTGGCCATGGATCATTACGGCGCGGAACTGATCCTGTCCCGGGACGAGCGCGGGCAACCCTGGCAACCGTATCTGTCAGTTGCCTCCACGCGCCTGGACCCGTTCACGGAGGTGAACGCCCTGGTACTCGGCGTCGTGGATCGCTCCACCATCGATTCGGAAGGCACGACCACGACTTTCAGCGTCGGTGTCGGTTACCGGCTCGGGCAGCGCTGGCGCGTGACGCTGGCGACCTCCTACACGCCTTTCGATGTACAGCGCCCGGCCGGCAATCCCGGCGGGCAGGACAACTTCTGGAACCTGCGGTTGGGCCTTAGCTGGGACCTTTAGCCCAGTATTCACCAACAGCAAAGCAAGTCGATTACTGGCGGATAGGCGCTACCGACTCGTCATCATCTCTCGACGGGCTCGATTGCTACCCTACACGAATATCTCAAGCAGTTATCTGCCCCAAATGCTATGCTTAGTCTTGTAAAAGAGTGAATGTCCTCCACCATCCTCTCCGTCTGGGTCCGTCAGACTACCTGATAAGCAAAAAGCTTCCGTGGAGCGAGAATTGCGCCATGGCTCAGCAAAACAACCCGGAACAAAACTATCTCCTGGCGGCACTGCCGGCCGAAGTGCAAAGCCGCCTGTTCCCGAATCTTGAACTGATCGATTTACCGTACGGCAAGGTCTTGTACGAATCCGGCGACACCATGCGGCACGTGCATTTTCCCGTCGATGGGATCGTGTCGCTGCTGTATGCGATGGAAAGCGGGGCGTCGGCGGAAGTCTCAGTGGTGGGCAACGAAGGCTTCGTCGGCCTGGCATTGCTTATGGGCGGCGACAGCACTCCGAGTGAGGCGATGGTGCAGCACGCCGGTCACGCTTACCGCCTGACCGCAAAACTGTTCAAGGAGGAGTTCCGTCGCCATGGCGACATGCAGGTCTTGCTGCTGCGCTACACGCAGGCGTTGATCACGCAGATGACGCAGACCGCAGTCTGCAATCGGCATCACTCGATTGAACAGCAGCTCTGTCGATGGCTGTTGCTTTGCCTGGACCGAGTGCCGGGAAACGAGCTGAATATGACTCAGGAACTCATGGCAAACATGCTCGGTGTTCGCCGTGAAGGCATTACCGTAGCCGCTGGTAATCTACAGAAAAAAGGTGCCATCAAGTACGAGCGAGGCCGGATCACGGTGCTGGACCGGCATGTAATCGAAGAGTTTAGTTGCGAGTGTTACGAAGTAGTCCGAAAAGAGACCGATCGCCTGATGCCCTTTTTAACGGGCCAGGTTGCAGTAGCATCGGCCTGAAAGGGGTTTGCACAAGCGCTCTCACGTGACAATCAAACAGGTCGGGACGACCTGCTTGATTGTCAGGCTAACAGACTTCAGCACATGCCGCCCGGCGGCAAGTGCGCGTTTTCAGCGCACGGCATACTTGGTGAAGGCGCCGCCTGCCGCGTTGAGGGAGTTCGGCCCTTCCGCGGCGTAGACATTGCCGTCGGCGTCCACCGCCACGCCCTCGCCCGCCGTGCCCTGATAGACGCGATCGGCGCGCTCGAAGGGCTGGATGAAGCCGACGATGCGATCCTCAGCCACCGGGCCGATGCGGACGCCGTTGCGCCAGCCAACGTGGTTGGTGGGGCCGGACTCGGAGTCGATGGCGTAGACCATGTCATCGTCGGTGATGAACAGGCCGGAGATGCGGCCGTACATGTAGCGGGACTCGAGGTAGTTGCCATCCTGGTCGAATATCTCGAGGCGATGGTTGCCGCGATCGGCCACCCACAGGCGTCCCCGGGAATCGAACTCCAGCGCGTGGGGGGTGCGGAATTCACCGTGGCGAACGCCGATCTGTCCCCATTCCATCAAGTAGGTCCCGTCCGGTGCGAACTTGATGATGCGCCCGGTGTCGCCGGACTGGCGCCCCTCCTCGATGGCATCCATGCTGGTCATGCCCTGGCCGCTGTGGCCGTCGGCGACGAAGATGCTGCCGTCGGACGCCACGATCACGTCATTGGGCTGGTTGAACTGGTTGCGCCCGCTGCCGGGTCGTCCGGCCGTGCCGAGGCTCATGAGCAGGCGGCCGTCGGGCGAGAACTTGTGCACCTGGTGGCCCTTGGTGCGCTCCTCGTTGATGGCGAAGTCGGTCACCCAGACATTGCCCTCGTGATCCACGTGGATGCCGTGGGGCGTCACCATGATGCCGCCGCCGAAATTGGCCAATACCTCGCCAGTGTGGCGATCAAACTTGAAGATGGGGTCGACGGGATTGGTGTGGCAGTTCACCGGCACGCCGCCGCCGAAACTGCTGGCGCCGCAACGCTCATAGGCCCATACCTGGCCGTCGATGGGGTCGATGTCGACGCCGGCGGTGGAGCCCCACTCGCGCCCGGCGGGCAATTCGCCCCAGTTGCGGGTGACATTCGGAGCCGGGTTGGGCAGCCCGTCGCCGCTGATGGCGTTGGGCACCAGCCAGCTCTGCGCCACGGCAGTCCCGGCCAGGACGATGGGAGCCGAGACGATAAGAGATATGAGCAGCTTGCGGGATGAGAACATGGGCCTTTCTCCTTCTTTTTCTTTTAGGGGCTCATGAGAGTATGACGAGAGCCCCAT
>JBBDSI010000133.1:3404-7600 GCA_040905005.1 Pseudohongiellaceae bacterium
TCGGACTGGTGCGACTGGAGAATAACGCCAGCGTCTGGTTCAACGCCGTTATCCGCGGCGACAACGAACTGATCACCATCGGCGAAAATTCCAATATCCAGGATGGCTCGGTGCTGCACACCGATCCGGGAGTGCCCCTCACCATCGGCAAGAACGTCACCGTGGGCCACAAGGTGATGCTGCACGGCTGCAGCATCGGCGACAATTCCCTGATCGGTATCAACTCGGTGGTCCTCAATGGCGCCAGGATCGGCCGCAACTGCCTGATCGGCGCCAACAGCCTGGTGACCGAGAACAAGGAGATTCCCGACGGGTCTCTGGTGATGGGCTCGCCGGCAAAGGTGGTCAAGACCCTGAGCGAGGAGCAGCAGGCGGCCCTGGTCAGGAGCGCCGAGGTCTACGTCGCCAATTTCAAACGCTTCAAGGCGGAGTTGCGGCCCGACCCCCAAAGCGGCCAGTTATGACAGTCGAAGACTCACAGACGGGGAGTATGGATGCCGATGCCGCGACGCTGGCCGCGACTGACCCGGTCACGACCCTGCAGCTCGAAACCATAGCCTTCGTTTCCAGTCCCTTCAAACAGAAGTTCGCGATTCCCCGGCAACCCAATCTCGTGGCCGCCGCCGAGGGCAAGGTCGTGTTCGAGCCCGCGTTCAGCGACCCGAACGTACTGCGCGGGATCGAGCAGTTCTCCCATGTCTGGCTTGTCTTTCACTTCCATGGCACTGCCGACAAGGGTTGGTCGGCCACGGTGCAACCGCCCCGGCTCGGCGGCAGGCAGCGCCTGGGCGTGTTCGCCAGCCGCGCGCCGTTCCGGCCCAATGCCCTGGGCCTGTCGGTCGTGCGCAACCTGGGCAGTGGGATGGAGAAGGGACGCCTGGTACTGCGCGTGGGTGGACTGGATCTGCTGGACGGCACGCCGATCCTTGACGTCAAGCCCTACCTGCCCTATGCCGATGCCTTACCCGCAGCCACGGGCGGCTTTACCGAACAATGCGCGGAGACACCCCGGGAGATTATTTTCTCCGGCGAGGCGCTGGACGCGCTTGCGCGACACGCAGCGGACTATCCGCGATTGCGCGAACTGATCGTCGCCGTCCTGGGCCAGGATCCGCGACCGGCCTGGCGGGTCCGTCCAGGCGACGACAAGCAATACGGCATGACGCTGTATGAGTTCAATATCAAGTGGCGTATGCAAGTGGACGGGGCACGCGTACTCTCTATCTGCGAAGACTGAGCCAGCCGCGGGCGAGAGACGCGGCTATGTGCAATATCCCCTTGGCGGCAGTAGAATCGTGTTAATCTGGTGCTGGCAACGTGCTGGCCAAAATAAAAACAAGAAGGAGTGTTCGATGAAATCCCCGGCAACCCGTCCTCTCTGCCTGGCCCTGATGATCGTGGCCGGCCTTCTGCACGCCCCGTCGCTGTATCCCCAGTCCCTCCTGGAGAGCTACTCACCGGTTTCCCTCGAAGACCTGGCGGACCCGCCGGCGACGGACTGGCTGATGTGGCGCCGCACGCCCGACAATCATGGCTACAGTCCGCTGGACCAGATCAACCAGGACAACGTGGACAGCCTGCGCCTCGCCTGGGCATGGACCATGGAGCCCGGACTCCAGGAGACCACGCCGCTGGTGCACGACGGCGTCATGTTCCTGGCGCAGGCCTGTGATTTCATCGAGGCGGTCGATGCCACCGACGGCACGCTGCTCTGGGAATACCGGCGTCCCGAAGTGGATCACGTGGCGCCATTGTCCTGCGCCAACCGCAACGCCACGCTCTACCGCGATCAGTTGATCATCGCCACACGGGATGCCTATCTCGTCTCGCTGGATGTACGCACCGGCGAGGTGACCTGGGAACGCCAGGTCGGCGACTGGACCGTCGGCCAACACTACTCCGGCGGCCCGCAGGTCTTCGACGGCAAGATAATCGCCGGCATGTCCGGTTGCTACTACATCAACACCTTCTGCTGGATCTCCGCCCATGATCCGGATACCGGAGAGGAAATCTGGCGCCGTCACACAGTGCCCCGCGTCGGCGAGCCGGGTGGCGAGACCTGGGGCGACCTGCCCAACGAACAGCGCCGCGGAGGGTCCGCCTGGATGCCCGCCAGCTACGACGCCGAACTGGACATGATCTTCCTCGGCGTCGCCGTGCCCATTCCCTGGGGCTCGATCCAGCGCCTCACCCAGGGCGGCGATGTCCTCTATACCAATTCCACTCTGGCCCTGGATGCCGACACCGGCGAGATCGCCTGGCATTTCCAGCACATCCCCGGTGGCAATTGGGATCAGGACCACCCCTTCGAGCGCATCATCGTCGAGACCGAAGTGACGCCCGCAGCCGATGCGGTGAGCTGGATCAACCCGAACATCACCTCCAACACGCGCCGCAAGGTCATCACCGGCATCCCCGGCAAGCCGGGCATCGTCTGGACTATGGACGCGGCTACCGGCGAGTTTCTCTGGGCCAAGGAGACCAACTTCCAGAACGTCATCGTCGGCGTGGATATCGCGGGCCGCAAGGGTATTACCAATCCGGAGATCAATATCACGGAGATTCGCCAGCGCAAGCTGGTCTGTCCCATGACCCGCGGCGGCATCAACTGGCAGTCGGTAGCCTACAGCCCGCAGACCAATGCGCTCTACGCACCGACCAACAACACCTGCATGAACTATTACCTGAATCCGGTGGAACCGGAGATTGGCGGCTACCACAGCTCCGCCACCACACTCATGGTGGAGACACCGGACTCGGACGGACGGGTGGGCATGTTCACCGCCGTCGACGTCGCCACCGGCGAAACCTTGTGGCAGCACCGGCAGCGGGCCGGGATCGGCGGGTCGGTGTTGACCACCGGCGGTGGCCTCGTCTTCGTCACCGACGATGCCCGCCGCCTGCGCGCCTATGCGGCGGATAGTGGGGAAGTCCTCTGGGAACAGGTCCTCAACTCCACGGCCGGCGGCTTTCCCGTGACCTACATGGTGGATGACGTGCAGTATCTCGCCATCGCCGCCGGCGGCGGCGTCACCTACCGCGCCCTGACGCCCGAACTGCAGCAACGGCGCGGCGGTAATATGCTATTCGTGTTTCGACTGCCCTGACATGAGAAAAGCGAGACGGCATTCCCGCCTCGCTTTTCTCATGACTCTTCCTGGCAACTCCAGCAACCGGGCCTGCGCCCGGCTGCACTCAGTCGATCATCGAACCACCAGTTTACGGTAAAGGTGCCAGGTCGCATGTCCAAGCACCGGCAGAGTGACCGCCAGCCCGATCAGGAAAAAAGCAGCCCCAATGAGCAGCAGGGCGCCGACGATCACTCCCCAGGCGATCATCACCAGCATGTTGGAGGTGACGGCGCGAATTGACACGCTTATGGCCGTCAGCGAGGTCACCGGCTTGTCCAGCGCCAGCGGGAAGGCCACGACCGAGATCGACAGGGCAGCGAAGGCGAACAGGAAGCCGACGAAATTGCCGTAGGCTACCAACGCCCCGCCGTGGCGGGTAGTGAACAACTGGCCGATGAATTCAGCCACCGAAGCCGGGGGGTTGGCCGAGAAGAGGCTGAAATAGATCAGCTCGGCCAGGTACAGCCAGAAGACGTACAGCACGGCCATGATGAGCGACAGCGCCAATACCGGCGCGAACGAGGAGGTGTGAATGAACTCGAAGGCGGAGCGCCAGTTGGTGTTCAGGCCCTGCTCGCGCTGACGGCTTATCTCGAAGAAGCCGATGGCGATGATGGGGCCTACCAGGGTGCAGCCGGCCACGATGGGAAACGCGAAATAGCTGAGATCGAGGCCGAACGCCGCCAGGGTGATGATGAACGCGCCAAGGAAGTAGAAGAGGACGATGAGCGGCGCGGAACCAAGGGGCCTGGCGCTGAAGTCGGCCCATCCCTTACTCAGACACTCACGCAGATCGGCCAGAGAAATCTCCCGAGTCTGGATATCGTCCGATGACAGGCAAATATCCTTGAACGGGACTTCTTTGTTCTGTTCTGTCAGTTCAACCATGTCGCTACCGCCTCCTGTAAGGTTACAGACTGCAGCATGGGCACGCTTCACGCATGCAAAGGTGATCCAACTACATACCGCCTACGGCGCGAAAGCCGCCGGTAACAAGACCTCGATCCTCCATACTGATTACTTACAAGACCAGTCTACTACCGAAAATATTCGGAAAACAGCCCC
>JBBDSI010000134.1:0-1194 GCA_040905005.1 Pseudohongiellaceae bacterium
CCGCTGCACGCCGACCCCCTCGTCGCCGCCAACCGCCTGCTCGATGCCTCCGGCACGGCCGCCAATTTTCAGCGGCGTACGGTCCTGCAGGCGAACGCCATCATTCGCCATTATCAGGTGATCGTCGGCTCATCTGCCGACGCTACCCTGCCGCGGTCCATCCGGGAGGCGATCGCCGCGTGCTATACTAGGGTGTACCACTGGGACAACTTCGCCGACGGCGTCGCCCACATCCTGGCCAGCAAGCTCAGCCCGCAGCAGATGCGCCTGCTCACCGATTTCTACCTGAGCAGGGGCCTGCCGCCCTACGAGATCGAGGCCTTCAAGGCGACTATCGCCATGGCGACAGAGATCGAGCGCGCCAGCGCGGACTTCATCCTGGCCAATAGCGACAGTTGCGTGGAACAGGATGCAGTCCTGATACTCCGTTATCTGCGAACCCGGCCCAGGGCCAGCGCCAGCGACTAGTAATCTGTCCGGGTTCCGTCGGGCTTTCCGTTTCCCGCCAGTAAGGTACTATCTCCGTGAGAATTGAGAGAACTGCGAGAACTGTAGGATTTGAGAGTACAGAGAGCACTGAGAGCACTGAGAGAACTAAAAGAACCGGAGTCCGCCGTCCCGGCCCGCCATGGGCGCAAGGTTGAAAAACGATGAATAACAAATTGAACCTGGACCCCTTGCTCGAAGAGGACAAGCGGGACTGGCTGGAGGCCATCGAGGACATCTACCGCCTCTACGGTGCCGATGGCGTCAATGCCATTATGGGAACGCTGCAGCAGTGGCGCGCCCGCGAGTACCTGCCAGGCAGTGACAGCACCTCGGTCAACACCCCCTATCTCAACAGCATCCCCGTCTCCCGCCAGCCGGCCTATCCCGGGGATGTCGCCGTGGAGCAACGCCTGGAGAACATCCTGCGCTGGAACGCCATGGCCATGGTACTCCGGGGCCAGGACGCCGGCACCGGCATCGGCGGTCATATCGCCACCTATGCGTCGGCCGCCACCATGATGGAGGTCGGCTTCAACCACTTCTTTCGCCAGCGCGAAGAAGACTACGGCGGCGATCTCGTCATTCTCCAGCCTCATGCCGCGCCGGGCATTTACGTCCGCTCCTGGCTGGAGGGTCGCCTGACCCAGGCGCAGCTCGAGAATTTCCGGCGCGAACTGCAGCCCGGCGGCGGCCTCTCTTCCTACC
>JBBDSI010000134.1:1294-7578 GCA_040905005.1 Pseudohongiellaceae bacterium
CGGCGAGGGCATACAGCACCAGGACGGCCACTCCCAGGTGATCGCGGGCACGGTGCCCAACCTGAAGAGCTACGATCCGGCCTTCGCCTACGAACTGGTGGTGATCGTGCGCGAGGGGATTCGGCGCATGTACCAGGAACAGGAGGACCTGTTCTACTACCTGACGGCCTACAACGAGAATTACGCCATGCCGCCTATGCCCGCTATCGATGGCATCGAGGAAGGCATTCTTGCCGGCGCCTATTGTTACGAGCCTGCCGAAAAAGGCGCCGGGACGCCCATTCACCTGCTGGGCAGCGGCGCGATCATGCAGCAGGCGCTCTCTGCCCGGGACCGACTCACTGAACTGGGCTTCGCCGTCAGCGTCTGGAGCGTCACCAGCTATAACGAGCTGTATCGGGACGCCGAGGCCTGCGATCGCCACAACCGGTTGCATCCCACCGGTAAACAGGATGTGTCCTGCGTGCAAAGACTCTTCGGCGACTGCGAAGGGGTAATCGTGGCTGCCTCGGACTACATGAAGGCGCTGCCCAACGCCATAGCCCGCTGGATGCCCGCAGACTATTACGTGCTGGGAACAGACGGTTACGGCCTGAGCGAATCACGGGTGGACCTGCGGCGCTATTTCGAAGTGAGCGGGGATCACATCTGTCATACAGCCCTGGTCGGGTTGTATCGACGCGGCGACCTGTCGGCGGCACGATTGAAGAAGCTCACCGCGACACTGGACGTAGCGAAAGACAAACCGGACCCCATGCAGCACTAGTCCGACAGGCTCCTAGCCCGGACTAGTGCGTCATCGAGTACATCAGGTAGTTGATGCCCAGGCGATAGGCCGCGTTGGCGTAGCGGGTGGGGTAGGCGGGATGGTAGGTGTGTTCCCAGCCGTCGCCCATGTCGGAGTTCCAGTTGATCAGCACCATGACCCGGCCTGCGTCGTCGAGAATGGCGTGATTGGAGGCGTAGTCGATGCCCTGCTCGCCGAATTCGTCGGAGCGATACAGTGCCGGAATCATCTGCGGACCGTCGATGTCGTAATAGACGTGGAAGATCTCGTGATCCGGCTGCAACTCGATGATCTCGCGGTCGGGAAAGACTTCGGAGAAGGCCGCCTGGAAGTTATCCCACTCACGCTGCCCCCAGAAATCATCGATCAGAAGAAAGCCCCCGCGTAACAGGTACTCGCGCAGGTTCTCCGACTCCTTCGGATTGAGAGTGATGCCGCCGCCCTGTCCCACCTCCAACATGTACAGAAAGGGGTAATCGAATATCTGATCGTCACTCAGCCGCAGGACGATGGGATCCGTCATGACGCGGATATTGGTGAGCCGGGAGACGCCACGCAGAAAATTCATGTCAGCATCGGGAAAGTCGATGGACCAGGGGCCGTAACCGAAGCCGCCGCCGTAGTAGGAATCGAACTGCACGCGCACGAAATTGAACTCGCCGCCCTCGTCATAGCCGAGGTCATAAACCGGATCGTCGTTGCCTGCGATCTGCGGATAGACCTGGGCGACGGCCGCGGCAGGCAGCAACAGGGTGAGCAGGAGCGGGATTGACAGGAAAAGCCGGGGGATTTTGTGAATCATGGTCACGAGTTTGGCCGCTTACACGCGGTGGATCAAGTCTTCTGCGCTCATAAAGAGTGCCTTGTGCGTTATTAAAAGAATGTCCTACTGGCGCATGGCGGCACAGTAGTCCTCCTCGCCGACCGACGGGGTGAACCAGAGATAGTCGAAAGCATGCTGCTCGCCGAACTGTTCCTGATACAGGGCGGGATCGGTCTCACCGTCCTGCACTTCCATGAACGACAGGGTAACGATGGCCTCAGGCGCGAGACTGGGCTCCCGCCGCAGCAGGTAGTTGGGCACACCCAGGTCGCGGCGCACGTGATAATTTCCGGCGACCAATACGCTCGTCATGTCCGCTGCCGGCGGGCGCAGGCTGCCGGCCATGGTCCGATCGCGCGCCTGTTGCACGCGCACCATGGCGGGAAACTGCGACTCGGGCAGCAGGCCGCAATGGCTCTCATCGATGTCCAGTTCCAGCCGGGCCAGGGCCGCCTCCCCGAGTACCTCTCGGGAGCTGGCGTTGTCGTTGGCGTAAATCGCGCTGACTTCGTCGCGGGTGATGTTGCCCGCCGCGATACCGATGCCGGCCGCGTAAACAGCCTGGACCAGCGGCCCATAGAAACTCCAGTCCCAACCCTCGGTATCCCACATCAGGTAGGCCTGCAGTTCGTCCGCATTCATAGGCTCCTGCAAGTAAATATCCAGCAACCGCTCCCGGACATCCGAATCCAGCATTTCGAAAGACACCCGGTACAGCCGCTCCTGCCGCAGCAGGCTCTCGACGACCGCGAGTTGCAGCGTGTGATGATCGGGGTTGTCGTGTTTTTCGCCCAATAAGAGATACCTGGCGTCGGCGATCGACGCGGCGAGTTCATTCGGGCCAATGAATGTCTGGCGGCGGGCGTCCCAGATGCGTCCGGTCAGGGGATGATCGACCAGCTCGGGCGCCGCCCAGGATTCGGGATTGGCCAGTTCCTGCGCCGGCGCTGCGCTCATGGGCAGCAGCCACAACAGGACGCTAGTCAGTACCGCCCATTTGTTGCCACTGTGCATAAATTTCCTCACTCCAGAAGCTCTGAAAATAGGCGATGGCCGCCAGCCTTTCCTGCTCGCTCAGCAACTCGGCGAAGCCCGGCATCTTGCCACCGAACTCCGCGCCACCCTGGTTGATCACCTGCAGCAACACCGGCAGCGGATGATGCCAGGCGTGGGCGGAACCGTTCAATGGCGGTGGCGGCAACGAGCCGTCATCGAGACGTTGACGCCAGTCGTCACTCAGGCCCTGGGCGCGCTCGCCGTGACAGACGGCGCAGTTCTGCGCGAACACCTGCGCGCCCTGCTCCATCTGTGCCGCGCTGTACCAACGACCGGTCTGCGCAGCCGGCGCCCCGGCGTCGCGTGCTTCCGGTTCGCAGGCAAGCAACGCCATTGTGACCGCCGTGAGCACTGTTCTGCGGACCATCCACTGTGACATGCAGGACCTCAATCGTTGTCGGCGTTTTTGGGGAAGTCGAATTCCACGAGCGTCGCCCCGCCAAGTTCGATGTCGGCCCAATGCGCGACGGGCAGGGTGAGTTCCACGAGGCCGCAGGTGGGCACGTTGTCGATGTCACAGCCGGCCATGGCATTGGCGAATTCCGTGATCGCCGGATTGTGCCCCACCAGCATGACCGACTCGCAGGTATCATCGGCCAGGCTCGCGGCCTTCAACAACATGCCGGTGCCGGCAAAGTATAATTCCGGATTGCTGGCGATGTTATCCTCCGGATAATGGATGCCCCTGGCAAACAGCCTGGCCGTGGTTTTCGCACGCTGAGCCGGGCTGGCTATGATGCAGTCCACCTTTTTCTTGCGGACATTGAAGCGCTCGGCCATCACCGGCACATCGCTGGTGCCGCGCTCATTGAGCGGGCGCTCAAAATCCTTCAGGCCCGGGTTTTCCCAGCTCGACTTCGCGTGACGCAACAGGTACAGGGTTTTCATGCAACTATTAATAATGACCCGGAAATCCGGAAGCGGTCTGAATACGTAGGGTAAAGGCAGGGCATACCAGCAGCCTTATACCCCAAATAAGCAGGCAACTCCAGTGTAACGGGAATCATCCGATGGACCGGTGAATTCATCGCCCGAGCGCAACGTCCTGCCGGTATCTTGCGCGCATTGCCGGATGGTAACGGCGTTAAGGCTGCCCGGGCGAATGCCGACAAATACACTTACTGAAATCAGAATGGATTGTTTACATGATCGACTTCAAGCGAATTCCTCCCGTTGTTTCCGCCGGATTCGTGGCTCTGCTACTGTCACCCGCGACCCTGGCGCAGTCCGCCAATACGGTAACCCGGGAAGTGGAGCTGGGTGCGCTGTTCACTTCGGGCAACACCGACGAGGAGAGCCTGAATTTTGCCGGGGCCATCAACATCGACAGGGAGCAGTGGGACTATGCCTTCACCCTGGATGGTCTCTACTCCGCCAGTGATAGCCGCGTCAAGGGTCAGCGCTTCTCGGCGATGGCACGCGCGAACTACGAGATCAGCGAGTTCAGCTTTTTCCAGACCCGGGTCTCCCACGAGGATGATCGTTTCAGCGGCTTTGACAGCCAGTCGGACGTCACCTTCAGCTTCGGTACCGAGCTGTTGCGCCATCGCGCCAATATGAGTCTGACCGGCAACGCCGGTATCGGTGCCCGCTACTCGCGCCTGGAAGAGGGTGGCACGCAGTCCGAACCGATCCTGCGACTGGCCACCGAATACCTCTGGACGCTGTCGGAGTCGGCGGAATTCGGCCAGGATATCAGCGTTGAGACGGGCTCGGACTCCAACATCTATCGCTCCCTGACCAGCATCGAGACTGACATCATGGAGAACCTCTCACTGCGCTTCTCCCTGAAGATCAAACACCAGACGGAAGTGCCCATCGGCAAGGACAAAACCGACACGGAGACCGCCGTCACCTTCGTCATGCGTTTCTAGTCCAGCACTAACTGGTGTTTACGGGACAGGTAACCAGGCGCGGGGTCTACCACCTGATTGGAGCTGTATTATGACCTTTGTCGTCAAGCTGCTGTGGATCGTCGCCCTGGTGCTCACACCGCTAAGCCTGGTGTGGTTGCTAGCCGCCAGCGACGGCGATACCGCCTGGCCGGCCCTGGCGGCGGAGCCATTGCCATTGACGGTATTCACACTCTTGCTGGCCTGGTCCCTCCTCGGCCTCTATGAGCTGTATTTCTCGCGCAGCAATCTGCGCCGCAATTATCCGGTACTGGCGAACCTGCGCTATATGCTGGAAATCATTCGCCCGGAGATCCAGCAGTACTTCATCGCCAGCAACACCGAGGAACGGCCGTTCTCGCGTGAGCGCCGTAACCTCATCTATCGCCGCGCCAAGGGCACCAACGACACGCTGCCGTTCGGCACCCAACAGGACATCCTCGCCGAAGGCTATCGCAGCCTCATTCACTCCATCGCCGCCACCAGCGTGGCCGAGGAACATGCGCGCGTGATCTTCGGCAACGCCGCCTGCAAGCAGCCCTACAGCGCCTCGCGCCTGAACATTTCCGGCATGAGTTTCGGAGCGCTGAGCGGGCCGGCTCTCGAGGCCATGAACAAGGGCGCGAAGCTCGGCAACTTCGCCCACAACACGGGCGAAGGCGGCATCAGCAAGTACCATCGCCGCCACGGCGGCGACCTCATCTGGCAGGTTGGCACCGGCTATTTCGGCTGCCGCCAGGAGAACGGCCGCTTCGACGCCGACGCCTTTGCCCGCAATGCCGCCCTGGAACAGGTGAAGATGATCGAGCTGAAGCTGTCTCAGGGCGCCAAGCCTTCCCACGGCGGCGTCCTGCCCGGCGCCAAGGTCTCGGTGGAGATCGCCGAGGCGCGCGGCGTCCCGGTCGGCAAGACCGTGGTATCGCCGGCCAATCATCCCGAATTCCGTACCCCGCAGGAATTGCTGACCTTCATCCAGCATCTGCGCGAATTGAGCGCGGGCAAGCCGGTGGGCTTCAAGCTCTGTCTGGGCAAAAAGGTGGAATTCATGGCGATCGTCAAGGCCATGCTGGAGTCGGAAATCTTCCCGGACTTCATCTCCGTCGATGGCGCCGAGGGCGGCACCGGTGCGGCACCGGCGGAGTTCTCCAACCGCCTCGGCACGCCCTGCCTGGAGGCGACCTACTATATCAATCAGGTGCTGCTCGGCGCCGGCATACGGGAGCAGATTCGTCTGATCAGCTCCGGCCAGACCGCCACCGGCTTCGATATGCTGGAGAAACTGCTCGTCGGCGCCAACACCGTCAGTGCCGCTCGCGCCATGATGATGGCCGTGGGGTGCGTGCAGGCCCAGACCTGCAACACCAACAAGTGCCCGACCGGGGTGGCCACGCAGAACCCCTTCCGGGCGCGTGCGATCAAGGTCGCGGACAAGGCAGTACAGGTCAAAAACTTCCACCACGGCACCGTGCATGCCTGTTTCGAGTTGTGCGGCGCCATGGGTTACAACAACCCGGACGAGCCGACACCGGCGGATCTGTACACCCGGTATAACGAAGGTTTGAAAAACTTCGACCAGATCTACGAACCCCTCAGCGATGGCCAGTTGCTGTCCGACTCCATCCCCAAGTCGTATCGCGACGACTGGCTGGCCGCCCGCCCTGATTTCTTTTAACCTACTGGGTCAGAAAATTCATCCCTGAATTTTCTTACCCGCGCCCGCCAATCA
>JBBDSI010000135.1:0-1274 GCA_040905005.1 Pseudohongiellaceae bacterium
GATCGGAAAAATGGACCGCTCTCCAACCAGCGCAGTAGATCAGCGTGAGTCCGACGGGCTCCCAGCACATCAGGCCATGGCATGAGCATTACACTGGAAGATGTCAAAGCCGCGCAGCAGCGACTCGGCGAGGACATCATCAATACCCGCTTCGAACACTCGCGGACCCTGTCCAGCATCCTGGGCGCCACTATCTATCTGAAGTTCGAGAACCTGCAGTTTACCTCATCCTTCAAGGAACGCGGCGCCCTGAATAAACTACTGCAACTGGACGCGGACGAACGCCGCCGCGGCGTCATCGCCATGTCGGCGGGCAACCACGCCAAGGCCGTCGCCTACCATGCCCAGCGCCTGGGGATTCCGGCCACCATCGTCATGCCGCGCAACACCCCCAATGTCAAAGTCGAGGATACCGAGAATTTCGCCGCCAGGGTGATTCTCGAGGGCGCCAGTTTCGACGAGGCCTCGGACCATGCCAGGGACCTCGCTGTCAGTGACAATCTGGCCTTTATTCACCCCTTCAATGACCTGCAGGTCATGGCCGGACAGGGCACCGTCGCCCTGGAGATGCTCGCGGCGGAACCGGACCTGCACACGCTCGTCGTGCCCATTGGCGGGGGCGGTCTCATCGCCGGCGTGGCCGTCGCCGCCAAGGCCATCAACCCGGCCCTGCGCATCATCGGCGTGGAGCTGGCGAGCTATCCCAGCGCCTACAATCTACTGCACGGCCTGGACGTCCCGCAGGGAGGCTCCACGATCGCCGAGGGCATCGCCGTGAAACGACCCGGCGATCTCACCATGGCGGTCATCCGGGAGCATGTGGATGACATTCTCATCGTCGAAGAGGAGAGTATCGAAGAGGCGATCTACCTGCTGCTGACCATCGAGAAGACCGTCGCCGAGGGTGCCGGTGCCGCAGCGCTGGCGGCAGTCCTGTCGCATCCCGCGCAGTTCACCGAGGGCGCGGTGGGTGTTCCCATCTGTGGCGCCAATATCGACTCGCGCATCCTGGCCTCGATACTGATGCGCCGCCTGGCCCGCAAGGGGCGTATCGTTCGCATCCTGATCAAGATCGAGGATCTTCCCGGCACCCTGTCCGACGTCACCGAGGCCATCGGCGACCTGGGCGGCAATATAATGGAAGTCTCCCATCAGCGCCTTTTCGGCCCTATCCCGGTGCGCAAGGCTGATCTTTACATCACCCTCGAGACGCGCGATGCGAAGCAGAGCCAGGATATCGTCAACCGGCTGAACGCATTGGGCTACGATACCCG
>JBBDSI010000136.1:0-1265 GCA_040905005.1 Pseudohongiellaceae bacterium
TCGCAGACGTTCCAGTACGCCAGGGTGCTGACGGTGACGCTGTCACCTTCATAGTCCGCGGGGATGGTCACGGCCACCGGCAGCAGCACTTCCTGCTCATAACCGAAATTGACCAGGTCGGTCTCGTAGAAGGGCAGCCAGTGCGGCGCCGGCCACTGGATCTCGCCGATGCGGGTGCCGGGGGGGGCCTCCCACTCGTTCAGGCTGGTGGGTTCGCCGCTGTCGCCGCCCATTTTCCAGTAGGTATGCCAGTGTTCGGCCGGGTCCAGGCGCAGGCCGAGCCAGGTAGTTTCGCCGGGCACCACGTTAGTGGTCTCCGCCAGCAACTCGACTTCCATGCTGTGATCCCAGGCGACGCTGCTGCGCTGTGGCGCGATATCGTAACCGTGCCAGTTGCCTTGTTCATCGATGAAGGCCAGCAGGCCCTCCAGGCTCTCGGCGCCTTCGTAGCGGCGATGCTGCTCGGTGCTGATCTGGAGGCGATCGCCGTCCACCATGACATCGCGATACGGCGCGTACTGCATGATGCGGCTCTCGGTGGGGAAGAACCAGGCCTCGTCCACGTTGGCGAACTGATCTCCCGGCGCCTCGACCATGACATTGATCCTGCCGTCATGATCGTTGAAGCGCGCCGTCAACTCATGCTGGTCGGCCGGTAGTGGTGTGCGTGCGCGGGTCTCGGCGAACAGGGGCTGCCAGCGCGGGTCGAGGGAGAGTGTCTCCCCGACCGGCAGGGTCAGGGAGAAATCCGCCTGACCCGGAATGCAGATTTGCTCACAGACCTGCCAGGCGATGGTGGTCGCCACGGTCAGTTCATCGCCGTCGAAGTCCGCGGGTACGCGCAGGCGCATGGGCAGCAGCACTTCCCGCTCGTAGGTGAAGGTCACCAGCTCGCTGCCCAGGAACGGTGTCCATTCCGGGATCGGCCAGACGATCTCACCGACCTCGACCGCGTCGGGCAGGCGCCAGTTTAGGGCCTCGGTGGCTTCGCCGCTGTCACCGCCGAATTTCCAGTAGGTGTGCCAGTGTTCGATGGGGGCGAGACGAATGGCCAGCCAGGTGCTCTCGCCGGGCACCACGTTGCGGGTCTCGGCGACGAGCTCGACCTGAATCTGCTCCGTCTCGTGTACCTGTACCTCTCCCTGCGCCAGCAGCAAGGAAGGTAAAAAAGCAAGCGATATCAGTAGCTTGGCAAGTAGTCTTCGACTGATCATTAACATCGGTCCCGGGAAGCCGTTAGTCTCGCGAATCTGAGCATAGTACTG
>JBBDSI010000137.1:0-2522 GCA_040905005.1 Pseudohongiellaceae bacterium
GTCTGGCCTATACAGTATAGTGCCAGGCAGCGGTGCTGGCAGGGGCTGTGCTCACCACGGTCCGCGCCGCTCCGCGGTCCCCTCTCTCCGAAAAGCAGCCCCTTCCTCCGCTACGCTACGTCAGGGTCTGTTTTCTGCGTTCGGCGCTGGCCCTTGATTGTGGTGAGCACAGCCCCTGCCAGCACCGCTGCCCGCTTGGTTCAGAGAGTCGGCAGGAGAAGAACAGAGGGACTAACCGGTGAGCACCAGATTGTCGCGGTGAATGACTTCCTTCTCCCCGGCATAACCGAGCAGGGCCTCGATAAGATCACTGCTCTGCCCCCGCAGCTTCTCGATCTCGGCACGGTCATAATTGACCAGACCGCGGGCGACCTCCTGCCCTGTTTCATCCAGACAGGCCACCACATCGCCGCGAGAGAATTCACCCGAGGACCCCTTTACACCGACGGCCAGCAGGCTCCTGCCTGACTCGCGCAGCACGCGCACGGCGCCGGCATCCAGTTGCAGGTGACCCTTCAGGCCCAGGTGTCCTGCCAGCCACTGCTTACGCGCGGTGACCGGTTCGTTGTCGGCGTACAGCAGCGTGCCCAGGGATTCGCCGGCGGCCAGTCGCGCCAGTATCTGTTCTTCGCGACCATTGGCGATCACGGTATCGGTGCCGGAGCGGGCCGCCAGGCGCGCCGCCGAGAGTTTGGTCTGCATGCCGCCACGTCCCAGCGCGCCCCCCTGCCCCGCCATGGCGTTGAGGGCGCGGTCGCTGGCGGCGGCGTAAGTCACCAGCTCGGCCTGCTCGTCGTGGCGGGGGTCGGCCGTATACAGGCCGTCCTGATCCGTCAGCACCACCATGACGTCGGCATTGATCAGGTTCGCCACCAGCGCCGCCAGGGTGTCGTTATCGCCGAAACAGAGCTCGGCCGTCGCCACGGTGTCGTTCTCGTTCACCACCGGCAGCACGCCCATGTCCAGCAACGTGGACAGGGTGCTGCGCGCATTGAGATAGCGGGTGCGATCCGAGAGGTCGGCATGGGTCAACAGAATCTGTGCGGCGTGTACGCCGTGGCGCATGAAGGCGCTTTCATAGGTTTGAATGAGCCCCATTTGGCCCACGGCCGCCGCCGCCTGCTGCAGGTGCACGAGACGCGGCCGGCGCCTGAGTCCCAGACGCGCCACGCCCTCGGCGACAGCGCCGGAAGAGACCAACACCAGTTGCCGGTCCTGTTGCTGCAGCGCCACGAGCTGATCGGCCCAGCCGGCAATCGCCGCGTGGTCCAGACCCAGCCCGTTGTTGGTCACCAGGGAACTGCCCACCTTGACCACCCAGCAGCGGGCGCTCTGCAGGCCCTGTCTGTGCGCGTCTTCAGTCATCCCAGTCAGCATCCAGCACGTCGTCTTCTTCCGGCTTGTTTTTCTTCTGCGGCCTGGCGGCGGCGATGGCCTGGCGGATCTCGAACGCCATCGCCGTCTCCTGCTCGGCGAGCAGACTGACGTAATCCGCATCGCTCTGCAGGCGTTCGCGGTGCTGCTCGATGGTCTGCATCAGCTTCTCACACAGTGCCTGACAGCCGCTGCCGTCCAGAGCGGAAATTTTATGGATTTCGCCCTGCCAATCAAGTCGCTCGCGCAGCGTCGCTTCCAGCGCCGCCAACTCCTCCGCCGGCATCAGGTCGATCTTGTTCAGTACCAGCCAGCGCTCCTTGGTCGCCAGCGTCGGGCTGAAACGCTGCAACTCTTCCACGATGCCCTGGGCGCCGGTCACCGGGTCACTGCCATCCACCGGCAGCACGTCGATGACGTGCAGCAACAGGCGGGTGCGCGACAGGTGTTTGAGGAAGCGGATGCCGAGGCCGGCGCCGTGGGAGGCGCCGCTGATCAGGCCCGGGATATCCGCCATCACGAAGCTGCGCTCCAGGCCCAGGCTGACCACGCCCAGATTGGGCACCAGGGTCGTAAAGGGATAGTCCGCCACCTTGGGGGTCGCCGCGGAGACCGCGCGAATCAACGAGGACTTGCCGGCATTGGGCTGCCCCAGCAGGCCAACATCGGCCACCAGACGCATCTGCAATTGCAGCCGCCGGGCTTCGCCGGGCGTGCCGGGAATGGTCTTGCGTGGCGCCCGGTTGGTGCTGGACTTGAAGCGGGTATTACCGAGCCCGCGCTTGCCGCCGCGGGCCACCATCACCGGCACATCCGGGCGGTCGAGGTCGGCAATCAGTTCCTCGGTATCGACATCGATGACCGACGTGCCCACCGGCACCCTGATCACGAGATCCTCACCGCCCTTGCCAGTACAATTGCGCCCCTGTCCGGGCTGTCCGTTCTGCGCCCGGTAGCGTGGCTGATAGCGAAAGTCCACCAGCGTGTTCAGCGCCGCATCGGCCTGCAGGTAGACGCTGCCGCCGCCACCGCCGTCGCCGCCGTCGGGGCCACCCCTCTCGATGTATTTCTCGCGCCGGAAGCTTAGGCAGCCATTGCCCCCCTTCCCGGCCTCGACGGTAATCTCTGCCTCATCGACAAATTTCATG
>JBBDSI010000137.1:2622-7506 GCA_040905005.1 Pseudohongiellaceae bacterium
CGGCACATACAAAAAAGCCCCGTCGATCGACGAGGCTTTCAGGATACCGCGTTGCTTGTTAAGCCGTCTCGATGCTCACGAACTTGCGGTTGTTCGATCCCTTGACGGCGAACCTGACGACGCCGTCGGCCTTCGCGAACAGGGTGTGATCCTTGCCGCAACCGACGTTCTCGCCGGGATGGAAGCGGGTGCCGCGCTGGCGCACGATGATGTTACCAGCCCTGACTTCCTGGCCGCCGTACAGTTTCACGCCCAGGCGTTTCGAATGGGAATCGCGACCGTTACTGGTGCTGCCGCCTGCTTTCTTGTGTGCCATAACCTGCTCCTGATTACGCTGCTATTTCCGGAATCAAGCCTTGATATCCGTGATCTTGACCTGTGTGAACCACTGACGATGGCCCTGCTGCTTGCGGGAATGCTTGCGCCGCCTGAACTTGATGATGCTCACTTTGGCGCCGCGCCCCTGCTGCAGAACCTCGGCGGTAACCTCGCTGCCGTCGACATAGGGCGTGCCGATCTTGACCGATTCGCCTTCCCCGACCAGCAGGATCTTGTCGAACTTGACTTCGCCGCCGGTGGCCACATCCAGCTTTTCCAGCTTCAGGATCTCGCCTTTCTCGACCCGATGCTGTTTGCCACCGCTCTCAATTACCGCGTACATAACCGTGCTCCAGACATTAAAAAATGGGCCGCGAGAGCCCAATCCATTCAGGGGCGTGGATTTTACGGGAACCTCCCGTGCGAAGCAAGCCGCAATCGCCCCCGAAGAAGGCCGCTGGACCGCCCCAGGATCGCCGTATGCCGGGGATTTCCGGTGTTTCGGGGTGACTTGACAGGCCCCTGTTCCCTCCCTAGCATGCACTGTCCCAAATCGGGGCGCTGCCTGGCAGGAGATGGCGGACTCCCCGGCCTGCTACCAATACCGGCTACCCGGCAGGTTCCCACACAACAACAACGAACCGACCCAGAGACTCCCGGCCAGAAGCCGATGTATCAACAACTACGCGCAGTCGTCGAAGCCGATTTCCTGGCGGTCAACAAGTTTATTGTTGAGCAGTTGCACTCGCACGTGCCGCTGGTGGAGGACATCGGCCACTACATCGTCGAGGCTGGCGGCAAGCGCCTGCGGCCACTGCTGGTCCTGTTGGCGGCGCGCAGCTGCGGGCTGCGCGGCGAACAGCACATTCCCATGGCCGCCGTCATCGAATTCATCCATACCGCCACCCTGTTGCACGACGATGTCGTGGATATGTCCAGCCTGCGCCGGGGCCGACCGACGGTCAACGCCCAGTGGAACAACCCTTCCAGTGTTCTCGTCGGTGACTTCATTTATTCCCGGGCGTTTCAGATCCTGGTGGAAATTGGTGACATGCGCGTCATGAAGATCATGGCCGACACCACCAATCGCATCGCCGAGGGCGAAGTGCTGCAACTGATCTCGAAATCGAATCCTGATGCGGATCAGGCCACCTATATGCAGGTGATCCAGAGCAAGACCGCGATTCTGTTCCAGGCGGCCGCACAATGCGGCGCCATCCTGGCGGACGCGGAGGACGCCGTGGAGGATAGCTTCACGCGCTTCGGCATGCACCTCGGCACCGCCTTCCAGTTGATCGATGACGTGCTCGATTACGCCGGTGATGCCACGGCCCTGGGCAAGAACATCGGTGACGACCTGGCCGAGGGCAAGCCCACGCTGCCGCTCATTCGTGCCATGCAGCAGAGCTCCGCCGCCGAGGTGGCGTTGATCCGGGACAGCCTGGCCAGCGAGCGCATCGAGCGCGATACGCTGGAAACTGTGATCGGCATCGTACGCCGCAGTGACGCCCTGGACTATACTCGCAACCTGGCGGAGGAGCAGGCTCGACTCGCGCGGTCCTGCCTGGACCCGGTTCCCGAGTCCGCCTATCGCGAGGCACTGGACAAGCTCGTGACCATCGCCACCGACCGCAATAACTGACACGGCGACTGCGGTCGCCGCTCTCAAGGAGACCATCATGCGCGTAGCGCGAATTGCACTGACCGCCCTGTTCACTCTGCTGCTTGCCGGCTGCACGGCCACCGGCCTGAACAGCGGCACGCCCGACGAGCGTCGCCAGGCGATCCGTGACATGCGCCAGGATGTGCTGACCGAGCTGTTCGAGTTGCGACCCGATGTGCGCAGTCAGGTGCAGGAAGCGGCTGGTTATGCCGTATTCACCAATGCCAATGTCAATGTCATCTTCGCGAGTTTCGGCGGCGGCATCGGCCTCGTCCGCGACAACGCCACGCGCGCGGATACCTATATGCGCATGGGCGAGTTGGGTGTCGGGATCGGCGCGGGGGTACAGGATTTCCGCGTAGTCTTCGTGTTTCACTCCGACGAAGCACTGGAGCGCTTCATGGACGTAGGCCTGTCCGTGGGCGGTAATGCCGATGCCGCGGCCAGGGCCGGCGACCTGGGAGCCGCCGTCAGCGGCAACGCCATCGCCGACAACGTGTCGGTTTATCAGCTCACCCAGTCCGGGCTGGCACTACAGGCGACCATACGCGGCACGCGCTACTGGCGCGACGGCGAACTGAACTGATTCCCGGCTGGCGCTACATGGCGGGGTAATTGGGACCTCCGCCCCCTTCCGGCGTCACCCAGTTGATATTCTGCGCCGGGTCCTTGATGTCGCAGGTCTTGCAGTGCACACAGTTCTGGGCGTTGATCTGGAAGCGCTTGTTGCCCTGGTCGTCCTCCACCACCTCGTAGACCGCGGCCGGGCAGTAGCGCTGAGCCGGTTCGTCGTACAGGGGCAGGTTGACATCGATGGGCACCGAGGGGTCCTTGAGCTGCAGATGGCAGGGCTGGTCCTCGACGTGATTGGTGTTGGACAGGTACACCGAGGAGAGAATATCGAAACTGATCCTGCCGTCCGGTTTGGGATACTCGATCTGCGGGCTCTCGGCAGCCGGCTTCAGTTGGCAATGGTCCTGGGAGCGATCATGGAAAGTCAGCGGGAAACGGCCGAAGAATATGTTCTGCTCGATGAAGGTCAGCGCACTGCCAAGCCAGAAACCGAACTTGTGGAAACCGGCGCTGAAATTACGCGTCTTGTGCAACTCCGCATGCAGGTCGGACTCGCGGAAGCGCTCACCGTAGTCTGCCTCGCGCGGCGCCTCGTCGGCGGCGAGCGCGGCGAACAGCGACTCCGCGGCGAGGATGCCGGAATTCATCGCCGTGTGACTGCCCTTGATCTTGGCCGCGTTCAGGGTGCCCGCATCATCACCGATCAGCAGGCCGCCCGGGAAGGTCATCTTCGGCAGGGAATTCAAGCCACCCTTGATCAGCGCCCGGGCGCCGTAGCCGATGCGCTTGCCACCCTCGATGGTCTTGCGGATGACCGGGTGTTGCTTGAAACGCTGAAACTCCTCGAAGGGACTGATATGGGGATTGGCGTAGGACAGGTCGACGATCAGGCCCAGTGACACCTGGTTGCCCTCCACATGGTAGAGAAAGCCGCCGCTGCTGGCGGCGTAGCTGTCCCCGATCATCGGGTAGCCGGCGGTGTGCACCACCAGTCCCTCGTCGTGCTGTTGCGGCGCAATCTCCCAGACTTCTTTCAAACCGATGCCGTAGTGCTGGGGATCGCTGTCTTGGGCCAGGTCGAAGCGGCTGATGAGTTCCTTGCCCAGGTGCCCGCGGCAGCCTTCGGCGAAAACCGTGTACTTGGCATGAAACTCGAATCCGGGCTCAAAGGAAGACTTCTTCTCCCCTTTGGCATCGACTCCCATGTCGCCGGTGGCGACTCCCTTCACACTGCCGTCCTCGTGGTAGAGGATCTCCGCCGCCGCGAAGCCGGGGAAGACCTCGGCGCCCAGTTCCATGGCCTGTTCGGCCAGCCAGGCGCAGAGCCTGCCCAGGGAAATGATGTAGTTGCCGTCGTTGTGCATGGACCGCGGCACCAGCAGGCCGGGAAACTTTAGCGACGACTCCGCCCCCGACAGGTAATAGACATTATCGCCGGTCACCCGTGTGTTGAGCGGCGCCCCCTTCTCCCGCCAGTCGGGAAACAGCGCTTCCAGGGGACCAGGCTCGAACACCGCGCCAGACAGGATATGCGCCCCCACCTCGGCGCCCTTCTCCAGGACGCACACCGACAGTTCCCGGTTCTCTTCCCGATTGTCTGCTTTGGCCAGTTGCAGCAGCTTGCAGGCAGTGGCCAGCCCGGCCGGGCCGGCGCCAACGATGACTACATCGACTTCCATGGATTCGCGTTGCATAGTGAAACCTCTGAACCTGGCTTTATTTACGTAACCGTGTGGTGACTGACGGCAGGAGCTGGCGGGCATTGGCCGTGACGCGTTCCCTGGTCTCGGCGGCAATGGCGTGGCCGCGTATTATCCTCAATTCCCCGAAGCAGCGCAAAATCAGCCGCTTACTGCCTATTGTTGATAGCGCAGAGCTCGCCGGCGCAGGCATTACAAATTGTCACAAATTGGCGCCATTCAGACACGTTCTGGCCGGTCGATTAAGTCATACTACGCCGTTTGCGCCCGCCACGGCAGCAGCCGGGGCCGTGAACAATAACAGCAGAAGGTTGGAGAGTCCCTGCCATGAGCCATCTTTTTCGCCGCCGCCGCACTGCGGCATTAGCCCTCAGTATCAGTGCCGCCCTGTTCCCGGCCATCGCGCTGGCCCAGGACACGCCCACCACTGACGAAGACGCCACCGTGACCTACCCGGCGTCCTACTTCGAGCAGTTCGACGCCTTCTCCGCCAATGACATGCTGGATCGCATTCCCGGCATCACGGTCGCGCGCCAGGGCGGCGGCGGTGGCGGTGGCCCGGGCAGCTCCGATGGCGGCAATCGCCGCGGCCTCGGGCTGGGCGGAGACCAGATCCTGATCAACGGCCGC
>JBBDSI010000138.1:0-1260 GCA_040905005.1 Pseudohongiellaceae bacterium
GCCCGCATAACCGGCCTGCAAGCCAATCGTTGCGCCGAACGCCCTTCGAGGCAATGAGGATGGCAACCAAGGTCTTAATCCAGTCGATCACTGTTCGAGCCGCAGGTCCTGCAGCGTCGCTTGCGAGCGCTGCGGCATATCGACTACTCTTTCCGCGGCTTTGTGGGACGTGCAGCATGCTCAGGGTATTCTCAGCTTTCCTGATACTGCTGCTGACGACGACAACCAATGCTGAGGAGTGGTTGTACGAGGACCTGGGCGTGCCCATAGCCTATTTCGACAACGGCGGTGCACAGTTGCAGTTCGCCTGCCGCGGGGGCGATCTGGCGATGGGCTTCTGGGTTCGAGCGCCGCACCAGCAGGTGGCCGCGGCATTGGCGATGAACCTCGCGATCACGCCGGACCCGGCGGAAGGCGCAGACGGTTCGGCGCCGGCAGGCAGCAGTTTCGTACAGGACATCCCGCTCATCCACAACGATGGCACCTCGATGATCGTCCGAGGGCCGGTGGCTCGGCGATGGGCCTCCATCGCGCAGCGGGCCAAGGACACCATCCGCGTCGCCTATGTAAGGATGAGCACGCAGGGCGGGTTTGAGGTCTTCGACAGCAACGTCTTCGGCGCCAAAGGGTCCGCAGCGGCGATCAAGAAGGTACTCGACCGTTGCGGCTGACCCGGCTCGGCTGCGCCCTGCAGTTAGTGCAACGCCGCCCGCGTTTTCTCAATGCTTGGCTAGGACCTCACAATGGCGAAGCCTGCGATGGCGCGCCCATGGGCAGTCGCAGCGGATCGCCAGGCTCCGGGATATCCTCCAGTCCCGGCACGTATTTGAGCGGCAGCGTGGCGATGATCTGCAGCACGCCATGGGGCAGGGGGCGCTGCAGGTCCCGTGCCTCACTCCACGGCGCCCGCAGCCAGATGTCCCACTCCT
This sequence comes from Pseudohongiellaceae bacterium, assembly GCA_040905005.1. GTDB lineage: Bacteria > Pseudomonadota > Gammaproteobacteria > Pseudomonadales > Pseudohongiellaceae > UBA9145. The sequence goes on from JBBDSI010000138.1 coordinate 930, forward strand.
CCTCGGTCCGCAGGATCACCGGCATCGCCTTGGGGTGGATGGCGCCGACGACGTCGTTGGGCTTGGTGGTGAAGAAGGCGAACAGCTCGTGGTCCATCGGGCCTTCGTCCTTGCGCCTGGTGCCGTACCAGGATGTGCGGAGGCCGGCAAAGCAGGTCGCCGGCTCGCTCTCGTCGAGCGCAAACCAGGCGTTGCCGCTGCTGCCGTCCTCGAGCTTGGTCGGTTCGGCGAAGCGGTTGAACGGCACGAGACAGCGGTGCTCGACGCCGAGGTAACCCTTCCAGTCGTCGAACCAGGGGTGCCGAATGTTGGTGGTGCCGCGGTTCGGCTT
>JBBDSI010000139.1:0-7427 GCA_040905005.1 Pseudohongiellaceae bacterium
GCGGGCGTGGGTCTGAAAATTCAGGGATGAATTTTCAGACCCAGTAGGTAAAAAGGAGAGTCTATGTTCAGTCATGTCATGGTAGGTGCCAACGATCTCGAGGCATCACGCAAGTTCTACGATGCCGCGCTGGTCGCGCTAGGACACAAGGAAGCGGGACAGGATCCCAAGGGACGCTATTTCTGGCGCTCGCCGGCGGGGGTGTTTGGTATCACCACTCCGCTGAACAGTGAGCCGGCCTGTCACGCCAACGGCGGCACCATCGGCTTCGCTGCCGACAACACCGATGCAGTGGATGCCTGGTTCGCAGCGGGCCTGGCCAACGGCGGCAGCGAGTGTGAGGATCCTCCGGGCATTCGCGAGAACAACGGCCGCCAACTCTATATCGCCTACCTGCGCGACCCCAGCGGCAACAAGGTCTGTGCCATGCATCGGGTGAAGTAAGCCCTCTGCGCCGATCAGTGTCAGAGTCAACGACTCTGGTTCTATTTGCTGATGCAATCTGTCTGCGGCGAAAAAATGCATGAAATCATTTACTTTCCACATTTCAACCAGGTACAAACATCAGGTCGACACCGAGATCGAACAGGATGTTATAACCGTTTTGAAGCATATAGTTTCGCAACTGCCCGGTACCAGCGTTGTTCTCAATTGTTACAAGGCCAAATCGGAATCGCCCAAAATCGATAGTTTTGAGGACATCCAATTCGCCACCCTCGACGTCAATTGAAAGGAAGTCAATATAACTGATCTGCGGGTGATTCTTCATCACATCATCGAAGCTCAGGGTATTCACAACAATTTTCTCTATATCGAGACCCTGCTTTTCAAGCCCTTTTCTTATTCTATCTGGCATCTGACTCTCCAGACCGCTCAGGCCTGCAAGGTTAGATACTTTTAAAAATGGGGCACCTGAATCCGTGGTACTGGAAATCGCCGCATTGTATTTATAGCAGTCTCTGTTCTTTTGCAGTAACGAGTAAATTTCGGGTATCGGTTCTACACAAATTCCTTTCCACCCAAGCTGCTCAAGGAAGAAAGTGTTGCTGATCGCTACTCCGTCATATGCGCCGATATCAATGAAGAACCCGGATTTTTTTCCGTTAAAATAGATGTAAGCAATCAGATCCTGGCAGGAAAAGCCTTTAAAATGCAGGCCAATCTCATTACTGATAAGCTCATAGTCTGGCCGGCAGTTATTTGTCTTCAGGACGTTTATCAGTCTCATGACGCCTGCGGACTGCTCTCCCTTATTGACTTCAGCATAGGCTACTATCGCTTTGACAGATGAACGATCAAAGTAACGTCCTAAAAAAGTAGTCCAAATCTTTCGCCGCAGTGAGACCGGTAGAGTCTTGCGCCCGATATATCTGGCTAAACCAAGCAGCTTCGTTTTCAATTCAATGACTCCTGGTCATTAGCACGGTAATGGTAGACATCCCGTTATAAAGAAAACGCAAACAATGGCTGCCTGCGGCATCAGCCCCCCTCCGACTCGATCTTCAGGATATGCCCGCAATGCCGGCAATGCACAGAATCGCGCTCGTGCCGGTTGAGGCCGCAACCGGGACATTCGTACTGGATGCGCGCCGGCTGGAAGATAGTCTGCGCCAGGCGAATGAACAGGGCGACGCCGAAGATCATGATGAATACCGACAGGATCTTGCCGCCCGGTGTGCCCAGGGTGATATCACCGAAGCCGGTGGTGGTCAGGGTGGCGATGGTGAAGTACAGAGCGTCGATGTAGTTGGCCATGCCAGTCTCGCCCTCCACTCGCATCACATAGACGACAGATGTAGTGACAAAGATGAAGACGAACAGATTTACGGCGGCCAGCACTGCGTCCTCGTGCACGCGGAAGAAACGCACGTCGCGGCGCAGATCGTGTAAAAGATGATAGGAATGGATGAGCCGAAGCCCCCGCAACACGCGGAAAAGCGCCAGGTTCTCCGCCAGCAGCGGCGCCAGGAACAACGAGCCAATGACGATGATATCCGCCAGCGTATACACGCGCAGCAGCACCCGGGTCGGGTTATCGGCGACCCACAGGCGGGCGCTGAAATCCAGCAGAATCAGCACGCCGAGTACCAGGTTGATTGTCACGAACACTGGTTGCTGGCTGGTAGCCGCGGTCGCGATGAAGTAGAGAATCGTCGCGATATCGAACCCCACCAGGGCGTATCGAAAATACGCAGCGCGACGACTGCTGCCCGTGTAGAGCAGGCGCAGGGCACGGTGCAGGGAGCTTTCGTCAGTATTTTCACGCATATCGTCTGCGGACCGAATTGTCTAAAATACTGCAACCCCCGCCCGAAACAGCAAAACTGTTCCTCTCACTGCTCTACAAGGATGTCGGCAGAACTCCCGAGTCGCGGGTCTTGCGCAGACACCTTGACGCATTCCTCCAACGAGCACAACTAGCAACAGCGATGAAACCCGAACCCATGCAGTCCTGGCAGATCGAAAAGTGGCGCGAGAGCGTCCTCCAGAGCACGCTGTGGGCCGCTCTCGTGCTGGCCAGCGTTGCCTACATCCCGGGCGTATGGGCCGCGCTGGCGATGGATCTGTCAATGCTGGTGCTGCTCGACACCCTGGCCTGGCTCGGCGTCGCCGTACTGGCTCTGGGACGGCGTCTGGGCTACATGCTCCGGGCGGCGACCTTCGTGATCCTCTGGGCGGCCTTTGCCCTCATTCTGCTGTGGCAGCTCGGACCGGCCGGCGCCGGTATTCTCTGGCTCTCGGCCGTACCGGTGCTCGCCGCGCTTTTCTTCGGCTATCCCGGCGCACTCATCGGCATCGCGTCGCTGTCGCTGCTGGCGGTAGGCGTGTTCGTCCTGCTGCTCGCGGATGTGCCGGCCGACTTCCTCCCCGCCTCCAACATCGGGTATACAGCCGCCTCCTGGGGCGGTTCCGCCGGTTCACTGTTGTTCATCAGCATGTTGATCTCCCTGGCGTTGTCGGAATTGCTGCGGCGGCTGGAGAAGTCCCTGACGCAACTCAACAGCCGCAACCATGAGCTTCTCAGCATTATGCAGGAACGCGAATCACTACAGGAGCAGATACTGCGTAGTCAGAAGCAAAGCGCGCTGAGTACGATGGTGGCAGGAATCACCCATGACTTTAATAATCTGCTGCTGCCGATCGTTCTCGCCAGCGAGAAAGCGCGCGACCTGACCGAGTGCGACAATCCTGTGCGCGGCGAGCTGGACCTGGTGCTGCGTTCCGCCGAACGCGCGCGGGAACTGGTGCGGCGCCTGCTTAACTTAAACCAGCCGACAAAGAGTGACTACCCCGCCGTCCATGTGACACCACTCATTGAGGACGTCAATCTGATACTGCGCAGTTCGGTCCCGGCCACCGTCTGCATCAGGACGGAACTACCCGAGCACGCTGTCTGGGTCCGCGCCGACTCCGATGAGTTACACCAGATATTCCTCAACCTTGGTACTAACGCCTGCCTGGCCATGCCCGAGGGTGGCGAACTGGTCTGGCGGCTATTCTCGGCGAATGCGGATGACATCGTGCACATCGAGGTCAGCGACACCGGCTACGGTATTTCACAGGAGAACCTGATGCACATATTCGATCCGTTCTTCACCACGCGCCAGCCAGGTGGCGGCTCCGGGCTGGGGCTGTCCATCGTCAACCGGCTCATTTCCAATATGCAGGGCTCCATCGAGGTGGAGAGCGAGTTGGGCCGGGGTAGTAGTTTTCACCTCTACCTACCCGGGGGTTCGGAAGATGTGCTCGCGCGCGAAAGCGGCAATGAGGAGGCTGGTGACGAGCTGGATGAACCCGGCCCGACGCGAATTCTCGTGGTGGATGACGAGGAAATGGTTCGCGATACGCTGGTGGCGGTGTTGAGCCGCGCCGGCTATCAGGTGAGCGAAGCCAGCCGCGCGGAGCACGCGCTGGCCCTGATTGCCGATCCCGCCAGTCAATTCCACTTGCTGATCACGGATCTTTCGATGCCCGACGTCAACGGCATCGAACTGGCGCAACGCGTACGCGCACTGCCCGTTGCCATCCCCATCATCGTAACCACCGGCTACTTCTCCGACAGCCATCGCCTGCAACTGAGCCAGCTCAGCGACAGCCTGTTGTTGCCCAAGCCCTATCTGCGGGAGGAACTGCTCGGCATGGTCCGCAAAGCGCTGGCACTGGGCAGGGACTGATGGGCGACGATCAGTGCAACTTCAGGGTTTGAAAACCGCGGCCGCGAAGATCCCCGTCACGCTCGCGAGCGCCAGCACGAAGGCCGCGGCACGCAAGCGCCTGCTGCGTCCACGTTTGAGGGCGATGCTGCCGAAGACGATGTAGACCACCAGCAGCACCAGCTTGATATTGATCCAGGACGTGGTCAGCGGATAGAAGCCGCTCATGATCACGAGCGCGATGGCACTGGCGAGCAGCAGCGTATCGATGACATGGGGCAGTACGCGGGCGAGCCGGTGCCGCAGCAGCGGCGAGTCCGCGAGCATCCAGAGGCCGCGCAGCAGGAAGCCACCGGCACTGAGTACGGCGCAGGTGATGTGAAAGGCTCTCAGCAGCAGGTACGTGGACACGGGTCGGCAGAATCTCGCAAGGCAGTCGTTTTGATAGCGCGCATGGGCATAAAGAGGTAGTGGTCGGTGCTGCCCCCCGAAGTCATGCGGCGGTGTCCATGGCTGGGTGACCAGGCGCATTTTTTGCTTCACGCCACGCCAGCACGCCCGGCCATAACACTCTAGATAGTACTCTGGATAGCACACTGGATTGTACGCATGATACCCGCCCGCCGGAGTTTCCGCACACTGCGCAAGCTGACCTGACCCGCCAGGGACGCATCTGCCGATTGCCTCGAGCATGGTGACAGGCAGGGACAGCTCGTGGCAACGGTCTGTCGAGCCGTATCTGCTCTCGCCGACCGATGGCCAGGGCGTGTCCCCGGCGGCGGCGAAGTGATCGCCCGCCGGCGCGCCCGCCGCACGCTACCGGCTACCGGCGCAGGTGCAGGCGCAGGCGCAGGCGCAGACGTTAATCCGTGGTGACAAGCCGATAAATTCGCTATACGCTGATCTGACCCAATCATTGCATACATTTCTGGCGCGGGACCGCTACGCTCCCCGGATAGCAGCGATTCCAGCGTGCGTGCATCCTGAAATTTGTGCAACAATCGGGTTTACCCAGGCGGGCGTAACTCAGTTGGTAGAGTTCCAGCTTCCCAAGCTGGCTGTCGCGAGTTCGAATCTCGTCGCCCGCTCCATTCCTTCCTGCGCGGCGGTCTCCATGCGAGGGGATGCAATTCCCCTACCCGGGCCCGCCTGTATTATCATCACCCGGATGAGCGATTCCCTGTTTGCCGAGGAAGAGTCCACCGGCCGCTACCAGCCACTGGCGGCGCGGCTGCGCCCGCGCAACCTGGACGAATTCATCGGTCAGGCGCACCTGCTGGGGCCGGGCAAGTCCATCCACGAGGCGATCACCCACCACCAGCCCCACTCCATGATCCTGTGGGGCCCGCCCGGCGTGGGCAAGACGACGCTGGCGAAGATCATCGCCGGTGCCTGCGACTGTCATTTCGAGTCACTCTCGGCAGTGCTGGCCGGGGTCAAGGACATCCGCGAGACCATCGAGCGGGCCCGCTACGAACAGAGTCGCAGCACCCGCAAGACCATTCTCTTCGTCGACGAGGTGCACCGCTTCAACAAGGCCCAGCAGGACGCCTTCCTGCCCCACATCGAGGACGGCACCGTGCTGTTCATCGGCGCCACCACCGAGAACCCCTCCTTCGAGCTGAACAACGCCCTGCTGTCGCGAGCACGGGTGTACCTGCTCAAGTCGCTCGACGAAGACGACCTGCTGCGGGTGATCGAACAGGCGCTGACTGATCCTGAGCGCGGGCTTGGCGAGATGAACCTGCGGCTGAGTAACGAGCAGCAACGGGTGCTGGCGCGCGCCGCCGACGGCGATGCCCGACGTGCATTAAATTACCTCGAAGTGCTCAGCGACATGGCCGAGTTATCCGACGACGCGCGCATTGTCGACGACGAACACATCGCCCAGGTGCTGCAGGAGAGTTACCGGCGTTTCGACAAGGGCGGCGACACCTTCTACGACCAGATCTCGGCCCTGCACAAGGCGGTGCGTGGCTCCTCTCCAGACGCCGCACTGTACTGGCTGACACGCATGCTCGACGGCGGCTGCGATCCCATCTATCTGGCGCGACGACTGACCCGCATGGCCACCGAGGACATCGGCCTCGCCGACCCACGTGCCCTGCAGATCGCGCTCACCGGCTGGGACACCTACACCCGCCTCGGCAGTCCCGAGGGCGACCTGGCGCTGGCGCAGGTGGCGGTGTATCTGGCCAGCGCGCCGAAGAGCAACGCGCTCTATGAGGGCTTCGCCCTGGCCGGACAGGCCGTGACCGAACACGGCTCGCTCGAGGTGCCGGTGCACCTGCGCAACGCCCCGACGAAATTGACGAAGGAACTGGGACACGGGGCGGAATACCGTTACGCGCATGACGAGGAAAACGCCTTCGCCGCCGGCGAGAACTACCTTCCCGAGGCCATCAAGGACGCGAGTTTTTACGCACCGCGCGAGAGCGGTCTGGAGCAACGCATCAGGGAGAAGATGGCGGAATTCAGAGCGTTGAACGAGCGCGCGGCGAAGCGTCGTTATCAGTAAGTCGCAAAGCCAGGCCACGATTTCCCTATGGAACGTATCAGGCCGGACACTCAAACCATGCCGATACGGGCCTCGCCGGGGCTGTTGCTTCCATGAAAGCGTAACTGAATGCTGCTCTCGGCGTACCGGATCGGCCGGGGTTTGACGTTCTCATACCTGGCGATATCTGGTACAAAGCTTGAAACTCTAACAAGAATGGCCCAACGAACCATGAAACCTCCTCGTTTTCTCCCCATCGTCCTCGGTCTGTTAGGCATCGGACTCACCTATCTCGGCCTGATCCTGTTAACCCTGGGCGGCTCTTTCTACTACGTCGTTGCCGGCATTGCCCTGGTCGCCTCGGCCGTGCTGGTGTGGCGCGGCGATCGCCGTGGGGCACAGCTCTATGGCTTATTATTGCTACTGACCTACTTGTGGTCGTTCTACGAGATCGGCCTGGATGCCTGGGCACTGGCGCCACGGGTGGGCCTGTTCACTATTCTTGGCCTGTGGTTCCTGTTGCCCGGCGTGCGTCGCCGCCTCGCCGGAGGCGAGACACCGCCACCGCTGTTTAGACAACGTGTCAACCAGGCCACGCTCGGCGCCGCAGCCGTACTGGTGATCGCTCTCTTCATCGCCAATACCGGGTATGAGGTCGGCACGCCGGCCGCATCGGGCACCGGCACTGTCCACAACGAGACCGGCGACTGGGCCCACTACGGTGCTTCGAAAACCGGTACCCGCTATGCCTCAGCCGACCAGATCAATCGCGACAA
>JBBDSI010000140.1:0-3352 GCA_040905005.1 Pseudohongiellaceae bacterium
CGTAGCGAGCATGGTGGGAGAGCGGCGCAGTAGATCAGCGTGAGTCCGACAGGCTCCTCGGAATCGGGTGCTATTCAAAGCCGGCAATTATGTCGTGAATCAGCGCCAAACTCCAGCCGGATTTGGTGGCCGCCGGGTTTGGCCGCCCGCCGCAACAGGGTATGATGGGGCTTTCAAGCGGGAGAGCAACCTTGTCGGAATTCAGAGCCGGGATACCGTTTCGCCTCGAAGGGCTGCGTACCCCGATTTTCCGCATCCTCGGGCACAACCCGGGGCCGATGACCGGGCCGGGCACCAACAGCTATCTGATTGGCCGCAACCGGCGCTGCCTGCTGGACCCCGGGCCCGACGATGAGCAGCAGCTTGAGAGTCTGCTGGCGGCGCTGGATGGCGCGGGTCTGGATGTTATTCTGGTTACCCATACGCACCGTGATCATTCCCCGCTGGCCGCCCGGCTGGCGCGGCTCACCGGTGCCGAACTGGTCGGGCTGCCGGCGCCGGACGCGCCCGGTCAGGACCCCGGCTTCCGTCCGTCAAAAGCGTGGCGACATGACGATGTCGTCGAGGTCGATGGTCTGCGCCTGCGCGTCATCCACACGCCCGGCCATGTCTCCAATCATCTGTGCTACCTGCTGGAAGAGGAGAAGCTTTTGTTCACCGGTGATCACGTCTTGCAGGGAACGACGCCGGTGATCCTGCCGCCCGACGGTGACATGGGTCATTATCTAGATTCCCTGACCTATCTGCAGACGCTGGATCTGGCCTGGCTCGCGCCCGGTCACGGCGACCTGATGGCGCGGCCGCAGGAGGAACTGGCGGCACTTATCGCCCATCGCCGCGGTCGCGAGGAGAAGATAGTGACGGCGCTGAACAGGCTCGGTGGCGGCACCGAGGAGGAATTGCTGCGCGAGGTTTATGCTGATGTCGCGGCGCATCTATTGCCCTGGGCCAGGAAGACTCAGCTTGCCCATTTATTGAAGTTGCAGCGCGAAGGGCGTGCCGCGCTGGCCGCAGGCCAGTGGCGGGCGCTCGCCTGAAGCGCGTGCCAGGCCCTGGCTGGTTTGTCTATCTGCTGCGTTGTGGCGATGGCAGCCTCTATACCGGTATCACCACCGATGTCGCCAGGCGCCTTGCGGAACACTGTGGCGACCATGGCGGCCGCCGTGGGGCCAAGGCCCTGCGCGGCAGGCAGCCGTTACAGATCGTGTTCAGCGAGGCTGTGGGCGACCGATCCAGAGCGCAGCGTCTGGAGTATCGTATTAAACAAATGGACAAGCGGGCCAAGGAAGCGATTGTGAGTGGACGCCTTGCGCTGGCGACTCTCGAAACCGACAGCACCAACATACCGGACCAGTGAACAGGATCATGAGCGAGAACAATACATCCACAGCGCAGCAGCGCATCCCGGTGGGCATCAGCAGTTGCCTCCTCGGCGAGCGCGTGCGTTATGACGGCGGCCACAAGGGGCATTCCTATATCACCCGCACCCTCGGAGACTATTTCGAGTTCAGGCCCTTCTGCCCCGAACTCGCGATCGGCCTGGGAGTGCCACGCAAGCCGATCCGCCTGCAACGCCAGGCGGACAAGTCGGTGCGCTGCATCCAGTCCGATGCGCCCGAGAAGGACTATACCGAGGCGCTCTCTGCCTGTGCCGATGAGCAGCGGCACTGGCAACAGGCGCTGTGTGGCTACATCCTGAAGAAGGATTCACCCAGCTGTGGCATGGAGCGCGTCAAGGTCTGGGACAATACCATGCCGAGTCGGGACGGGGTTGGACTCTTCGCGAGCCGGCTGATGGAGAATTTTCCCTACCTGCCCGTGGAGGAAGAGGGGCGTCTGGGCGATGCGGTGCTGCGCGAGAATTTTATCCAGCGCGTGTTCGCTCTGCGGCGCTGGCACGAGATGGTCGCGCAGGGTCTCACCGTGGCCGGGCTAATGGATTTTCATGCACGCCACAAGCTGATCCTGATGAGCCACCACCAGGACGCCTACAGGCAGCTCGGACGACTGGTCGCCGACACGGACAATGACAGGCTCGAGGTGAGCGCCAATCGTTATCTGCACGAATTCATGGCGGCGATGAAGAGGCGCGCCACGCGCAGCAACCATGTCAACGTCCTGCAGCATATTCAGGGTTACCTCAAGCAGAGTCTCGACGCCGAGGACAAGCAGGAATTGGTGCAGACGCTCGAAAAATACCGGCAGGGGCAGGTGCCACTCATAGTGCCGATCACGCTGCTCAGTCACTTCTTCCGCAAGCATCCGGACGAGTATATCTCCCGTTCTTATTACATGAACCCCTATCCTGAGGAGCTTAGCCTGCAGAATGTCATCTGACGCGAACAAGGAAATGATAGACGTACAGGCGATAGATCACGTGGTCCTGCGCACCACCGACATGGCCGCCATGCTGTCCTTCTATCGTGACCTGCTCGGTTGTCCGGTGGAGCGTGAGCTGCCGACTCGCGTGGGCCTGGTGCAGCTGCGCGCGGGTAGCGGACTCATCGACCTGGTACCCGTGGACAGCGAACTCGGCAGGCTGGGTGGCAGGCCGCCGCGCCAGGACGGCCGCAATATGGAGCATGTCTGCCTGCGCATCGCCTCCGTGCCGGAGGAGGCGCTGTTGGCGCACCTGCGTGGCGCCGGGCTCGAACCCAGTGAGTTCACGGAGCGCTATGGCGCGGAGGGCTTCGGCCGCTCTCTCTACATCAACGATCCCGAGGGTAACGTGGTGGAACTAAAGTTCTCCCTGGACTCGGCGTGAGGGTGGGCTCACGCCGTCTGTTCGCTGACGGCGGGCGCGATCTTGATGTTGAGGAAGCCATAGAGTGCGGCGACTACCGGGTTGATCAGATTGAAGAAACAGTAGGGCAGGTAGGCGAAAGTGGCGACGCCCAGGGTGGCCGCCATGTAGGCGCCACAGGTATTCCAGGGCACCAACGGAGAGGTGACGGTGCCCGCATCCTCCAGCGACCGTGACAGATTCTTCAGGTCCAGATTGCGCTTGATGTATTCCAGCCGGTACATGCGACCTGGCAGGACCACCGCGATGTACTGGTCCGAGGTGATGATGTTGGCGCCGATGCAGGTAAGCAGGGTAGTGAAGATCAGGCTGCCGGTGCTATGCACGAACGAAAGGGCGTAGCTGACCAGGCGTCCAAGGAGCCCGGTGTGGTCCATGACGGCGCCGAATACCATGGCGCAGAGGATCAGCCACACAGTATTGAGCATGGAACTCATGCCGCCCCGCGTCATCAGGTCGTCCAGGGTTTCGTTGCCGCTGGACATCACGAAGCCGTCGAACAGGGTCTGCCACACACCCTTGATCAGCGCCAGGAACACATTTGGCGCA
>JBBDSI010000140.1:3452-7398 GCA_040905005.1 Pseudohongiellaceae bacterium
ATAATGGCGGGGCGCTGGAAGATCAGGGCCAGGACGATGCCGAACAGGGCCCCGGTGAGAATGGTGGGTATGGGCGGCAGGCGCTTGTTGGCCATGAACAGCAGGAGAGCGACCGGCAGCAGCATGATCGGATTCAGGGTGAAGTGCTCGGTCAGCAGCTCCATGGTGATCGCCAGGTCATCGTTGCTGCGGCTGCTGTCGATGTTCAGGCCCATCAGGGCGAACAATACCAGGGCGATGGAGATGCTCGGCAGAGTCGTCCAGACCATGTGGCCAATGTGGGTGAAAAGGTCCGTGCCGGCGACGGCAGGTGCCAGGTTGGTGGTTTCCGACAGGGGCGACATCTTGTCACCGAAATAGGCCCCGGAGATGATGGCGCCGGCAGTCACTTCGACCGACACCCCGAGCCCGGCGGCAGCGCCGATCAGGGCAATGCCGACAGTGCCCGCCACGGTCCAGGAGCTGCCGATGCTCATGGCGATGAGTGCGCAGATGACGCAGGTCGCCAGATAGAAGATAGCCGGGTCGAGGATGAGCAGGCTGTAGTAGATCATCGTGGGCACGGTGCCGGACATGATCCAGCTCCCGATCAGGGAGCCGACACTGAACAGTATCAGAATCGGCTTGATGGCCACGCCGATGCCCGTGACAATACTGCTCTCGATCGCCTCCCAGGATTGGCCGTTGCGCCAGCCGATGAGGGCCGCCACCGCGGCGCCGAGGCACAATGCAATCTGGTTTGGCCCGTAGCTGGCATCCTCGCCGAACAGGTACACAGAGAATGCCAACAGGGCGATCAGTACCAGGACGGGGCTGACTGCCTGCAAGACGGAGGGCGTGCCGACGGGGGCATTGGCGGAGGCTTGCGAATTCTGTCCTGTCATGCGGCCAACTCGAAATGTTGGGGCAAGCATAGCGGCACTGCCCATTGCCTGTCTATTTACAGGCCGCTACGGTGACGAATTGCGCTATAATTCAGGTTTTCGCGCTGCGCCATCGCCGGCTGCCGGCCCAGTAGCGAATCAGTGAAGCGAACCAGGCGAAGTGAACCAAGGCGAAGTGAACGAGTGAACAGCCCCGAACAGCACATGACCGATATCGATGCCTACATGCTCAATCTGGGCACCCGGGCGCGCGTCGCGTCCCGGGAGATCAATCGCGCCAGCACGGCACAGAAGAACGCGGCCCTGGACGCCATCGCCGCGGCCCTGGACGAATCCAGGGAGGCGCTACTTGCGGCCAATGCCCGAGACCTCGAGGCAGGCCGGGAGAAGGGGCTCGACGCACCATTACTGGATCGACTGGAGCTGAACGCCGGGCGCATCGACGCCATGATCGAGGGCCTGCGCCAGGTGGCGGCGCTGCCCGACCCGGTGGGTGAGATCAGTGACATGAAGTATCGCCCGAGCGGCATTCAGGTGGGACGCATGCGTGTGCCGCTGGGTGTGATCGGCATTATCTATGAATCCCGCCCCAACGTGACCTGTGAGGCGGCCAGCCTTTGCCTGAAGAGCGGTAACGCGACCATTCTGCGGGGCGGCTCCGAGGCTTTGCACTCCAACCAGGCGATCGCCGGCTGTATTGCAGCCGGCCTGCAACAGGCCGGCCTCAGCGAGCACGTGGTGCAGGTGCTGGAGCGCACCGATCGCGATGCTGTCGGCAAGCTGATCACCATGCCCGAGTATGTGGACGTGATCATCCCCAGGGGCGGCAAGGGTCTGATCGAACGCATCAGTCGGGATGCAAGGGTTCCGGTCATCAAGCATCTGGATGGCAACTGTCATGTCTACGTCGATGACGGCGCCGACAGCGACAAGGCCATCAGGCTCGCCGTCAACGCCAAGACCCAGCGCTATGGCACCTGCAACACCATGGAATCGCTGCTGGTGGCAGAGAGCATGGCAGACGTGGTGTTACCCGAGCTGGGCAGGATCTACCGTGAGCACGGTGTCGAGATTCGCGGTTGTGAGAAGACGCAAGCACTGCTCGAGAATGTTGTCCCGGCCACCGAGAAAGACTGGGAAACGGAATACCTGGCACCGATTGTCTCGATCAGGGTAGTGGCGGGCATCGATGCCGCCATCGAACACATCAATACCTATAGCTCGCAGCATACCGACGCCATCATCACCGAGGATCTGCGTCGCGCCCGGCGCTTTCTGCGTGAGGTGGATTCCAGCTCCGTGATGGTGAATGCCTCTACCCGCTTTGCCGATGGCTTCGAGTATGGTCTCGGTGCGGAGATCGGAATCTCTACGGACAAGTTGCATGCTCGGGGTCCGGTAGGTCTCGAGGGACTGACTTCGCTGAAATACATCGTCATGGGTGATGGCCACATTCGCCAGTGATCACGCGCCTGGGCATTCTGGGGGGCATGTTCGACCCCGTACACAACGGCCACATCGCGGCGGCGCGCTATGCCATCGAGACCCTGAGCCTCGATGAGTTGCGGATGATACCCTGTGCCATCCCCAATCATCGTGCACAGGCAAGAGCGAGTGGTTCGCACCGCCTGACTATGCTCGAACTGGCGACCGGGGAGTTCGCAGCCATCACGATCGATGCCATCGAAATCAGGCGTCCAGGCATATCCTACTCTGCGGATACGCTCGCCTTCCTGCGCGAGGCGCGAGTCGCTGAACATATCGTGTTCGTGCTGGGTATCGATTCCTTCAACACCCTGACGCAGTGGCATGACTGGTCGCGACTTTTGGAGCTAAGCCACTTTTTCGTGCTCGGCCGGGAAGGTGCCGGGGTGGATGCGACCACGGCCAGCGCCATCAGTCTGGATGAACGCCTGGTGGAGACGCCAGACGCACTGTTTTCCCGCGGCGCCGGTAATGTCCTGATCAGTAGTGACTTCCGGCAGATGGAGTCTTCGAGCGAGGTTCGCAGGCTGTTGCGGGAAAACGAGGACACCTCGGCTTTCCTCGACCCCAGGGTGCAGTTATACATAGAGGACAATCGACTCTACAGATAGGTCTGTCGAGCGATATAGACACAGGATATGAAGGTATCGCCATTGAATAGCAAGAAGCTGGCACAACTCGCAGTCACCGCCCTGGACGATATGAAGGGGCAGTCAATCAGTTCAATAAATGTCCGCAAGCTCACCGATATTACTGACTATATGGTGATAGCGACAGGTCGTTCCAATACTCATGTGAAGGCGTTGTCGGACGAGGTGGTCAGGCAGGTCAAGGATGCCGGTGGCAAGGTGGTTGGTGTCGAGGGACGCATGCAGTCGGAGTGGGTGTTGGTCGACCTGGGTGATGTGGTCGTGCATATCATGCTGGCGCCGGTTCGCGCGCTGTATAATCTGGAAGATCTCTGGAATTTTCAGGCGACGGCAAGTGAAGACGAGAAGGGGTCAGGGCGCTCATCCTGACGCCTTAACGTAACTCGCGATGAAAATAACACTGCTCGCCGTCGGCTCCCGAATGAATGACTGGGTAATTGCGGGTGTCGATGAGTACAGCAAACGGCTGCGAGGAGTGGTGGAATTCACGCTCGTCGAAGTACCCCTGGCTCGACGTGGTAAGTCGGCCAATATTGATCAACTCGTACAGAAAGAAGGCAGGGTGCTCCTCGATAAAATTCCCGCAGGCGATTTCGTCGTGGCCCTGGAGGTGGGCGGACGAATCCTGGACACGGACGGCTTCGCCTCCCGCCTGGAAAACATCCGCGACAGCAGTCGCGATCTGAGCCTGCTTGTGGGCGGGCCTGAGGGACTGGCTGATGCCTGTCGGCAGCGCGCGGATGAGGCCTGGTCCCTGTCGGCGTTGACGCTACCCCATCCGCTGGTGCGTATTATCGTCGCGGAACAGGTCTATCGCGCCTTCAGCCTGTTGCAGGGACATCCCTATCACCGCAAGTAGCTCTCCTAGACCTGACTGAATACGATGGTTTGTGCCTGAACCGGGAACTACGCCTGATTTTTCGAGTC
>JBBDSI010000141.1:0-1245 GCA_040905005.1 Pseudohongiellaceae bacterium
AATCCCATCTGGAAATTCGTCAGGCCCAGCCACACGGCCACGGGCCCGGCCAGGGCCAGCAGCCCCATGAACAGTCCGGCGGCGAGACTTAGCCAGGCGGCAAGCATCAGTCCCAGCCGCAGTTGCCTGTTGTCCGTGGTCGCGGTTGTGGCAGTGTCGTTCATCGGTCTCTCCCTGCGCTTGCGCGCGGTTTCTTTTAACCTGTTAACAGGTCCTAATTATTAGCCAGATCGTCTCTAACCACCTGCTGCAAGCGCTCCGAAGTCATGCCCCAGCGGCTGCCCTCGGCGATGGCTGCGTCCAGGGATTGCCCCGCCGCATGCGCCTGTACCGCCATCAGGCCGCCGACGCGATTGCCGGTGGCGCAATGTACGAGTGCCGGCTCGCCGCCCGTTGCTGCCAGCACAGCCTGCAGGGACGAGGCGTTTTCTGCGTTGATGCCGGCAGCGCCGGAGACCGGAATGGAGTAGTAGCGCATTCCCAGCGCCTCCACGGCGGCCTGCTCATCGAAATCCACCTCCTCCTCGGGAGTGCGCAGATTGATGACGTGGCGCACGCCGGCATCCGCCATCACCCGCAACTGTGCCTGTGTGGGCTGGCCGCTGGATAGTACCGAATCGGAAGGGGCACGGAAATTGGTGACCTCGGCGGCACGCACTGCGTCCAGGTCGAGTCCCGGGTTAGTGGCACAGCCTGCCAACAGCAGAGCCAGCACCAGGGCGCCGGTACGAATGATTGCGGGATAACGTGTCATGGAAGACTCCTCACTACTCTCAATAGGGCTGGATCGTTATTTCCAGCGCGAATTATAACGCTTACGGGGGCGTAGCCCGGACTATTCCTGAACAATCCGGGCCAGGGACCCTCTGTCTTAATCAGAGCACCCCTGGAGCCGCCACTGACATCGTATCAGAAAGTAGCGATGGGGTTCAGCGGCGATCCCATGCCCTTCTCGATCCGCAGCGGCGCCGCCGAGAACAGGAATTCGTAGCGACCCAATTCAGCCGCCACCTCCGCGAGCTCGCCAAAATCGAGGTTGTCAAAGATGGACACGCCGAGAGACACCAGCGCGAGACTGTGCAGTGGCAGGAAGACATTGGGAATACCGCTGGGCGTCACATCATTCCACATATCGTGACCGATCATGGCGACGCCGCGCTCCTTCAGGAAATAGGCGACGTCGGCATGATAGCCGGCGACTCCCTCGGAGGTTGGCCACGGCCCGAGCGCCGCGCGCCGCTGCCA
>JBBDSI010000142.1:0-3298 GCA_040905005.1 Pseudohongiellaceae bacterium
CGGAAGACGACAGAGGCGGCGTCCGACTCTGCCATCAGGGCGCGGTGGTACACAATTGCCGAGCAAGAAGATAGAATCCCCTGCCTCGCGGAGCCCCAGGCGGCACCGTCAGCCACCACTCGGCGGGACACAAGGAATTTTTGGAAATTGGACAAGTTCAAGGATATCAGACCCTACCAGGACGATGAGATTCGCCCGGTGCTGGACAGGCTGGTCACCGATCACGAATTTCTGGACAGTATCGCCCGCTTCTATTACCCGCGCCTGACCGGGCTCTTCCCCACCTTCATGTACAAGGCGGCCAGCCGCAAATTGCGCAAGCAGGTGCGGGGCGTGCACGACGTGCGCACCATGCAGGACGTGATAGCCGGTTACATGGACAAGATGATCCATGACACGACCACCGAGCTGACGAATTCGGGGATGGAAAGCCTGCAACACGACCGTAATTACCTGTTCATCAGCAATCACCGTGACATCACCATGGACCCGGCGTTCGTGAATTACATGCTCTACCATGGCGGCCACGACACCTTGCAGATCGCGATCGGCGACAACCTGCTGAAGAAGCCCTTCGTCACCGACCTGATGCGGCTCAACAAGAGCTTCATCGTGCGTCGTTCCCTGAAGGGCCGGGAATTACTGCAGGGCCTGCGCCTGTTGTCGGAATACATTCATCACTGCATCGCGACCGGACAGAACGTGTGGATCGCCCAGCGTGAAGGCAGGGCCAAGGATGGTATCGATCGCACCGATCCGCCTCTGCTGAAGATGCTGGCCATGGGCCGCCGCGACCTCAGCCTGGCCCAGGCGCTGGATGAGCTGCATATCGTGCCGGTCACGATTTCCTACGAATACGACCCCTGTGACCTGCTCAAGGCCGAGGAACTGTACCAGGTGGAAACGAAGGGCTATTTCGAGAAGACGGATCAGAGCGATATCCACAGCATCGTCACCGGCATGATCGGCTTCAAGGGCAGGGTACACGTGGCATTCGGACGGGAGATCGGCATCACCGCGGATGAGCCGGCCCTTGTTGCCCGGCAGATTGACGAGCAGATCGTGAACAATTACCAGTTGCGGGATATCAACTACCTGGCGCTGTATCGCCTGAAACAGGATGGCATGTTACCCCTGCACCGGCTGGGACAGATCGACATGAACCGGGAGATCGAGGAGCGTAACAGGAAACAATTCGAAGCGCGGCTCAAGCAGGTTGCGCCGAAGCTGCTGCGGCATTTCCTGTTCAACTACGCCAATCCCGTGCTCAGCAAACACGGTGTCAACAGCTAGCCCGGGCTTCCCCGGACTCTATCCCGAACTCTATCCCGGACTATCCCCTATCCTGGACGATAAAAGTCCGCGCCAGTCTCAAGGCCTGATCAGCTTCTGCAGCGCCTGTCGGAGACGGCCAAGGTAGTGATCGCGCTCGGCTTCCGCGAGGGGGCCGACGCAGCGCGCCATCAGCTCCGCTTCCTGGGCGAAGCGGATAGTGTCCTGGCGGGTCGGTTTGCTCTGTCCGAAGGCCTCCTTGAGCTGCGCCAGTTGCAGTTCCATGCGGCGGCCCTGCTCGCTCGCCGGCGTTGACACGTCGGCGCGTATTTCCACCTCGATGCATAGGTCCCTGAGACGCTCGACGGCGTCGCGCTGGACCGACGCCAGGTCTTGCGCGCTGCCGGCTGCGGTGAGGGCGGTGCAGCGCTGCGCCAGTTGCGCGTCGATCGCCTTATTACCAGTGGCGTCCAGGGACTGCCAGGCGGCGGTATCGAATTCTGCCAACGCCGCCGCGAAGGCGCCGGCATCGGCGCTGGCCAGTAACTTCTCTTCCAGTTCAAGCAGCGGCGCCACGCGTGCAGCGACAGCTTCCTGCAGTGCCTGTTGCTTCTTGTCCGGTAAGGCCGAGAGGCGGGCCTGGATACGGCGCTTGAGGTCATTGCAGCGATCCACGAAGCGGGCCCCGGATTTGCGCAATTGCGGATCGAGGGCCGCGCTGAAATCCTGCAGCAGCGCCTGGTAATGGCTGCGTGCCTGTCGCAGTGCCTCGTCATCGAGACGCAGCAGACCCTCCAACTCGTTCAGCAGCGCATCGAGCCTGCTCTCGGTCTCGCGCAGGCGGGTCTTCATCTGCTCGGTCTGTTCCCGCTGCTTGCCGAATATCTGGTCGCAGGCGGCGCGAAACCCGGTCCAGAGCGTCTTGTCGTCCTTGAAGGTTGTCGGGCCCAGCGCCTGCCAGGCTTTCTGCAGTTCCCTGGCCTCGGCCATGGCCTGGCGGTTGTCGTCCAGCGCGCACAACTGTGTCGCCCTGTCGACCAGCGCCTGTTTGGCGGCGGCGTTGTGGCGGATGGCCGCCTTGCGCAGTTTGCGCAGCCGGTTGACGATGCCGAAGTAGCGTTTTTGCAGGGGCTTGATCTTCGCCTGCTCCACGGGCGCATTTTGCTTCCAGGTCGCGTCGGATTCCTTCAGCAGTCTGCCCAGAGCGGCGACATCGATGTTATCGCTGTCGAGTTGCGCGAGTTCGGCATCAAGCGCCTCGCACAACTCGCGGCGCCGGACCAGATTCTGCGCCATGAGCTGTTTGCGCTCCCTGAAATAAGTCTTACAGGGCTCGTAGGCCGCATCGGACAGGGTCTTGAACTGTTTCCACAGGCTCTCGTTATCGTGTGAGCGACCCAACGCCTGCCATTCCTTGTGCATCTCCCTGATGCGCTTGCTGAGCTGGGGGGGCGGTAGTGCAGCGGCGGGCAGGGCCTGCATCCGGCCGAGCAACTCCTTCTTCTTTTCGGTGGACGCGAAGATCTTCCAGTCGCGCAGCTTGAGCACTTCGGCCTTGTATTTGTTGGCTTCGTTCTGCAGGGCGCGGCGGGCCTTGCCGCTGGTGTTGCTGATATTGCCCTGGATGCGGTCCCAGGTGGGCAGGGCCTGTTCGGACTGCCCGGCCTCCAGCGCCGTCTTCAGCGTGGCAAGCAATTCTGTCGTGCGCTGCTGTAATTGCTTCTGATAGTCTAGGTTTCGCGCCAGTAGTCCGTCCAGTGTCTCCTTGATCTGCGCGCTGCGCCGGCCGACGTCGCTGTCCGGGTCTGACTGCCGGGCGAGGGTGCGTAGCTGCCTGCGCAGATTGTTCAGGGTGGTGCTGTTCTTGTGGCTGGCCTTGTCCAGTTCCGCCGCCAGTTGCTCCAGCGTCTCCGCCACGGCGCCCGCGCCTCCGCTGGACGCGGTCTCGGGCGTAGCCGGTGGCTCGTTGCCGGCGTCAGCGGGCACTGCTTCCGCATCAGGTGTCGTCGGTGGCTCGTTGCCAGCG
>JBBDSI010000142.1:3398-7327 GCA_040905005.1 Pseudohongiellaceae bacterium
GCCGGTGGCTCGTTGCCAGCGTCAGCGGGCACCGCTTCGACTTCCGGCGCCGTCATTTCCGGTATTTTTTTCTCGGGGATCGCAGTCATGGACTACACTGCTCTGGCAAGAGGGGATGAGTGGATGAATCCGCAGTGTACCAGAACTTCCCCGCCGTGAAATCAGCCTTGTCCGCAGTCGCCATCAAGCCGGCCGGCACGTGGCCGATGCTACACTATGCCCTCGGAAAACCCACCCTTTACGCCCGCCCCGCGGGTCCGGTCACAGCATGCTAGCGGATGAACTGAAGTCGCAGATCCAGGCCCTCTACCGGCAGATGCTGGACTCGCGTCAGCTCACGCCTCGTTATGGCCAGCGCCAGATGATCGCCGAGATCGCCCGCACGCTGGGCGTGCTGTGCGCCGATGGGGAACAGCCGTCGCCGGTCTGCGTCGTGGAGGCCGGCACCGGCACCGGCAAGACCCTGGCTTACCTGCTGGCTGTGCTGCCCCTGGCGCGCGCGCTGGAGTTCAAGGTCGTTATCGCCACAGCGACGGTGGCCCTGCAGGAACAGGTACTCTACAAGGATATCCCGGAGCTGCAGCAGGGCTGTGATCTCAATTTTTCCGTGGCCCTGGCCAAGGGCCGCGGACGTTACCTGTGCCTGGCCCGCCTGGAGCAGCTGCTGCGCGGTAACGATAGCGCTCAGGCCATGCTGGATCTGTACGGCGAGGAGCTGGAGTTCGGCGGCGGTAATCCGATGCTCTACGACAAGATGATGCAGGCCCTCAGCGCCGGCGACTGGCAGGGTGATCGCGACGACTGGCCGGAGCCGGTGATTGAGGCGGACTGGCGTCCGCTGACCGTGGACAATTCACAGTGCACTGGCGCCAGGTGCAGTCATTTTCGCCGCTGCTGCTTCTACCGTGCCAGGGATGCGCTCGATACCGCGGACTGCATCGTCACCAATCACGACCTGGTGTTGTCCGACCTGACTCTGGGAGGCGGCGTCATCCTGCCACCTCCGGAAGAGTGCCTCTACATTTTCGACGAGGCCCATCACCTGCCGGTGAAGAGCAACAACCATTTTTCCGGGTTCGCGCGCGTGCAGGGCAGCCTGACCTGGCTGGAGCGTAGCGAGGCGGTGATCCGCCAGATGCGCAGCGACGAACTGATCGACGCCGCCCTGGTCAAGTCCCTGGAGCGGCCGCTGCGGCAGAGTGGGGAACGCCTGCGTGAATTGCATGCCCTGCTCGACGACTACGTGGCGCAGCTCGATTCGGTGGATCACTACGATAATCGCAGTCAGCACACGTTCACGCTCGGTCGTGTGCCGGAGGGGTTGCGGCAACAAGCGGAGCAACTGGCCAACCTGTTCGCGCAATTGCAGGGTCAGTTCGAGCGCGTGGAGCAGACACTCAAGGATATCCTGGACGATGACAGTCAACAGGCACGGCAGCCCCAGGCCGAACAATGGCTTCCCCTGGCGGGTAACATGCTGCGCCGTACCGCGGCCGCGCTCGAGCTGTGGTCACAATACGCCACCGCCGACCCGGGCGATGTCGCGCCGGTAGCGCGCTGGCTCAACTATGTCGATAGCGAGAGCAACCGGGAGTTCACGCTGGCCGCGAGCCCGGTGCTGGCGGCAGAAAATCTGCAGACTCACCTGTGGCAGCGTTGCGGCGGGGCCGTACTCACCTCGGCGACGCTATCGGCGCTGGGCAGTTTCGAGACACTGCGCATGCGCGCCGGGCTGCCGGCACACACTCACTACGTGAGTATCCCCAGCCCCTTCAACTTCGCCGCCGCGGCGAGACTGGTGATCCCGCGCCTCGCCTGCGATCCCTCGGACACGGAGCGGCATACCGCGGCGCTGATTCGTGCCATCCCGCAACTGCTGAACAGGGACTGCGCGGCACTGATGCTGTTCTCCAGCCGGCGGCAGATGCAGGACGTGCTGGAGGGCCTGACGGAGGAATGGCGGGAACTGGTGCTGTGCCAGGACGATTACCAGAAGGCGCAGCTAATCAAGTTTCACCGCCAGCGCGTGGACGAGGGCAAGGGCAGCATCATATTCGGCCTGGCCAGTTTCGCCGAGGGTGTGGACCTGCCGGGCAAGTACTGCACGCACGTGCTGATTGCCCGCATTCCCTTCGCGGTGCCCAACGATCCGGTGGAGATGACCCTCGCTGCCTGGGTGGAACAGCAGGGGCGTAATGCGTTCATGACCCTGGCCGTGCCGGATGCGGCGTTCAGACTGCTGCAGGCGAGCGGCCGGCTGTTACGCAGCGAAACCGACACGGGTCAGATTACCCTGTTTGATGAGCGCATCATCAACCGCCGCTACGGCAGGCAGATTCTGGATTCGTTGCCGCCGTACACGCGCGAGGTCTTTCAGGTGGAGGTTACCTGATCAGCGGGAATGAGGTGGTTTCCGGCGATTGGCGCGCTGCGTGAAGAAATAACCGGCGAGACCGCCGAGGGCGGCCCCGACCATCATGGTGATGAGCACCGAGCCCATGAGCGGGCCGAGGCCAAGACCCAGCATCAGTCCGACGGTGATACACAGGGCATAGGTGCCCTGGTCTTTCGCCTTCTTCGATTTCTTCGACATGTCTAGTGTCCTGTTCGACTAATTCGCATCCTGTCAGGGCCCTTGCTCTCCTGGAGAGGGGTCATTGCGTGGCCGCAGTTGGCGCCGCCGCGCTTTCGATTTCGTCGAAAGAATAAATCACGGTACTCAGTCTTGAAAAGCTTTCCGCGTCTATGGCCGTCGCGCCGATCTCGTCGGCAACCGCCATGCCCTCCGCGACCCGGCCGATGACGGTGTAGCGGCCGGTGAGGGAGGGCACATCGGCCAGGGCGATGAAGAATTCGGCGCCATTGCTGTCCGGTCCGGAATTGGCCAGCGCGACAACACCACGGCTGATGGCGCGAGTGGCAAAGCGGTCGACGTAGCGATGCCCCTGCAGCTCATAGAGAGACTTTACTGTCAGCGACTGCAGGCGTGTGTAAACCTCGTCCTGACGCGCCGCCAGCTCAGCGGCATCGTCGATGTTCATGGCCGCGTACAGTGGTGTCAACACCTCGGCGACGAAGGCCTCTTCATCGGTGATGTTTAGCAGGGCGTTGACGCTGGCGTCCGCGGTCAGCACCTGTTCGGTGTCCAGGCCCAGGGCATCGGCGTTGATTTCATCGGCGAGCAATTCTCCGGGGCCGCCCAGCGGGTGATAGGCGGGTGACGCCGCCTGGATGACGAAGCCAGGTAACGTACGGTGAAAGCGCTGCCCGTCATAGTATGCCGGCGTAAAACTGAAGCCGTTGTCCGCGTCGGTGATCTCGATCTCTCCCCGGGCCAGCGCCATCACACGTGCGGCATTGGCGGGCGCCTCCGCCGGCAGCATTTCGATGTAGATCTGCCCGCGCGAGGTGGAGAGCAGGAACAGGGGGTTGTCGGGGCCTTCCATGGCCAGCCTGGCCGAATCGGCATCGGCCAGGACGATGCCTGCTGCTGTACTCAGCAGTAATGCGCCCAGCAGGCCTGCGCACCGCGACCGGCGTCTGGGTGACCTGGCACCGGTAGTACTATTACAGTTATTGCAGTAACTCATGGTCTTCCGGCAGGTTCCTGGCCAACCAGATGGCCAGTTTGTGGCGCATGTTGGGAAGGCTCTCGTCCTGCTTGGCCAGAGGTTGAATGAGATTGTCCTTGACCAGCAACAGGTAGATAGCGCGGGTCTTCAGGTCGGCGTGATCCGAGTCCTCGAACTTGCCGGCGCCCCGTTTCTCGAAATAACGGGCGCCGACCTTCAAGGCCTCTTTCAGCAGGCCGGCTTCGTTCTTCAGTTTTTTCGTCGTCATGCCCGCATTGTATGGAATCAGGCGCGGTGCTGGCAATCGCGCGGGCGCCCGAACGTGGAATGCGTCCGACGGCTTTCTATGGCGCTCCT
>JBBDSI010000143.1:0-1235 GCA_040905005.1 Pseudohongiellaceae bacterium
AGCACTCAGAGTAAGCACTCAGAGTAAGCACTCAGAGTAAGCACTCAGAGTAAGCGCTCAGAGTAGGCACTCAGAGTGCTTGCTCAGAGTGGGGCGGGGGTGAGGAGCTATCGGGAAGTAGCGGGGGCCGCTGTCAATGCTGAATCAGACCAGAGATTGTACCTGGCACTATTTATCGCGTGCGTGATATCTCGTCGGTGCAGGTGATGCGGGCATAGACGCAATCCGGAGGCGACACGCCACGTTCACAAGCGGTCGACTGGTTCTGTATCCGGTATTACTGGCGCAGTGCCTCGAACTCGAAGCGCAGACTCACTTCGTCGCCGACCAGGTTATCGGCCACACCGTAGTCCATGCCCCAGCGACTGCGAAGGATCGTCGTGTTAGCGGAGATTCCCAGCGTCTCACTACGGTGGCCGAATGGATACCTGTCCTGCTTGTTGATGGTCACGTCCAGCTCGACCGGGTGGGTCTCCTCCAGCATGGTCAGGTTGCCGGTCAGTGTTCCGCGCCGTTCATCCTCGCCACTGGGCGTCCATTTAGTAGCTTCGAAGGCGATGACCGGATGTCTCCTGGCATTCAGGAAGTCTCTGCCGCGAAGGTGATCGTCACGATCATCATGATCGGTAAAGATACTGTCCGCCTTCACCTCGACACGGCCGGAAATCAATTCCCGCGTCGCGGGGTCGTAGCGGAAACTCCCCGATGCCTCGAGGAACATACCGAGTTGCTGCTGGAAGCCGATGTGGCCGGCTCCGAAGGCGATGGAGAAGTGCTCGGGATCGATTTCCCAATCCGCCGGCTGTGCCTGGGTGACGCTCGTGGCCAGTAGTAGGGAAGTCAACAGTGACAGGATTAACGGGTTCGCGCTGGAGAGTGGGAATTGCATGGGCTGCCTCGCAATTGATGATCAGTGGGTTGTGAGCCGTGCTACCTCTGCTTCGTTGCCAATGGCCAGGCGCCTGTCATTGTCAGTGTGAGAGCCGCGCTGGTCACTGTGTTGCTCGCCGGGGCAACAGCAACACTATTAACTACGCTCGACTCAGCATAAAGGTTTCATCTTAGACCAGATAGCGCTCAGATCCCGTTCACCATTTCCGGGGGCTGCAGGCGCGACCTTACCGTCAAGGGAGTATATTGGAGCGCCATTGACGGCTCCATGTTCCTGGAAAAGCAAAGGCTGGGAGCCTGTCGGACTCACGCTGATCTACTGCGCTGGTTGGAGAGCGGTCCAT
>JBBDSI010000144.1:0-1228 GCA_040905005.1 Pseudohongiellaceae bacterium
GGGTCGACAGGGACGCCATCGCCATGATTCGCATGCTGGCCGAGAGCAATCTGTTTGATCATCCAATCAACTGACCACTGGCATTGGCTGACGGATAGTTCGAGCTATAGACAGGGCTATAAATAAACTCTACCGCTGCGTGATGACGATACGGAAACCGATGGTCGGGCGGCGCGCGCCCGGATCGACCGCCCCGCGAATCGCCGTGCGCGCATTGTTGACCGCATCGGCATAAGAGCCGCCGCGCATGACATACAGCGGATCCTCCTCGCTTACTTCCAGATCGTCAGTGGGATCGAAGGGATAGTCCTGCAGGGGGGAGCGGGTCAACTCCCACACATTCCCAGCCATGTCTTCAAGGCCATGAGCACAGGTGTCGCATTCGCCGTCACCAACCGTCGTCAGCGAGTCGCCGTCGACGTTGGCCAGGTCGCGTCGAGGTTGCGATCCCCAGGGGAATATTCGGCCATCGCTACCCCGCGCGGCCTTCTCCCACTCGGCCTCGCTTGGCAGGGTGACCCGTGCACCCGATTCGAGAAACTCGCGTAATGGTGGCGGCGTCAGCGTGGAATCGCGCAGACGCTCTTCCAGCCAGCGCGCATAGGCCAACGCGTTGGGCCAGGTCACATTGGTCACGGGATAGCTCCCAGGCACCATGGTATCGACTGCCTCCTGACCGAGACCGGTAGCGCGGGAGAAGGCGTTGAATTGCGCCTGGGTGGTCTCGAAGCGGGCGATATAGAACTGCGGCAGATCGACTTCTCCCTGTCGCTGCAGGGAGGACCAGCGCTCATTCTCATAGGCCATGCGATCCAGGGCAGGGTTGCTGCCCATGGTGAACTCGCCGGCGGGAACCTCGACGAAGCCCAGTAGCGGCTCGTCCGGCAGATACCAGGCGTCGGCGCGAAAGCCGGGCAAGGCGTTGGCCGGGTCCACCTGTTGCGAATTGTCCGCTTCACGATTGCGCTGCGCCGTCATGAACGCGGTGACGAACACGATCATGGTCGTCATTATCAGGAAGCCGGTAGTGCGACCTGGCACTTTACTCTCAGTCGGGGGAGTCTGTCCCTCCGGGGCTCCTGCTGGCCTGCTCATATTTTGCTTCCACTACGCTCACAGGCAAACATCCAGTCATGGGCGCAGGCGCGATCGTAGAGTTCGGGCAAGGGCAGTTCCATGAGGTTGCGGCCTCCCTCGCGGAGCATGAGCCTGAGGTCCAGTTCTCTCG
>JBBDSI010000145.1:0-7272 GCA_040905005.1 Pseudohongiellaceae bacterium
CCACCGCCCGCTCCCTGGACGAGGTGGTCCGGGTCGATCGCAGCGCCCGGCGCCTGCAGGAGGAACTGCTCACCCTGGCGCGCAACGAGGCCGGAGTCATGGGCGGCAACACCATCGTGCCGGAATCGGTCATCCAGGACGGCTCGCAGATCTTCGGCGTCTACAACTGCCCATAAACACGTCGCGCCGGGCTAAGCGCGTGCCAGCCAGCGGTCCAGTTGATCGGCGAAGGCCTTGCGGTCGCGCTGACTAAGAGCCGGCGGCCCACCGCTGTGCAGGCCGCTCGAGCGCATCGTCTCGAGAAAGTCGCGCATGGTCAGGCGTGACTTGATCGTACTCTCATTAAATAACTCGCCGCGCGGGCTCAGCGCACTGGCGCCCTTGGCGAGCACCTCTGCCGCCAGGGGGATGTCACTGGTAATGACCAGGTCCGTCGCCGCAATGCGGGCGACAATCTCGTCGTCCGCCACGTCGAACCCGGACTTGACCTGAATCGAACGGATCAGGGGCGACGGCGGCACCGACAGGGGCTGGTTGGCCACCAGCACCAGCGGCACACCCCGGCGCTGGGCGGCCCGATAGAGAATGTCCTTGATTACCGCGGGACAGGCGTCGGCATCGACCCAGATCGTCATTGTCACTCCCAGTCTCTCGTGGCGCCGGACTCGACGGCCATCCCTCCGGCTCGGCATATTGTACCCGCAGCGCAGTGGCGGGGCCCCCTGGCATCCGGGTTCTCCCACCTGGGCGTAACCCTTTGGCAGACATGATAAAGAACGCAGGTATTGACACTACTTAGATATTTAGATACTTTTTTAAATATCTAAGGAGTAGCTATGCAGGAAGTACTGGCAGCCATCGCCGATCCCACCCGGCGCAAGATTCTCGACCTGCTGAAGAAGGGCGAGATGTCGGCCGGTGAGCTGGGCGAGCACTTCGACATCAGCGGGCCGTCCATGTCCCACCACCTGAGTAAGCTCAAGGCCGCGGATCTGGTGCAGGCGCGGCGCAAGGGCCAGAGCATCTGCTACTCCATTAATACCAGCGTGTTCGATGACGCCGCGCAGTTCATCTTCGCGTTCTTCCAAAACAAGAAAGAAAACGGCAAACAGGAATAGTCCATCATGTCATTCATCCGAGCCAACCTACTCAGTTTCTGCGCCCTCGGCGCGATGATCGTCATTAGCCTCGTCCTCTGGAGCCAGTTACCGGAACAGGTGCCCTCCCGCTTCAACTTCCAGGGCGAGGTGGATGACTACAGTCCCAGGGCGCTGATAGCCACGTTACAGCCCCTGATCTTCGCCGTGCTGATCGTCGTGGTGAATCTGCTGATCCGCATCTCGCCGAAAAAGTTTTCCATGCCCAATAGCAAGCGCGCGATGGACACCATCGTCTTCGGCGTCGGCGCGATGATGCTGTTTCTGCACCTGGGTCTGCTCCTGCACGGCGGCGAGTTCGACGTCTTCGTGCGCTTCTTCTCCTGGGGCATGGCGCTGTTCCTGCTGATCACCGGCAACGTCTTCGGCAAGACCGAGCGCAACTTCTTCGTGGGGCTGCGCATTCCCTGGACCCTGGCCTCGCATGCCAACTGGAAGGCCACCCACCGCTTCATGGGCCAGTTGATGGTCGCCAGCGGGCTTCTGCTGCTGGTGATCAATACCTTCTACAGTAACCTGTGGATGACCGTCGGCCTCTGCATCGGCCCCGTGCTGGCGCCCGTCGCCTATTCGCTGCTCTACTACTTCCGCAACGAACGCCACAGCGGCGCCGGGGAGAGCGGAGAATGAGGGGCAGACGAGGCAGGACGAGCGCTCAACGCCATGGTTCCGGCCCGCACGCCCGACAGCATGGGAATGGCTATTCTATAATGCCGGGCCGGAGACAACATGACCGCCTGGTTCCGCAAGAGAACAAGTAATGGAAAGACTGCTGCTGCGACTCAGTGAGGCCTTCGCCAGGCTGCCCAACAGGGTTCTGCGCTACAAGCGCTTCGTGCTCACCGGCCTGGTGGTGCTGACCCTGCTGATGGTCTGGGGCATCTTCACGCGCACACAGATGGACATGACCGCGGACAGCTTCCTCGACCAGGAAGATCCGGCCATGTTCGCCCTGAATGAGTTCCGGCGTCAGTTCGGCAGCGACGACTCGGTATTCCTGGTGTACCGCGCCAGGGACGGCGACGTCTTCTCCAGGCAGTCACTCGCGGCAGTCCAGCAGCTCACCGAGGACCTGCGCTACTGGCAGGAGCTGGACCCGGCCGACTACCCGGAAGCCGTGGACGGCATCGCGCTGGACTTCAATGAGCTGAACCACATCCGCCGCGTGCAGTCCATCGCCAACCTGCGCTACCAGCAGAACGTGGGCGACACCCTGCTCTCCAGTCGCCTGGTCCCCGAGGAGCTTCCCGAGAGCGACGCCGAACTGGCCGCCATCAAGGCGCGCGCCCTGGCCCAGGACGATTATCTGCTGGCCTTCTATTCCGCCGATGCCCGCTATGGCGCGCTGCTGATCCAGACCGACTTCGGCGCCCAGCCGGTGGACGATTACGTGCCCGCAGTGGATGCCGCCGCGGTGACGCTGGATGACGCCTTTCTGGATTTCGAGACCGGCGCCGGCGAGGAGGCCTTCGACCTGGCATTCGACGAGTCGGCGCAGATCCAGGAAGTGACCTTCGAGCCCATGGACATGCTGGGCTACACCAGCTTTCATGTGGTGACCCAGGCGATCTGGGACAAATACAGCGACCAGTTCGATTTCTACCCGGTGGGCAATCCGCCGATGATGGAATTCATGATGGAGACCCTCAACCAGATGATGGTGCTGGGCATCCTCATGGTGCTGATCTTCACGCTTCTGCTATGGATACTGTTCCGCTCCTTCAGCGCCGTGCTCTGGCCCATGCTGACCATCGCCGCCAGCATGGCCTGGACCTGGGGCATCACCGTGTGGCTGGGCATCACCATCTCGCAGATGATCTCGCTGACCGTGCTGCTGGTGTTCGCCGTCGGCATCGCCGACTGCGTGCACGTGATGAGCGCCTATTTCAGTTTCCGCCGCAAGGGCCTCGAACATTACGAGGCGCTGTCAAAATCCTACGGCAAGACCGGCCTGGCCATCCTGGTGACCACGATCACCACCATGGCCGGCGTGCTGGCGCTGACCTACTCCGACCTGGTGCCGATCCGGGTATTCGGCTTCATGTCGGCGGCGGGCGTGTTCCTGGCCTTCTTCTTCACCGTCATCCTGCTGCCCATCCTGCTGGATCTGTGGCACCCGGGTGCACCGGGCGCCGGCGACGCCAGCCTGGCCGATCGCCTCGGCAGACGCTGGAACACTCTGTATATAGGCAAGAAGGTCCTGTTCGCGGGCCTGTACACCGCCGCCGCCTACGCCCTGCTCGGCCCCTGGGTCGGCAGCTACATCGTCGCCATCTCCGGAATGACCTACATCGTCGTCAACTGGCAGACGCAGATCCTCAGCTATGTGCCCTATCTCGTGGCGAAGCAGCCCTGGGCGATCTTCGGCACCTTCCTGACGGTCCTCGCCATCTGCGCCTACGGCACGTCGCAGGTGCGCATCGACAGCAACATGACCGAGCTGACCCGGGAAGACAGCAGCATCCGCCAGGCCTACGAGGTGGTGGACGAAAACATGGCGGGCGCCCAGTCCATGGTGATCATGGTGGACACCGGCAGCACCGACGGACTCTACGACCCGGAGCTGCTACAGGCCATCGACAGCCTGCAGCAGCGCATCGAAACCCGCTACGCCGACCAGGTCACGCGCAGCAACTCGCTGGCCAACATCGTCAAGGACACCTACCAGATCATGAACGACGACGACCCGGCCTATTACCGCGTGCCGGATTCCGAGCAGATGATTTCCCAGCTTCTCTACCTGTTCAACAGCGCCAACCCCGAGGACCGGCGCAGCCTGGTATCGGATGACTACAGCCGCTCCCACATCACCCTGAACATCTACAACGCCGGTTCCTATCAGTACCAGCGCTTCTTCGACGAGATCGCCGTCGACATCGAGGAGACCTTCGCCCCGCTGGAGGCGGAGTTCCCGGAGCTGGACGTCTACCTGACCGGTTCCATGGCGCTGCTGATGCGCATGGCCGACGAGGTCGCGCGTTCCCAGTTCGCCAGCTTCGCCGTGGCCATCGGCGTCATCAGCCTGATCATGATCATCACCCTGGGCTCGCTGCAGGGCGGCATCATGGCGATGGTCCCGAACGTCATTCCCGCCCTGCTCAGCTTCGGCATGATGGGCCTGCTCGGCATCTCCCTGGACACCGACACGCTGCTGATCGCGCCGCTGATCATCGGCATCGCCGTCGACGACACCATCCACTTCATGACCCATTACCGGGTGGAGCTGATCCGCACGCGCAGCATCAGCGAGGCGCTGCGCACGACCATTCGTGACGTCGGCCAGGCGGTGATGTTCACCACCATGGTGCTGGGCCTGGGCTTTGCCCTTTTGAGTTTTTCCGATTATCTTGGCATGGCCAAGATGGGTTTCTTCGGCTCGGCCGCCATCTTCGTCGCCCTGCTCTGTGACCTGTTCCTGATCCCGGCCATGATCATGATTTTCAAACCCACCTTCGGCGTGAAGAATGCCGATACCCGCATCACCTTTATGGAAAATATGAAGAAAATGGAGAGTCCTGCATGAGATCGCCGCAATCGCTCACCCCCATCATCCTTGCCGCACTCTTTAACCTCGGCGCCGCCACCCTCACCCTCGGTGCCGCCGCCCTCGCGCTTGCCTCCGCAGCCAGCGCCCAGGAGTTGAGCGGCCGCGAGATCATGGAGCGCGTGGAAGAGTCACAACTCGCCACCTCCGACTCGGCCTTCAACCGGATGCAACTCTCCACCTGCCGCTTCGGCATCAGCGACAACCGCATCACCTGCGCCGAACGGCCGCGGGTGAAGGCGCTGGAGTCGGTCAGCAAGAACTACGGCCCGGACGGCAAGGACACGAAGGGTGTCACCATCGTCCAGGAGCCGGCGGCGGAGCGCGGCATCGGCATGCTCACCTACGCCTATGACGATCCGGAACTGGACAATGAGACCTGGCTCTACCTGTCGGCGCTGGGGCGCGTCAAGCGCATCGCCAGCGGCAACTCTGACGACGACTCCGAGCCCGCCTCGGTGTTCGGCTCGGAGTTCACCACCGAAGACACCGACACCGGCAAGCTGGAGGAGTATGCGGTCAACCTGCTGGAGGAGACCACCGAGCAGGGCCGACCGGTGTGGGTGGTCGAGATGATCCCGAACGAGGAGCGGGCACGCAAGTCGCGCTACTCACGCACCGTGAACTACATCGACCAGGAGCGCTACGTGCCGCTGAAGGTGGAGATGTACGACCAGTACGGCAAGGAGATAAAACGCCTGCTGGCCTCGCGCGTGGAACTGGTCAACGAGGTGTGGATGGCGCGCTCACTGACCATGATGAACCTGGTGAGCAACCGCCTGTCCAACATGGCCATCCTGGAGATCCATCTGGGCGTGGACGTGAGAGACGAGTTTCTCACCACCCGCACCCTGACCGACGTCGCCTTCCGCGAGGCGGAACTACAGAATCTGCGCGCCCAGATAGACTGATCGCCCATGACACTCCCTCGTCTCACGCACAGCCTGTTCCTGGCCGGTCTGCTATGGCCGCCGCTGGCGCTCGCGCAGCAGGATGATCCCACTGTGCTGGGCGACGATGTCACCCTGGACACCGATTTCGGCTTCGATGATGACGCGCTGTTCGCCGCCCCCTTCGAGGAGAGCGCTGCCGGCGAGGGCAGCGGCTGGCTGGATGACTTCACCGTAAGCATCACGCAGCAGCTCTCCGGCCAGGTCAACAGCCACAACGTGAACCTGGCTCCGGGCTTCACCCTGCCGCGGGCGCGGGAGATCGAGACCAACCGCCTCGGCATCAACGTGCGCTACCAGAATCCCTTCGCCCCCGGCTGGCTGCTGCAGGGTAGCGCCCAGTCGCGCATCTACTGGCCAGAGGACTACGAATACCGCAGCAACGGTGACAGCATCGAGACCGAGTCCCGGGTCAACGAGCTGTTCGTGCAGCGCAGCTTCGACACCCAGAGCTTCAGCCTCGGACGCCAGACCGTGGTGTGGGGCGAGACCGTGGGCAATTCGGTGCTGGACGTGATCAACCACGTGGAGTTTCGCGACTTCAGCATCATCGACATCGAGGATGCGCGCCTGAACCAGTGGCTGCTGGTGTGGGACTTCTTCGGCGGCGACAACGCCAGCCGCGTCTCCACCTTCCTCAACCTCTATCCCGAGTTCAACCCGGCGCCGGTACGCGGTAGTCCCCTGTTCTTCGATCCCGGCTACCATCTGCCCGACTATAGTCGCGGCGGCAAGGTGCTGCTGGAGATGGGCACACAGTGGCGGCGCTCCTTCGCGGGCAGCGATGTCGCACTGATGGCGGCCTATCTGTACGAGAACCAGTTGCGCTACGAGCCGCCGGCACCCGGCGGTGACACCGCGCGTCCGGACATCAACGACTTTCTGCTGCTGGGATTCAGCGCCAACCGCGCCATCGGCCGCCTGCTGCTCAATTTCGATCTTGCCTTCAGCCACAATGTGCTGGCCGACAGCTTCGCCTTTCCCGGCACCAACAGCCTGTCTAGCCCGGTGGATCTGCGCAAGGACCAGGTGGGCACCTCCTTCGGTTTCGAGTACGGCATCGACAATGAACAGAGCGTCAGCCTCGGCATCCAGGCGCAGAAACTACTGGACGAACGGGAAGGGCTGGAGCCAGGGCAGACCCTGGTGAACCAGGGCATCTTCGGCAGCTGGCTCGTGCGCTACAGCAACAACCTGATGAACGGCGACCTGGTACTGTCCTCAACGCTGCAGGGCGACCTGGCGCTTGATTCCCTACTCGCCCTCATCGGCGTCGACTACACCGTCAACGACAACTGGGCCATTGGCGGCCAACTCATCGCCATCGCCGCCTCCGGCGCAACCCCGCTGGTCCTCTTCGACGAAGACCTGCGGCTGAGCGCCACCCTCACCTACTCATTCTAGACTCCGTTATTGAAATTACCACGCAAGTTCGAGCCTTGAATCTAATGTGAGTAGGTTCGTGGTTCGTGGGTCAGTGCCCAGCGCTGGTGGCGGCAGGGGTTGTGCTCACCACGGTCCGCGCCGCTCCGCGGTCCCTTCGCTTAGGAAAAAGCCCTGAAAAGCTACTGCTGTCCCACAAATCTCTCAGACATGGATTTGGTGTTTGCTTCTGCGACCG
>JBBDSI010000146.1:0-3720 GCA_040905005.1 Pseudohongiellaceae bacterium
GTGGCATAGCCGAGGGCAAGCGACCACTGGTGTCCGAGCTGCAGATCCTCGGTGCGATAGATCTGTTCAAAATTCACGGCGGTGGTGAAATCGTCCTCCACCGACTCGTAGCTGATATAGGGATAGACCAGCTTCCTGTCTGCGGGAAACAGCGCCGGCGCTGGCAGATCCGGCGAAGGCAGGAAATCATTGCGCTCATAGCGCAGGCCCACCCGCCAGCGATTGGCGATCTTGCCGCGCAGGCCTCTGGAGAAGCCCATCTCCAGCGTATAGTCTTCCAGTTGATGAATCACCTCCGAGACTTCCTCGCCGCGGAAGTACTGTTCATCATGGCGCTGCTCGTTCTTCATGCGCACCGCCCAGGAACGCCGACTGTCCAGTGAGAAGAACGGCAGGTCGGTGTCGAAGGCCAATACCTCCCCTTCGTCGCTGTCCACTATCGTCGTGCTGTTGCGAATGCGCGTACCGAAGACATTGTTGTCCTTGTACTGCAGTTCGCTGGTTCTCTGATCGAGATCATCGCCATAACCGATATCCAGCAACTTGCCGCGACCGAGCAGGTTGGAGTCCCGTATCCCGACCGCGAACGTATTCTCGCCGCCGAAGCGATCGAAGGCGATAGTGGGAGTGAGTGACCAGTTGTCCTTCGTTATCACCTCGACGGCAATGTCGTCGCCACACCTGCTGATCGGGCGGATGGCGGCATCCGCAAAATAACTCTGGGACCGTAACAGGCGGCCGGACTCTGCCAGCAGCCGTGGCTCGTAGGGCGTGCCCTCTGCGAACAGCAGTTGCCGGGAAATGGTTTCTTCCCGGGTCAGCAAATGGAAGTCATTGGCCCAGCGAAACAGGAAGTTGTCCTCTTCCGGGTCAGACTCATCAAATATTGGCAGGCGGGAATAGTAGACGTGGCCTATGCGTGCCTGATCGTCCGCGGCGAGTGCCGCGTGTTCCCGCCGGATGAAATCGAATCCGGGTGTCGCCGGTTCGAAGTCCGGCGTGCACGTCAGGCCGCCCTGTTGTGCCGCGGCGACTTGCGGCCACTGTACAATCAGGAGCATCCATAGCAGCGGGAGCGACGCGATCGTCGCGGACGGGCGCTGCCTGGGCTGATTTGCTAAAGTTGCATTCATAACAGGTCTCAGCGCCGGGCCGCAATAGTACTCGCCGACGCTACCCCAGCATAGCAATTAACGAGCCGTGCATACATACAGGCTACCTTCGTGACCAGCGCTTGTCTGAAAACACCACGTCTACACGCCCGCCGAGGTCCGTTATGCCGGAGACTGTGCCGCCGACTGTGCCAACGATTATGCCAACTTCACACAGCCTGAACCGCCTGCCCTTCTACCTGGCCCTGGCCCTGGCCGTGTTGCCGACTATGGTCATCAATATCACCTACCTGATCGCCGCTGGCGAGGGTCATGTGCCCCACTGTATTCCCTATTGGGAAAGCTGCACCTCCATTAGCGCCACCGGCCGGCAGGGAACGGCCTTCTTCTTCTTCAAGCTGACCATGGTGCCCATGGCCGGGGTCTACTGGTGGTACTGGCGTGAGGCCAATCTGCAACTCAACCGCCTTGGCTATCGCGGCAGGGTCATCGTCCGGCTCGGCGCTGTGGCGGCGCTGGCACTGGGATGCTACGCTCTGGCGCTTGGCGCCACTGGTGATAGCTTCCGCCTCACCCGCCGCATCGGCATCATCCTGTACTTCACCTTCACCTACCTGTGCCAGTTGCTGATCGTTTATCAACTGGGCAAACAGGGTGTGTCCGACCGCAGCCGGCACTGGCAGCAGGGTCTGCTGTTGCTCATCCTCGGCATCGGCCTGCTCACCCTGGTACTGGATGTCATCCTGCCCAACTACGAGGACTACGAGGACGCCTTCGAGTGGAACGTTGCCCTGCTCCTGCACCTGAATTTCCTGCTCGCGGCCATCGGCTGGTACCGCCTGACTCTGCGTGGCGAGCGGTCCTGACCTGCGCCGGGTTTGACCTGGGTCAAGGGCGCGGCGACGGGACGCACTACACTCATCGCAGTTGTTTCCGTAAATCAGAGACGTAAATCAGAGGCCCCCTATCGGGACCACAGAACATTGCGAAGGCACCAGCGCCTTCGTCAAGGTGACCTTCCCCTTCGGCCCGGCGGGCAATCAGCTGGAGATCACCACCTACGACCTGGACGGCAGCCTGCGCAACAGCGAGTCGTTCACGAAGGTCGACGAACGCCAGAGCAGCGGCTAGCCCGGTAGAAGGCAACGTAACGCCGGGCAGGCTTCGCGTCAGCCCAGGGCGTAGGTTAGACTGTGCCCATGCCAGCCACCGATCCCGCCGCGTTGTTCGCGGACCCCGACAAGCCCGCCGTACTCTCCGTCACCAGCCTCAACCGGCTGGCGAAATCATTGCTGGAAAGCAACTTCCCCACCGTGACCGTCGAGGGTGAGATCTCCAACCTGGCCAGGCCCGCCTCCGGGCACTGGTATCTCAGTCTCAAGGACAAGCACGCCCAGATCCGCTGCGCCATGTTCGCCGGACGCAATCGACTGGTACGGTTCCGGCCGGACAACGGCCAGCAGGTCGTGGTACGGGGCCGCCTGAGTATCTACGAGGCGCGCGGCGACTATCAGCTCATCGTCGAGAGCATGGAAGAAGCCGGCGACGGCGCGCTACGCCGCGCCTTCGAGGAGCTGAAGGCGAAGCTGCAGGCGGAGGGTCTGTTCGATGCCGCGGGCAAGCAGGCGGTGCGCAACAATTACCGTCACATCGGCCTCATCACGTCCGGCACCGGGGCGGCGCTGCGCGACCTGCTTACCGTGTTCCGGCGCCGCTTCCCGGCTACCCGCCTGACCCTGCTGCCGGTGGCGGTGCAGGGCAGCCAGGCACCAGGTGAAATCGTCAGGGCCATCGCCGCCGCCAACCGCCTGCGCGACAGGCTCGGCCTGGAGGCGCTGATCGTCGGTCGCGGTGGCGGTTCACTGGAGGACCTGCAGGCGTTCAATGAAGAGGCTGTGGCGCGGGCCATTCACGCCAGCGACCTGCCCGTCGTCAGCGCCGTCGGCCACGAGATCGATTTCACCATCGCCGACTTCGTCGCCGACCTGCGCGCCCCTACGCCCTCCGCCGCCGCCGAACTGCTAAGCCCCTCCCGGGACGAGTACGCCGACCAGTTCGCCGGCTATGCCCAGTTGCTTGGCCAGCAGTGGCGCAACTACCTGAACAGCCGCCGCCAGACGCTTGCGGGTCTGGCCCGGCACCTGCAACGCCCGGACCGCCGCCTGCAGGAACACGCCCAGACCCTGGACCGGCTCGAGCAACAATTGCGGCGCAACGCCCTGCAACAGTTGCGGCACCGGCGTGAGACCGTGGACCAATTGCAGCGGAGCCTGCGGGTCAATTCACCGGTACGCGCCCTGGCCCGGCTGGCCGAGCGCAGCGGCGACACGCGACGCCGGCTGCGGCAGGCGGCTCTGGGTATGCTGCAGGCGCAGCGGGTCAGGCTTGCCGCGCTGGGTCGAGGGCTCAACGCAGTAAGCCCGCTGCAAACCCTGGCACGCGGCTATAGCATTACCTTTGATGCCCGCGGCCGCGTGCTGCGGCAGGCAGCGGACGCCGCGATCGGTCAGAGAATAATGACCCGCCTCGACTTTGGTCGGCTCACCGCCACCGTCGAGACCATCGAAGGCGCCGACGATGAGGCTGCTGACGACTGATTCATGCCTGC
>JBBDSI010000146.1:3820-7270 GCA_040905005.1 Pseudohongiellaceae bacterium
TATTCCTGTTTATTTTCGGTCACGCCCTGGCGGATTTCGTGCTGCAGCCCGAGGCCATGGGCTACGGCAAGAACCGCCACGACCAGATCCACAACAAGGAGCACAGCCTCTTTCCCAACTGGTGGTACTGGATGACCGCCCATGCGCTGGTCCACGGCGGCGTGGTCTACGTGGTGGCCTTCAGCATCCTGGGGGCCGCCCATGCCCTGGTCCTGGGCCTGGTGGAAACCATCGCCCACTGGGTTACCGACTTCGCCAAGTGTGAGGGCTGGATCAGCGTGCACCAGGACCAGGCCATCCATATCGGCTTCAAGATTGTCTACGCCGTCATCCTCTTTCTGGCCGCCGTCTGAGCGGCGCCGCTTGGCCCCCGGCGATGGCAGCCGGTGACCAATCTTCGTATACCCGATCATTGCATAATTGTCTGCCGCCGGACCGCTACACTCCCCGCAGCGCAACATTGCCAGGACGCGTGCTCAATTCTTCAATCCGCACATAGTGTGAGCTATGCGCCGGTTGAAAATCTCCGCGCCACACCCTGGAAACACTACTCTCCGGCCCCTGCAACCAGAAATTTATGCAACAATTGGGTATAGTCATCCCCTCCTGGCGGGGTTGCCCAGCGGGCAGTCGGGTCACAGACACGGGAAAGAGAAACGAAAGAGAAGGCCACACGATGGATAAGCGGGAACGACAGAGACAGAAAAAAGAAGAGAAGCAGCGCGCCGCGGAACAACGGGAACAGACACTGGCGCTCATGCGCAAGGTAGGGCTCTATGGCGTGGCCCCGGTGCTGCTCCTCTTTATCCTTTACACGCTGTTCAGCCAGGGTCCGACCTATTCCCCGGTGGAGATCGCCGAGAACGACCATATCCGCGGCAACCCCGCCACGCCGGTGAGCGTCGTCGTCTATGCCGACTTCCAGTGCCCGGCCTGCGCCACCGAACACCAGACACTGATGCAGCTGTGGCCACAGATCAACGACGAGGCGCACATCGTCTTCCGCCATTTCCCGATCACCACCACCCATCCCCACGCCTGGACCGCGGCACTATATGCCGAGGCTGCCTCCCGCCAGGATCGCTTCTGGTCCATGCATGACTATCTGTTCGCCAACCAGCCCATCTGGTCGGGCCTAACCACTGTGGAAGAGGAATTCGACAGCTATGCGCTGGAGCTGAATCTCGACCTGGACCAGCTCCAGGCCGACATGGCGTCCGAAGAGGTGATCAACAAGGTACGCAACGACCAGCGCGGGGGCAACGCCGCCGGGGTCAGGTCGACGCCCGCGGTGTACGTCAATGGTCGCTTCCTGGGCGCACCGACACGCCTGCGCTTGCTGGAGGCCATCGAAGAGGAAGCAATGAGCAGCGCCTCGGGCTGATCGTCCACGCAAGCGTCCTGTCCCGCCAATAACTGGCATCCCAGAGACCACAGCAGGGCGTCCCGCCAGTCCTCCAGCCACGTTCCAGACCGCCAGGGACCATAACGGCCTCGACCGGCGGCGCGCCTGGCATAAGAGCAATGACTCAGAGTAAGCACTCAGAGCAACCACTCAGAGTAAATACAGCGAGTAAGCACTCGGAGTAAATACTGCGAGTAAACACTCAGAGTAAATGCAGCGAGTAAACACTCAGAGTAAATACTGCGAGTAAGCACTCGGAGTAAATGCAGAGATTCGGCCGCGTTGCAGACCGTCGGGGTTTCGGCCCTGCTCGGCGGTGCGCCTTGGGTCAGGTCACGCTGGGGCAGCGGGTCTACTCGACGTTGCGCTGAAGGCTGTGCGCCACGAAGCGCTTGAGGACACCCACCGCTTGCGGTGTGTCGGAAACGGATTTTAGTAGCGCATTCGGCTCCAGCTCCTCCTCGGTCAGTACCGCTCTTCGCTCCTTGATATAGGCCCTGGTGACTTCCGCGCTGAATTCCGGATGAAACTGGACGCCCCAGGTAGAGTCCCCCATTCTGAAGGCATGGTTGGGGTCCTCTTTCCTGGAAGCCAGCAGTTCGGCTCCCGGCGGCAGCGCCAGTACCGATTGCAGGTGCGAGACCTGCACCCGGGGATGCGCGGCCAGAGGCGCCAGGAGTGCGTCCCGCGCACCGGCAGCGGTGAGTTCCAACGCCACTGTCCCTATCTGCCGGCCGGCTGGATTAAAGTCAACTTCGCCGGCGAACGCCCAGGCCAGCAACTGGTGACCGTAGCACACGCCCAGGATAGGTACGTTCTGCTCATGGGCCTGGCGCAGGTAGCGGGCGCCGACATGGTTCCAGGGCTCCAGGTCGGTGACAAAGGCCGGAGAGCCGGTGACGATGATGGCGCCCACCTCGTCCAGCGCGGGCAGCGGCTCGCCGAGAAAGAGGGATACCGTGCGACACTCGGAATCACGCAGACCGCAGCCTGCGCGGAACCAGTCCTCGAAATCGAGGCCGCGAGCCTTCAATGTCGCGATGGTATTGCCGGTCTTGATGATCAGTAAGGGCTTGTACGCGCTCACAGGATGCTCCTATGATTGTAAAGGAATTTTTAGACTCACCACCTGAGGGCCTGAATCATGATCTACAAAGTGGACCGCCTGTTCGGCAAAGCCGGGGCAGCGATCGAACTGCTCAGCTGGACGCTGCTGCGGATGCTGGCCAGTGCCATGTTCATGACCCACGGCTACAGCAAGCTGTTCGGCGACAACCCGCAGGTGTTTCGCGGGGGCGGCATGACGACGGTCAATATCGCCGATACCATTGTCTTCGCCATGCCATGGAACATCAATGCCCTGTTCGTGGCCGGGGTGATCGAGTTGTTCGGCGGCCTGCTCATTCTCATCGGCCTGTGGACACACATGATCTCCTTCGTCGCCATGGTCCTGATGATCATGGCCTATGCCACCGCCCACCTCGCCTGGTTTCCGACGCTGAACAACGGTGAACTGGCGGCCATGTACTTTCTGGTCTATCTGGCGCTGTTCAGCCTCGGGGGTGGCGGGCTCAGCCTGGACGCGCTGCTGGAGATGCGACGGCAGAAGAAAGAGCGCGGCAAGCGGGAAGCACACGGCATTCCGGTCTAGCCCGGACTATTCATGAACGGCCGTAGCGAGGGCGTCGAGATGCCCGAAAAGACAGCGTGGCGCGGACCGGAAGGCGCGCAGGCGTACTTGACAGTACGTCGAGCACCTAACGGGAGCACGCGCTGTCTTTTCGGGTACTCTTTTGGAAAATCGGGCGTCCGCAGTAGGTTGTGCATGAATAGTCCGGGCTAGGAGCCTGTCCCTCCTGCGTCCTGTCGGACTCCTGGACCGGATCATTCGCTGCGGAAATCGTAGAAGGCCCTCGAGGCCCGATACAGGTTGTACACGTCCACCTTCGAGCTGATGGCGAAGGGTGTGTGGATGGACAGCAGCGGCACGCCGAAGTCGATGACTTCGATGTTCTGACTCGAGAAGACGCCGCCGATGGTGCCGC
>JBBDSI010000147.1:0-1222 GCA_040905005.1 Pseudohongiellaceae bacterium
CCACTCAGCCATGACTCGACCCCTCCTCCGTCATCCCCACCTCTCCCGATTCACCCAGCGAGCGCGCCGGCTTGGTGGCGAGATAGCGCAGCGCCACCACATAGGACACCAGCAGGAAGGCGTAGAGGGTGACATAGATGAGCAGGCTCGTGAGCACCGTGCCGCCGCCGTGGTCGGCCACCACCTCGGCGACGGTCAGCTCACCGTAGATTATCCACGGCTGCCGTCCCACCTCCGCGACATACCAGCCGGCCAGCACCGCCACCCAGCCGGAGAAAGTCATGAACGACAGCACGCGCAGCAGCAGGCGGCTACACTGGCGGCGATAGAACAGT
This sequence comes from Pseudohongiellaceae bacterium, assembly GCA_040905005.1. Taxonomy (GTDB): domain Bacteria; phylum Pseudomonadota; class Gammaproteobacteria; order Pseudomonadales; family Pseudohongiellaceae; genus UBA9145. The sequence goes on from JBBDSI010000147.1 coordinate 336, forward strand.
TCCCAGGCAGCCCACCAGCTTACCGCCAGCATGGTCACGCCCACCGCGAGCATGACCCGGAACGACCAGAACACCGGCGCCACCGGCGGATGCTCACCCTCGAATTCGTTGAGGCCGCGAACCTCACCGTTGAGCTCGTGCGTGAGAATGAGGCTGGCGGCATAGGGAATCTTTATGGCGAAGTGCGTAGTGCGCGCCTCCTCGTCGGGGATACCAAACAGGATGAAGCCAACGCCGCGCTCGGTCTCCCACACCGCCTCCATCGCCGCCACCTTGGCCGGTTGGTGTTTCAGGGTATTGAGGCCATGGAGGTCGCCGACGAAGATCTGCAGCGGCGCGACGATCGCGGCCAGTACGATGCCCGTGCGCATGACGCGCCAGGTGGCCGGACCGTCGACACCGCGCAGGCAGCGCAGGGCACTGATACCCGCGACGAGGAAGGCGGCGGTCAGCAGACAGGCCAGGACCATGTGGGTGAGACGATAGGGAAATGAGGGATTGAATATGATCTCCCACCAGCTGACGATCGCGAAGTTGCCGTCCACCAGCTCGAAACCGGTCGGCGTCTGCATCCAGGAATTCAGTGACAGGATCCAGAACGCCGAGAAGGTGGTGCCGGCGGCGACCAGCGCCGTCGCCACCAGGTGCATGGTGTTGCTGACGCGCTGCTTGCCGAACAGCATGATGCCGAGGAATGAGGCTTCCAGGAAAAAAGCCGTCAGCACCTCGTAGCCGAGCAGCGGCCCGGCGATGTTGCCTGCCCGCTCCATGAAGCCCGGCCAGTTGGTGCCGAACTGAAAACTCATGGTCACCCCGGAGACCACGCCGAGGGCGAAGCTCAGCGCGAACACCTTCACCCAGAAGAAATAGGCATACTCCCAGTATTC
>JBBDSI010000148.1:0-7090 GCA_040905005.1 Pseudohongiellaceae bacterium
CGGCGTTATAGTTAAACAGTTCCTCGCCGGACATATTCTCGAAGTCAGGCATGCCCTCCACACTGACACAGCCAACTCGGATGGTCAGGCCGGTGAATACCGGTTACTCTCTCCCCCACCATGACGCTGCTGAGAAGACTCCTGGTGGTACTGGCGATATCGGTGATCGTCGGCGTCGCCGTACTCGTGCTGGTGCGGCCGGACTATCCACCGCGCCTGCAGTATTCCGACAGCCCCGCCTACATCCCCGCCGCCGACGACAGCTTCGTCACCTATCTCGAGCAGAACGAGCGCCGCATTCGTCAGGCGCTGGCGGAGTACTATTTCCTGCCGGGACAGAGTCCGTTTCTCGGGCGCTACAGCCTGGACGAGGTGGCGGCCATGCGCGCACCCTACGAGATTGCCCCTGCCACGGCTTGCGAGCAGCAGGCGCCCGGCGAGCGCCAGGGCGTGCTGCTGCTGCACGGATTGACCGACTCGCCCTATCTTACCCGCCATCTCGCCGCTCGCCTCAGGCAGGACTTCCCCTGCGCACTGATCCGCGGCCTGCTGACGCCGGGACATGGCACCGTTCCGGGCGATCTGCGCGCCGTCGACCGGCAGGACTGGCGACAGACGGTGGACTTCGGCGTCGCCAGCTTTGCTGCCGAGGTGGACGCACTGACGGTGGTCGGCTACTCCAACGGCAGCACCCTGGCGCTGGACTATCTCAATCGTCATCCCGGGCAGACACTCATCAAGCGGCTGGTGCTGGTGGTGCCGGCACTGGGCGTCGAGTCGGGCAGCATCTGGCTGACGCCCTACCTGCGCCTGGTCAGGCCCTGGCTGAGCCAGCTGCCGGACACGGACGCGGTGAAATACGAGTCGTCCTCGGCCCATGGCATCGCCGAGTTCTACCGCCTGACCAATGAAGTGCGCAGTGGCACGCGCGGTGAGCTGCCGGTGCCGGTGCTGATGCTGGTCAGCGGCGACGACACCACGGTGGACCGGCAACTGGCGCTGCAATACTTCTGTGACCATGCCGACAAGACCAGCAGCCACTTGCTGTGGTTCGCCGGCAGCGGCGATACGCCGCTAACCGCTCCCTGCGCCGGTATCGAGGTGATCGACTTCGACATCGACGACCCGCGCTTCATCAGCTACTCCCATGTCGCATTGATGATACCGCCGGACGATCCCCACTACGGCCGCGACGGCAACTACCCGGTGTGTCTCGGCTATCTTGCCGACAATGACCGCTTCAGCCGCTGCCTGGAAGCCGCGCCGGAGACTGTCTATGTGGATGCCGGGCGCGTCGATGAGACGGGGCTGTATGACGGTCGCCTGGTACGGCGGCCGACGTTCAATCCCCGTTTCGATCGCCTGCACGAGAGCGTGCGTTGTTTCATCGCACCGGATTGTCGCTTATCCCGGTAAAGACACCTGGACTCCTGGGATCGGGAGACAAGCTGGGCTGGCAGCGCTGCCGGAATAAATACTCGATCCGGCTGAGGAATTGCCGGCGCTACACACGCCTGGGCGAAACGACCGACCAGCCGCGCCGGCTACTCAGTAAATGGCACCGCGGATCTTCGCCGAGGCCCACTCGGACAGCACCACCGTGGCGAAGATCAGCACGAACACCGTCGCCACCTGACCCCAGGCCAGGTTGTTGATGGCGGCGTTCATCTGCAGACCGATACCGCCGGCGCCCACCAGGCCGAGCACGGTGGACTCGCGGATATTGATGTCCCAACGGTACATGCCGATGCCGACGAAGGCCGGCAGGATCTGCGGCCACACGGCGTAGGCCAATACCTGGGACTTGGCCGCGCCACTGGCGGTCACCGCCTCCACTGGTTCCGGGTGGATCTCCTCGATGGCCTCGTACAGCAGCTTGCCGACGAAGCCAATCGAGCGCAGGGCGATGGCGATCATGCCGGCGAACACCCCGGGGCCGACGATGGTCACCAGCAGCATCGCCCAGATCAGCGCATTGATGGAGCGGGAGCTGACGATCACGGTCAGGGCCAGGCCGCGCAGCAGCGGATGGGGCGTGGTATTGCGGGCGGCCAGGAAGGACAGCGGAAAGGCGATGGCGATGCCCAGCGCCGTGCCCACCGTGGCGATGTTGAGGGTGTCCCACAGTGGCAATAGCAGCGAGCCGGTGATGGACCAGTCCGGCGGAATCATGCGGCCGATGAGGCTCGCGCCCTGCTGTGGCGCGTCGATCAGGAATTCCCAGATGGTGTTGTCCGAGATGAGCTTGAAGCAGAAGGCGAAGAGCGCCACGCCGACGAACCAGCCGGCCCAGACGGCGTACTGCTGCAGTGGTTCCCGGCGACGCCACACCGGTCTGTCGTCGACCGTCGTCAGCGGCATGGTGGCAGGCTCCCTCTTACCTTGCGATACACCAACCCTTGGCAAGCCCGTTTACTCCGAGTATTTACTCTGAGTAAATCTATTATGAAATGAACGGGTAGCGTCGCATGCCATCGGCACAGGCGCGGTTGCCACCCTATGGGCAGGCTGGATAATGGTTTACTCCGAGTATTTACTCTGAGTAACGAGTTCTTGCGCTTGGCGGCTCCAGTCGATGGCTTGCCTTTGGACGTCGAGCCCGGGCGCTCACCGGCTGCCTCGCGCGGCGTTCCGGGCTTGTCGAGGGCACTGCTTCTCCCGCTAGCGGCTGGCAATGGCCTGAGATAGTCGCGGTGGGCTCTCATTATCATCACTGGATGAACCTGCGCACGATGCCGGAGACGTATTCGCTGGCCAGGACGATGACGATGATCAGCAGCAGGATGGCGGCCGAGGTGTCGTAGTCGTAGCGGTTGATGGAGGTGTTCAACGTGGCGCCGATGCCGCCGGCGCCAACGATGCCGATGACGGCGGACTCGCGGAAGTTGATATCGAGACGGTACAGGGACAGGCCGATCAGGCGCGGCATCACCTGCGGCTGCACGGCGTAGTGCACCCACTGCCACCAGCCTGCGCCAGTGGCGCGGATCGCCTCCATGGGCTCGGCGCGCGCGCCCTCGATGTCCTCGGCCAGCAGCTTGGCCATGAAGCCGATGGTGGCGAAAGCCAGGGTGATGACCCCCGCCAATGGCCCGAAGCCCACCATGGCGACGAAGAAGATGGCGATGATGATCTCCTGGAAAGTGCGCGACACGGCGATCACGGCGCGGCAGAGCAGATAGACCGGCAGGGGGGCGATGTTGCGTGCGGCGCCCAGTCCCACGGGGATGGCGAGCGCCACGCCGATCACCGTCGAAGTGAAGGTCATGGTCAGGCTCTCCGCCAGGCCCTGGAAGATCTCGCCGGTGCGGCTGACGAAGTCCGGGCTCAGGAAGGAGCCGATAAAGTTGAGTCCCCGCTCCATCCCTTCGGCAACCCGGCCCCAGTTCACCTCGACGCTGTAGTAGACAAGCGCCAGGTACACCAATAAGGCCAGGTTCAGTCCCCGGCGCAGCCAGGTATTGCTTACGAACGGCAACGGCCGCCAGCGTCCCTGCCGGGCCAGATCGATGCGGGTGGCGCCGGTCACGGATGGGCGCCCTTGGCGATGGTACTCAACGGATCGTTGCTCTCTTCCTCGCTTGCAGAGTCCGCGGCCTCGTCGGCGGTCGACCAGTCCTCTTCGCCATAGATCAGGGTCAGAGTCTCGTCGGTGAGTTCATCCGGGCTGCCGTCGAAGACGATGCGCCCGGCGGTGAGGCCGACCACGCGATCCACGAACTGCCGCGCCAGCGCCACGTCGTGAATATTGATGATCACCGCCAGGTTCTGTTCGCGACACAGCTCGACGATGAGACGCATGATCTGGCGCGACGTCTTCGGGTCGAGGCTGGCGGTGGGCTCGTCTACCAATAGCAGCTTCGGCTCCTGCATTAATGCCCGGGCGATGCCGACGCGCTGTTTCTGCCCGCCTGACAGCGCATCGCCGCGCTTGTCGAGCATGGCCAGCAACCCCACCCGCTCCAGCAGCGCGCAGGCGCGCTGAATGTCGGCGGGGTCATAACGGCGCCAGACGCTGCGCCAGAAGCCGATGTAACCGAGTCGGCCGGAGAGCACATTCTCCATCACCGACAGTCGCTCCACCAGGGCGTAGCTCTGGAAGATCATGCCGATGTTGCGCCGGGCACTGCGCAGCTTGCCGCCCCGCAGCGTGGTCAGTTCCTCTCCGTCGAGGACGATGCTGCCCGCGGTGGGTTCCACCAGCCGGTTGATGCAGCGGATCAGCGTGCTCTTGCCGGCGCCGCTGGGGCCGATCAGGGCCATGACCTGGCCGGCGGGCACCGCCAGGTCGACGCCGTCCAGGGCGAGATCACCGGTGGCGTAGCGCTTGCTCAATTGTTTCAGTTCCAGCATAGGTCAGTGTCCTGTCCTGCAATTAACTGGCATTTTAGGGACCACACAGGGCGTCAATACAAGGCGCAGCTCGTCGCCAATAACGACCATCGCGGCAAGCGGCGCAACGCCGTAGTGATGCCCGTTGTAGTCTCCAAAAAGGCGCGCCCTGTACCGGCGCTGGCCGCCTTGCAGCGCTGGCAAGAACCAATATCTCAGCAACCCACGACCTGTCGGAGCCAGAATAAGACGTGTGGAATGCCGGTTTGTACGGGACGGTACCTGACACGCTAGTCACAGTTGTAGACCGTGTCGTTGGCGACATCGATGGTGCGGATTACCTGCCAGTGCTCACGGTAATTGATGGGGATGAATTGATTCATGCCGGCCTCGGCGAACTCAGCCTCGAGCGCGGTGCCCTCCCAGTCGAAGGTGAAGAACGCCTCGCGGATCTTCGCCTGCAGCTCCGGGTGCAGGTCGTTGGAATGCCCGTAGGCAGTTGTTGGGAAAGTCAGGGAGGTATAGATGGACCGGTATTGTTGCGGGCGTACCACAGCTCGGGCCTCCATACGGCGCAGGACCTCGTTGGCGATGGCCGCCGCCTCGTAGTCCTCGTTCACCACGCCCAGGATGGAGTTGTCGTGGCTGCCGGAGAATGTGGTCTCGAAATCCCGCTCGGGCAGCAGGCCGAAGTCTTCGGCCAGCAGCGTGGAAGGCGCCTTGAAGCCGGAGTTGGAGGTGGGCGAGGTGAAAGCGAGCTGCCGGCCGCGCAGGTCTTCCGGCGAGTCGATGCCGCTTCCCGGGTAGGTGATGATCTCCATCTGGTAGCCGAAGCTGCCATCCTCGGCCGCCATCAGCGTGAAGGGCACGAAGCCGACGCAATTCACCGCCACTGGCGTGGAGCCGGTGTTGAAGCCCGCCACGTGCAAACGCCCGGCGCGCATGGCCTCAAGTTGGGCGGCATTGGATTGCACGGGGAAGAAACGCACTTCCTTGCCCGTGAGCGCTGTCAGATGCGCGATGAACTCGTCCCATACCTGGGAATACATCGCCGGGTCTTCCACCGGCGTGTAGGCGAAGATGAGGATGCTCGGGTCGCGCCACTGGCCGGAGTCGGCGGGCGTGTCGGCCACCAGGTCTCCGTCGGCATCGCTATAGCGCGGGGATAGCTGGGCCGAGACAATGCCGGTCAGCAAGAATGTGAGCACTACAGTCACGCAACAAGCGACGGCGAGGCGACAGATGGCTGGAATACGGACGGACATGCGGGTTGGCTACCAGGATTACTGTTCTGGGGGAAAGTAGCATAAAAAACGACGACCGGCAGGCACCAGCGAAGCGACACTGGACAATTACCGGTGACTGACGCAACCTGAAGCCGGTCCCCGGACCAACCCCCTACCCTGTGACAACAACCTGGGTCCAGCAACGCCAGAACAATAATAAGGAGAGCACCATGAACAAACAGATCAAGGCACTCGCCCTGTGTCCCCTGTTAGCGGCCGGGATGGCCGTCGACGCCCAGGACGACGTCACCTACGCGACCTATATTACCGAAGAGGAGTGGCAGATGGTGAACGAACTGCCCGGCGTGGACCGGCAGCTCGTCAGCCGCGACATCGGAAAACTGAACCTGTCGGTGGGCATCATCCACCGCGGCGCGGTGGAGCGCGGCAGCGGTCGCGACAACGACAACGTGGAGCGTCCCTGCGGCACTCAGGACAACGCCCGGCTGAGCGGCGCCAGGGGCATCATGCACGTGCACCAGACCGAGACCTATTACATTGCCTCGGGTTCGGGCACTCTGGTTACCGGGGGCGATATCTACAACGGCAACGCCCCCGGACCGGACAGCGTGGTGATCACTACGTTGAACGGACCTTCGTGCAGCGGCCTGATCGTGGGAGACTGGGTAGCCAAGCATGTCAAGGAAGGCGACATTATCATCATTCCCGCGGGCACGCCCCACGGCTGGCTGGAAGTCCCGGTGCACGTCGACTATTTGAGTGTACGACCTGACCCGGACCGTGTATTGCCTGATGACTACGTCAACCCCGCGCTGGGCGGGGACTTTCGGATACGCACGGAGTAGCCGGCTGCTCATGGCCCGGCTGGCGGGATTCGTACAGCCGGGGGACTCCATAGGCCCGGCGGTGGCCAAGAGGTCGGTCAGCGCCCTCCCGAGCACTGGATTGTGCTGCGAGTGCCCGCCGACACCGTTCAAAGTACGCGGCTTATTGAATCCCGGGGATCGAATTGAGCACACCGATCTGCTCAGCCTGAGCGGCCGAACCGTAAGCCTGTTCGACGGTCATGCAGCGACGACGGCGCACGCGGCTCAGCGAGCGCTGATCTTCGGTACAGACGATCATCTGGTCAATCGGCCGATCGCGATTATAGGTGGCAAGCTCTTCCGTGCTCATCGATTCGAAACTGGGCATCCCCTCGGTGCTGACACAGGCCGACAGGGAAAGCGTGACAAGGGCTAACAGGACTCGGGTCTTCACTGCAGATCCTCTTGTTATTGAAGGATATAGGGGCTGGCAAACGCCGATAGTAGTGGGATTCGTACGGCAATTCTACTCAATTCGGCCAGGCCACCCGGCAACCACCCCGAACACCTCCGATTGGCGACACTGAGTGGTTACTCCCAGTATTTACTCTGAGTAGTTACTCTCTGCATTTACTCCGAGTAGTTACTCGCTGCATTTACTCCGAGTAGTTACTCGCTGCATTTACTCCGAGTAGTTACTCGCTG
>JBBDSI010000149.1:0-3157 GCA_040905005.1 Pseudohongiellaceae bacterium
CCCATCACCTGCTTGTAGACATACAGGCGCTCTTCCTCGTCGCGCACCAGGGTGCCCTCGCTGATGAACTTCTCCAGGTTCTCCCGTCCCTTGGCGTATACCGACGGGTCATGCACATCCACCGCCGGGTCGATGTCGACCTCGGGCTTGTTGATGTGCAGGAAGCTGTGCGGGTTGTCCCTGGCCAGCTCGTAGGCTTCTTCGCGGTTGAGGACATCGTAGGGATGGGCGGCGACTTTGGCGGCGAGCTCGGGGGTGGGCCGCAGGCCGCGAAAGGGTTTGATCAGCGTCATGGTCAGTCCGTTTGTTGCGGCAGGGTTACTGCCGGATGCATGGGTTCCCTGGGTCTGCGCCTGGGCCGCACCGCCCTTGTTCCCCGTGCCCGCCCGGCCGGTATTCAGTGCCGGGTGCGACTTTTTTCATAAGTGGACACCCCGCGCCAGGCGGCGGCGGGCGGATGGGACGTAGGTAGTGCGATTCAGGAAGACCCGATAAAGCCGCTTATTGTCGCATGTTCGCCGCGATTCCGAAAATCGCGCCTGCAGCAGCCAATGTCTTCTATCCGGGTGTTAGTGCGCTTTATAGCAGTCTCGACAGACTCAAAAGACAGTTGTACAATTGTCAACATGGAAGTCGTTACAGACACAAATATCTTTCTCGCTGTGGCCCTCAATGAGCCGGAGAAAGAGCATATTATTCAACTGACAACGGCTGTCTCAGTCATAGCCCCGGAGATCTTGCCGTACGAAATTGGCAATGCGCTATCTGCTATGGTGAAGCGCCGCAAACTCTCGAAGGCAGAAGCCCTGGCCGCTGAAATATCAGCAGGAGACATCCCGGTACGGCTTGTAAGTGTCGATATTCAGGCCGCATTACAAATAGCCGTAGCAGAAGACATTTATGCGTACGACGCTTACTTTCTGCAGTGTGCCCGGAACTATTCCCTTCCCCTCTTGACCCTGGACCAGCGCATGAAACAAGTCGCAAGTAATCTGGGCATGCAAGTACTGGAGTAACTATCATGAAAGTCTTTACCTACTCCGAAGCGCGACAAAATTTAGCGAAGCTCCTCACGTTGGCGCAAAAAGAAGAAATTGAAATTCGCCGCAAAGACGGCAGCGTTTTCTCCCTTCGGTCTAAACGTGGCAAGCCAAAATCCCCCTTTGATGTGCCAGGAGTAAAAACCTCTGCAACTACAGCGGATATACTCGAGGCAATCAAGGAATCGCGCCAGCGCTAGCAAGGCCTTTCAGTCGGAGCAGGTCATGCTGCCAGCCTGCTCTTGTCCGCTCCGCTCAGGCAGAGTCGTCCAGACGGCTATCCAGCACCTGTCGTACCTGGGCGTTGGTAAAACCGCGCGACTCGAGGAAGCGCAGCAGCTTGCGGTGGGTCTTCGAGGCGAAGGGCATGCGGCCGCCCTCCCCCAGGCGCCGCTCGACCAGTTCGCCGGCGATGTAAAGCCAGTCTTCGTCGTCGGGTATGAGGTAGGTCTCGATGAGCTCGCCGGACACGCCGCGGCCGCTCAGGTCGGACTTGATGTGCAGGTAGCCGAAGCCGCGTGCTTTGCGGTAGCGCACGTAGGAGTCGACGAAACGGACATCCGACTGCAGGTTTTCTTCCTGCAACTGCGTCAATACCGCCTCGATTAACTCGAGGGACTGGTCGGGGAATTTCTGCCGCAGCTTCTGCCGCAGCTCAAAGGAGGAGTGTTCCCGACGGGCCAGCGCATCCATGGCAGCCCGCCGGAGAACGGGGACATCGTCAGACCGGGTAGTTACGGTTGAGCCAGTTACGTCCTCGGCTCGCTCTTCAGCTTGCGTGTGCACGCCGGTCTGTTGTTCTGTCGTTGTTTTTAGCATTGTATCTAACATTATTTCTGACGTTATTTCTGGCAATGTCACGAGAGTGAGCGGCACGGTCGGCGCTAACCGCTCTTGGACTTGGCATCGGCCAGCACGACCACGTCGTCGCTGCGACTCTTGTCCTCGCCGTCGTCCTTGCCCGACTTCTTGCCGGCCAGGAGTTGGTTGCGGATCTCCTGTTCGATCTCCTCGGCGATCTCCGGATTCTCTTCCAGGTATTGGGCCGCGTTCTTCTTGCCCTGGCCGATCTTCTCGCCCTTGTAGGCATACCAGGCGCCGGACTTCTCCAGCAGGCCCTGCTTCACGCCGAGGTCGATGACCTCGCCCATGTGATAGATGCCCGTGCCGTACATGATCTGGAACTCGGTCTGGCGGAATGGCGGCGCCACCTTGTTCTTCACCACCTTGACGCGGGTCTCGTTGCCCACCACCTCGTCGCCTTCCTTGATGGAGCCGATGCGGCGGATGTCCAGGCGCACGGAGGAGTAGAACTTCAGGGCGTTACCACCGGTGGTGGTCTCCGGGGAGCCGAACATGACGCCGATCTTCATGCGGATCTGGTTGATGAAGATCACCAGGGTGTTGGAATTCTTGATGTTGCCGGTCATCTTGCGCAGCGCCTGGGACATCAGGCGCGCCTGCAGGCCCATGTGGCTGTCGCCCATGTCGCCCTCGATCTCCGCCTTCGGCGTCAGCGCCGCCACGGAGTCGATGACCACCACGTCCACGGCGCCGGAGCGCACCACCATGTCACAGATCTCCAGGGCCTGCTCGCCGGTGTCCGGCTGGCTCACCAGCAGGTTGTCGACGTCGACGCCGAGGGCCTCGGCGTAGATGGGATCCAGCGCGTGTTCGGCGTCGATGAAGGCGCAGGTGCCGCCCTTCTTCTGCGCCTCGGCGATCACCTGCAGGGTCAGCGTGGTCTTGCCGGAAGACTCCGGGCCGTAGATCTCGACGACGCGGCCGCGCGGCAGGCCGCCCACGCCGAGGGCGATGTCCAGGCCCAGCGAGCCGGTGGAGATGGAGGGCACGGCCACCCGTTCGGAGTCGCCGAGCCGCATCATGGAACCCTTGCCGAACTGGCGTTCAATCTGCGACAGGGCCGCGGACAATGCTTTCTCTTTGTTTGCGCTATCTTCGATCATGCGTAGTTTCCTTGTAGTCATTCACTAGGGTGCGAACACCCTCTACAACCGACCCTGGTTCCATGAGTAATTCAGTTGTTTCACATCCAAAGTAGCCTGTCCCGTGGCTACTTGCGTAATTCTGGCCAGAATCTCTTTCTACTGGCCTCT
>JBBDSI010000149.1:3257-4494 GCA_040905005.1 Pseudohongiellaceae bacterium
TGCCCTCAAACCACTGTATGTATCAACAGTGAAAATTAAAACAGAATATTACTGTATATACAACCAGTATATTGGCAGGATCGGCCGGAGCTTTAGCCCGATTTGTGCCTGCTGCGCCAGGCGGGGGATTGCGGGCGGCCGGCGGGAACGGGCGCGCGCTCAGTCCAGCAGCGCCACCAGCCCGTCGAGGGCCGCCACGATGCTGGCCCGGCGCACTTCCTGGCGGTCGCCCTTGAACTGGAACTTCTTCGCCAGGTGCTGGCCGCTCCACTGCCAGCCGATCCACACGGTGCCCACGGGCTTGTCCTTCGAGCCGCCATCCGGGCCGGCAATGCCGGTGGTGGCGACGGCGATATTGGCGCGGCAATTGGCCAGGGCGCCGCGGGCCATGGCCAGGGCAGTCTCCTCGCTGACGGCGCCGGGGCCGACGATGTCGAACAGGGATTCGGGGACATTCAGGAGGTGGGTTTTGGCGTCGTTGGAGTAGGTGACGAAGCCGCAGTCGAACCAGCGCGAGCTGCCCGGCTCCCGCGTCAGCGCCTCGGCGATGCCGCCGCCGGTGCAGGACTCGGCGGTGGTGAGGAACAATTCCTGGTCTAGCAGCAACCTACCGAGTTGCTTGACCAGCGAATCGATGCGTTCGTCGGAGAGATCGCTCATGGCGCTATGGTAGCGTGTCCAGATGCGGAAGCAAGCGTACTTTTCCCGTCCCCCTCTGCGTGCTCTGCGCCTCTGCGAGAAACATTGATTTATCGTCTCAAGCAGCGCTCGAAGTCGAGCCAGGCCCTCGCTCAGCCCTGCGGCAGGTACACCAGGATCTCCTTCTCCGCGGCGGTCACCAGTTCTTTGGCGACGGAGCGACCGACCAGATAGGCGCAGCCCTCGCTGAGCTGCGCGCGTAACTCGCCGAGAAACTGCGGCGGCGCTACCAGCACCAGCCGGTCGAAATGGCCGTCCCGGCGCTCTTTTTCCAGCAGCGCGCCCAGTTCGCGGGCAAAGATCTCGACCTCGTGATGGACGCTGGACTCCGCCGGATCGACACCGTGACGGGAGCCGCCCCCGCCGGCGTGGCGGCCGGGGCGGTCACTGTCGAGTTCGCGCTCGCGCAGGCGCGAACGTGGATGGACCAGGTCGTGAGTCTCCGTCAGTTCCCGGTCCTGCCGGTTATAGCTGAACAAACGGGCCCGGGCCGCGTCGGCGACCAGGATAGTGGTGTGTTTCTTCATGGATGCTCCTA
>JBBDSI010000149.1:4594-7196 GCA_040905005.1 Pseudohongiellaceae bacterium
CAATACCGGGAGCATGCTCCCCAGACAGGCGCACATGACGAGATGAGCATGACACTCTGGCAGCCCTCCGCGGATATATTTCGCTGTGACGGACATTGGTATGTGAAGCTGGAGCTGGCCGGGATCGAGCCCGACCAGGTGACTCTGCAGGTCAATGACGACCGCCTGTTCATCAGCGGCCAGCGCCGCGACAGCGTGCACAAGGACAGCCCCTTCTACCATTCGCTGGAGATCACCTACAGCCATTTCCGGCGCACCCTGCAACTCCCTTTCCGCATCGACCAGAACAGTCTCGAGCTGCACTATCAGAACGGCATGCTGCTGATTCAGCTCGACAGCCTGGAGGAGCCTACGACGCGATGACTGACGCCACGAACAACGACGTGCTGCCCCTGATCCCGGTCCGCGAGACCGTGGTGCTGCCCAACGTGGACTACCCGGTGGTGGTCGGCCGCGCGCGCTCGATCGCCGCCGCGGAGGCGGCCCTGCAGCGCGAGGACAAGTCGCTGATCATCGTCACCCAGCGCGACAGCAGCATCGAGGATCCGGAGCAGGAGGAGCTCTACGGGGTCGGCTGCCGTACGCTCATCCGCCGCATGGAACGCCTCTCCAATGCCGGCGTCAGGCTGACCCTGCACGGGATCGAGCGAGTGGAGATCGAGGCGCTGGATACCACCCAGCTCTACCGCCAGGCGCGCTACACCGTGCTGGCCCAACCCGATGACGAAAGTGATGAGGCTGAGGCCCTGCACCGGGCGGTGCTGGAACAGGCCGAAGAACTCGAGACTCTGATGGCAAACAACTGGCCGAAGGGCCTGTTGTCACAGATATTGCAGAACTTCGACGACCCGCTTGATCAGATCTACACCCTGTGCTCGGTGCTGCAGATCGACATCGTCCAGCAGCAGGGGATACTGGAGGCTAATTCCCGCCTCGACGCCCTGCGCCGGATTCACGCGCACCTCAGCCACGAACTGTCGGTGCTGCGACTGCAGAAAGACATCGCCCGGCAGGCGGCGGAGAACATCTCCCAGGAACAGCGCCAGTACATGCTCCGACGGCAGATGCAGGAGATCAAGAAGGAACTGGGCGAGGACCAGTCCCCAGCCCAGGCCGACCTCGAAACGCTGCGCGAACGCCTCGATGCGGCCGACCTACCGGAGGAGACCGCGAAGGCGACCGAGCGGGAGTTCCAGCGCCTGTCCCAGCTGCCGGCCGAATCACAGGAATACCAGCTCGCACGCGGCTACCTGGAACTGCTCAGCGAACTGCCCTGGCAGAAGACTGCGGCGACGGACTTCGATCTGGTGCGCGCGCGCCAGATTCTCGACGAGGACCACTACGACCTGGAGGAGATCAAGGACCGCATCATCGAACACCTGGCGGTTTTCAAGCTCAACCCGGACACGCGCGGCGCCATCCTCTGCTTCCAGGGCGGGCCCGGCGTCGGCAAGACCTCCATCGGCGCCTCCATCGCCCGCGCCCTGGGACGGGAGTTCGAGCGCATCAGCCTGGGCGGCCTGCACGACGAGGCCGAGCTGCGCGGCCACCGCCGCACCTACATCGGCGCCATGCCCGGACGCATTATCCAGGCGCTGCGCAACAAGGGCGTGAATAACCCGGTGCTGCTGCTGGACGAGGTGGACAAGCTCGGCCGGGACTATCGCGGCGACCCGTCCGCGGCGCTGATGGAGATCCTGGACCCGGCCCAGAACCGCAACTTCCGCGACAATTACCTGGACCTGCCCTTCGATCTGTCCAACGTATTCTTCCTGGCCACCGCCAACAGCCTGGAGACCATTCCCCGGCCGCTGCTGGATCGCATGGAGGTGCTGCGGCTGAGCGGCTACACCGAGGAAGAGAAGCTGCAGATCGCCAAGCGCTACCTGCTGCCGCGACAACTGCGCGACGTGAAGCTGACGGCGGCGCAGATCGGCGTCGACGACGAGGCCCTGCGCCAGGTGATCCAGCGTTACACCCGCGAGGCAGGCGTGCGCGAGCTGGAGCGGCAGATCGCCCGACTGGTGCGCAAGACCGCCCTGCCCTTCGCCGCCGGCGACGACACCCCCGTGCACATCGGCGCCGACCGGGTGACCGAACTGCTGGGCCCGGAGCGCTTCTTCCCGGAAGAGCTGCGCCGCGACCTCACGCCGGGTGTCAGCACCGGGCTGGCCTGGACCGAGGCCGGCGGCGACATCCTGTTCATCGAGTCGGTGCTGATCCCCGGCGGCAGCGGACTGACGCTCACCGGTCAGCTCGGTGAGGTGATGAAGGAATCGGCGCAGGCGGCGCGCAGCTACCTGTGGTCCCAGTGCGAGGCCCTGAACATCCCCGTCGAGAAGTTCAAGGAGGCCGGCGTCCACGTGCATATCCCTGCCGGCGCCATTCCCAAGGACGGCCCCTCCGCCGGCGTCACCATCGCCAGCTCGATGTTGTCGCTGCTCTGCGGCAAGCCGGTGCGCAGCGACACCGCCATGACCGGCGAGATCACCCTCGCCGGCCTGGTGCTGCCGGTGGGCGGCATCAAGGAGAAGGTACTGGCGGCCCACCGCGCCGGCATCCGGCGCATCCTGCTGCCGAGCCAGAACATGCGCGACCTCGA
>JBBDSI010000150.1:0-7192 GCA_040905005.1 Pseudohongiellaceae bacterium
GGGGCCATCCCTGGCCCCGTCCCGCGCTCGTCCCTGGCGCTACTCACTCCGCAACCCACGCCGCTTCCCCCGCCCCGCACGCTCAGTGCTGAATTTAATATTCAGCAAACTGATTTTTATTTCCAACCCCGAATAGTTACTTGTTTGAATCCAGCACGATGTTTCGGGCGAGGGGCAAGGGTAGTGCTTCGTAGCGAGTAGCGCCAGGGATGGCGCGGGACCGGGGCCATGGATGGCCCCACCGAGCGGAGAAGCACTACCCTTGCCCCTCGCCTTTGCAGTGACCCAAGATTGCGATTTGGCAAACAACAAGACCAGCACAAGCTTTACTCGGACAAAGAAAATTTCCGATAATGGTCTGTTTCGCCTACCCCAAGAGCTGTTCATGGACAAGATCGTCGTACGCGGGGCCCGCACCCATAATCTGAAGAACATCAACCTCGAGATTCCCCGCGACAAGCTGGTAGTGATCACCGGTTTGTCGGGGTCTGGCAAGTCCTCCCTGGCCTTCGATACGCTCTACGCCGAAGGGCAGCGCCGCTACGTGGAGTCGCTGTCGACCTACGCGCGGCAGTTCCTGTCGATGATGGAGAAACCGGACGTCGACCACATCGAGGGGCTTTCGCCGGCGATCTCCATCGAACAGAAGTCAACGTCCCATAATCCCCGCTCGACCGTGGGCACGATCACCGAGATCTACGACTACCTGCGCCTGCTGTTCGCCCGCGTCGGCGAGCCCCACTGTCCCGAACACAACACAAAGCTGGAGGCACAGACCGTCAGCCAGATGGTGGACAAGGTGATGGCCATGCCCGAGGGCACCCGGGTCATGGTCCTGGCACCCCTGATCCGTGAGCGCAAGGGTGAGCACCTGCACGTGTTCAACGAGTTGCGCAGCAGCGGCTTCATCCGCGCCCGGGTGGACGGTATCGTCTGCGAGATCGAGTATCCGCCGGACCTGGAGAAGAACAAGAAGCACACCATCGACGTTGTCATCGACCGGCTCAAGATCAAGCCCGGATTGGAACAGCGCCTGGCGGAGAGTTTCGAGACCGCCATCCAGCTCGCCGACGGGCTGGCGGTGGTGAGCCCGATGGACAGCAAGAAGGCCGGCGACGACCTGGTGTTCTCCTCCCTGTTCGCCTGTCCCCTCTGTGGCCACAGCATCTCCGAACTGGAGCCGCGCCTTTTTTCCTTCAACAACCCGGCCGGCGCCTGCGCCACCTGCGACGGCCTCGGTGTGAAACAGTACTTCGACATCAACCGCATCATCACCGACCCCTCCCTGGCCCTGGCCGAGGGTGCAATCCGCGGCTGGGACCGACGCAACTTCTATTACTTTGCCATGCTGACCTCACTGGCCGACCACTACGGCTTCAAGGTGGACACCCCCTTCAACAAGCTGTCGAAGAAGCACCGGGAGATCGTTCTCCACGGCAGCGGCGGTGAGGTCGTGGCCTTCCAGTACGTCAATGACCGCGGTGATCGCATGACCCGCAAGTACCCCTTCGAGGGCATACTGCCGAACATGGAGCGGCGCTACCGGGAGACCGAGTCCAGCATGGTGCGCGAGGATCTGGCCAAGTACCTCTCGAGTCAGCCCTGCCCGGACTGCGGCGGCACCCGCCTGAAACGCGATGCCCGCCACGTGCTGATCAAGGGCAAGAACCTGCCGGCGATCACCGACATGACCGTGAGCGACGCCGCCGAGTATTTCAACAAGCTCAGGCTCGCCGGCAAGCGCGCCAAGATCGCCGAGAAGGTGTTGAAGGAGTTGCAGGACCGGCTCAAGTTCCTGGTGGACGTGGGCCTGAACTACCTCACCCTGAGCCGCAGCGCCGACACCCTGTCCGGCGGCGAGGCCCAGCGCATCCGCCTGGCCAGCCAGATCGGCGCCGGCCTGGTGGGGGTGATGTACATCCTCGACGAGCCCTCCATCGGCCTGCACCAGCGCGACAACAACCGCCTGCTCAACACCCTCTTCCACCTGCGCGACCTGGGCAACACCGTCATCGTCGTGGAGCATGACGAGGAGGCAATCCGCAGCGCCGACCACATCATCGACATCGGCCCCGGCGCCGGCGTGCACGGCGGCCGCATCGTCGCCGAGGGCAACGTGGCGGCGATCGAGAAGGCCAGGGAGTCGCTGACGGGCAAGTTCCTCTCCGGCAAGGAGTTCATCGCCGTGCCGGCCGAGCGCACGCCTTACGACAAGAAGAAGGTGCTCACCATCAAGGGCGCCCGGGGCAATAACCTGCAGAAGGTGACCTTCACTCTGCCCATCGGCCTGTTCACCTGCGTCACCGGCGTATCCGGTTCCGGCAAGTCGACTCTGGTGAACAACACCCTCTATCCCATCGCCGCGACCAAACTGAACAAGGCCACCACACTCAACCCCGCGCCCTACGACGAGATCGCGGGACTCGACCACCTGGACAAGGTGGTGGACATCGACCAGAGCCCCATCGGGCGCACTCCGCGCTCCAACCCCGCCACCTACACCGGCATCTTCACCCCGGTGCGTGAGCTGTTCGCCGGCACTCAGGAGGCGCGTGCCCGCGGCTACAAGCCCGGCCGCTTCAGCTTCAACGTCAAGGGCGGCCGCTGCGAGGCCTGCCAGGGCGACGGTGTGGTGAAGGTGGAGATGCACTTCCTGCCCGACGTGTACGTGGCCTGCGACGTCTGCCGTGGCAAGCGCTACAACCGGGAGACGCTGGAGGTGAAATACAAGAGCAAGAACATCTCCGAAGTACTGGACATGACCATCGAGGAGGCGCGGGAGTTCTTCGACCCGGTGCCGGTCATCGCCCGCAAACTGCAGACCCTGATGGACGTCGGCCTGTCCTATATCCAGCTCGGCCAGGCCGCCACCACCCTGTCCGGCGGCGAGGCGCAGCGGGTCAAGCTCTCAAGGGAACTGTCCAAGCGCGACACCGGCAAGACCCTTTATATCCTCGACGAACCCACCACCGGCCTGCACTTCCAGGACATCCGCCAGCTCCTCAGCGTGTTGCACCACCTGCGCGACCACGGCAACACCATCGTCGTCATCGAGCACAACCTCGACGTCATCAAGACCGCCGACTGGATCGTCGACCTCGGCCCCGAGGGTGGCAGTGGCGGCGGTCGCGTCATCGCCGAAGGCACACCGGAAAAAGTGGCCGCCAGCAAGGCATCCCACACCGGGGAGTACCTGAACAAGGTGCTGTGAACGGTCCTGCGGTTTCTGAAGCTGGCGCTTTTTGATGGCACGAGAGACGCCCTGCGACAGAGAGTCGCCGCGCTCGCGCAGGCAAATGTAACAGTCTGTAACGTTTACCGTGCAAGAACCCTAAGCCACGGATTTCATTGGCATTCAAAACCGCCCGAGCCCCCGGTTCTGTTGCTTTTTACCCCCAAACGCACTAGCCTCCAAGGAAGCTATTCATCCAGCAAACAGTAAGTCAGCAAATAGTATGCCGCCGCCGCGCGCGCTGGCATGCATGTCTAAAACAAGAACGGAGCCATGTCAGTGAATGCCAATCTAACTCGCAGACGTTTTATCAAGGGGGTTATCTTCTCTGGCGCCGCTGCTACCACCGGCACCGGGTTTTACCTCGCTGCCAATGCCCAGTCCGGGCAGGGTGCAGCGGAACGCCTGATAACTCTCAATATCAACGGTCGCTCCCGTCCCGTTGATGTCATGCCCACCGAAACGCTCGCCTATACCCTGCGCTACAAGCTCGACCTCACCGGCACCAAGATCGGCTGTAACCGCGGTGAGTGCGGCGCCTGCACGGTGCTCATCGACGGTGTACCCAACTATGCCTGCTCAGTGCTGACGCATAACGTCAAGGACAAGGCAGTGGTATCCATCGAGGGGGTGAAGGCCGCCGACGGCACCCTGCATCCCGTGCAGCAGGCCTTCATCGACGAGAACTCGCCCCAGTGCGGTTTCTGCACCCCCGGACAGGTGATGTCCGCCGTGGCCCTGCTGGCCAGCAACCCGCGGCCGACGCGGGCCGAAGTCCGCAAGGGATTGTCCGGCAATCTCTGCCGTTGCGGAGCCTATGAACACTATATCAACGGCGTGTTGCGCGCCTCGGGGCAGTTAGCATGACTACACATATAGGACACGATTTCACGCCACCGGACGTCCCTGGCAAGGTCACCGGTGAGATCAAGTACGCCGAAGACTACCGGGCCGAAGGCATGGTCTTCGCCCGCCTGCTGACCAGCCCGCTGCCCAGCGGCCGGGTGGTCAACATCGACGCCTCCGCAGCCCTGCGCATGGACGGCGTGATCGGCGTCTTCACCGCCGACGACCTGGCGCCGGTGGCACCGCCGGCCAATCCCGCGCTGGCTTCTGACTACATCACCTACGTCGGCCAGCCGATCCTGGCCGTGGCCGCGACCACCGAGGAGATCGCCGAGAGCGCTATCGAGCGCATCCGCATCGACTACGAGCGCCGCGATTTCGTGGTCGACCCCCTGGACAGCCTGGCTCCGGGCGGCCCGGATGCCTATCCCGAGGGCAATGCGCTGGTGCGCACCCAGGAGGAAGGGCCGGAGGGCTCCCCCATCATCGGTGCCCAGATTCAGTCGGTGAAATGGCCCCAGTCCGCCATCGACGCCCTGCGCGCCGGCCGCGAACCTGTTGGCGCCGAATTCACCAACGAGTGGGCCTTCGGCGACATCGAGGCCGGTTTTGCGGAAGCGGATCAGATCATCGAAGAGCCCTTCGTCACCATCGGCTATCCGCACCATTCCCTGGAGGCCCGCACCTGCATGGCCTACTGGGAAAATG
Organism: Pseudohongiellaceae bacterium; assembly: GCA_040905005.1. Lineage (GTDB taxonomy): Bacteria > Pseudomonadota > Gammaproteobacteria > Pseudomonadales > Pseudohongiellaceae > UBA9145. The sequence goes on from JBBDSI010000150.1 coordinate 4,787, forward strand.
GCAAGTGCTATTTCCACGGCTCCTCCCAGTCGCAGAGCGCCAATAACGCCGGCCTGGCCCGCATGCTCAACATCGACCTGGGCGACCTGGTATTCATCAACGAGGCCACCGGTGGCGGCTTCGGTTCCAAGATCGGCCCCTATCCCTACATGGCCATCACCGGCAATTTCTCCCGCGTGCTCAACCGCCCGGTACAGTTGCGCATCACCCGCGAGCAGGAGTTCTACATCGGCTCCGCCCGTTCCGGTATGCAGGGCTGGATCAGGACCGGCGTGAAGGCAGACGGCAGGGTTTCCGCGGTGGATCTCGTCATCGTCAACGATGGCGGCATGACCGGTGGCGGCAGCGGCAACTCTTCCGCCCAGCACGTCACCGTGGCCTACCAGCCGGAGAACATGCGTTTCCGCATGATCTCGGTCTACACCAACACCACACCGCGCGGCGCGCAGCGGGGACCAGGCCAGAACGAGATGGCCGCCGTGTTGGCGCCTTACACCGACAAGCTGGCCGCTGCCATCGGCATGGACCGCGCGCAGTTCCGCAAGGTCAACGCCATGAACAGCGACGGCTTCGAGGGCGGCAGCCAGGGCCCGGTCACCAGCGCCTTCGTGCGTGAGGCCATCCAACAGGGCGAGCGCGAGTTCGGCTGGCAGCAGAAACTGGCCCTGCCGAAGGTCAATGGCAGCAAGGTCCGCGGCATCGGCATCGGCATCGGCTACCACGGCGCCGGCGGTCGCGGCTATGACGGCCTGATACGCATGGACACCGACGGCGTCCTGCACATCCATAGCGGCGTCGGCAACCTGGGCACCTATTCCTACGCCGGCACCTGCCGTGCCGCGGCGGAACGCCTGCAGATGCCCTGGGAGCGCTGCTCGATCGAAAGCGGCCGCAGCGACCGCCATCTGCCCCACAGCTCCGGCCAGGGCGGCAGCAACACCATCTTCACCCACACCCGCACCAACTGGGTGGCGGCCGAGGACATGATCGCCAAGATGAAGGAGATCGCCGCCATGGACCTCGGCGGAGCGCCGGAGGACTATGACATCGGTGGCGAGCGCGTCTTCCGCAGCGCCGATGAGAGCGTCGGCATGAGCTACGCGCAGACCGCGCAACGGGCCATGGAACTGGGCGGCAGATTCGCCGGGGAAGAATATCCCGACGACATCAACCCGCTGACCCAGCTCGCCGTGCAGGGTCTGGCCGGCAGCGGCCTGATCGGCGTGGCCAGGGACAACATCCCCGGCCAGGGTCAGCCTCCAGGCGTGCAGGTGGGCTTCATGGAGATCGAGCTGGACAAGGACACTGGCAAGATCGAGATCCTCGACTATGCCATGGTGGCCGACTGCGGCACGGTGGTACATCCGAAGAACTTCATGAACGCCATGCGTGGCGGCATGGTCTGGGGCGTCGGCCTCGCCGGCCTGGAGAAGCACGTCTACGACCCGCAGAACGGTCTGCCGGCGAACGTGGGCCTGTATCAGTCCAAGCCGCCGACCAACATGGACGTGCCGATCGAGACCAAAATGTCCGCCGTGAATATTCCCGACCCGCAGAATCCGGTGGGCGCCCGCGGTATCGGCGAACCGACCCAGGGCGCGGCTGCCGCGGCCTATGCCAGCGCCATCACCGATGCCCTGGAAGGTCACCTGTTCCACACGGCACCGGTTACCACGGACATGATCATCAATCATCTGGCCGGGCTGGATTACAGCACCCGGACCCTGAAAACAAATACCTTCTGAGGTGACCTATGCCATCACATGACGTAATGCCCAATATGGAACTGTACCAACCGGTACAGGTAGAAGACGCGCTTGCGATAGCTGACCGCCTCGCGGAGAGAGGGTGGTTGGTGGGCGGCGGTCAGGACACCTACGGCTGGCTGAAGGACCGCGCCAAGCGCGCCGACGCGCTGATCGACCTCAGCGGCATCGAGGCGCTGCGCGGCATCCGCGAGACCGGCGACGGCATCGAGATCGGCGCCCTGACCACGCTGACCGAGGTGGAGAACAACCCGATCATCCGCGAACGCTACTCGCTGCTGGCCGACGCCGCCGGCGTCGTCGCCAGCCCGCAGATCCGCAACATCGGCACCCTGGGTGGCAACGTCTCCCAGGACGTGCGCTGCTGGTACTACCGCCGCGGCCTGTCCTGCTACCGCGCCGGCGGCAACCTCTGCTACGCCGACACGCCGCAGGGCATGAACCGCGAACACGCGCTGTTCGAAGGCAGCCGCTGCGTCGCCGCCGGTGCCTCCGACACCGCGCCGGCACTGGTGGCTCTGGACGCCACCATGGTGATCCGCAGCACGAGTGGCGAGCGCATCGTCTCCGCCGAAGACTATTTCGTCGGTCCGGCCCGGGACATCGAGAACACCACGACCCTGCGCCCCGGCGAGATCCT
>JBBDSI010000151.1:0-1206 GCA_040905005.1 Pseudohongiellaceae bacterium
CTGTCGAATTTCATTCCGACCATCGTCTTTGGACTGCTCACCAGCCTGGCGATGCTGGTAGCCCTGTCCGGGTCGCTGACGCTGTTGCCACAGTTGCTGATCACCTTCAAGCCCCTGGGGGCAGAGACCCACTCCGACGACGCCGGCGCGGCGGAGTCGGTGCGGGCCTGAACCGGGATGGTGACCTCAGTGGCCGGTGCGCAGTGTTGAATCCCTTGGCGATAGTGTTTACTCTGCCCCTGCCCGCTGCTGTTACCGCGCCCGGCAGGCGATCTGCCGGCAGCGGTGTTGAGGCGCCGATCATGCAAGCTCAGTCAAGATTCCGCCGCTGGTTGCCTGTCACGGTGTTGCCGTTATTGTTTGGCCTGGTGGGTTGCGGCGAGCCCCAGTCCGAGTCGCCGCAGGAGCTGACGGCGGTTGAGTATTACCAACTCGACCCGACTGCAGTGGCCAGGGGCGAGGCGATCTACGCAGGCAGCTGCGCCAACTTCTGCCACGCAGTCGAAGACGACGAGGCTGCCAACCTGTTCGATTGCGAGTGGGTGCACGGCAGCAGCGACGAGGAGTTGCACGGCATCATCACCGAAGGCATCGCCAATACGCGCATGGTGGGCTTTGGCAGCAACTTTCCCGATGGCGACAATGACGTCTGGCGGCTGATTGCCTTCATTCGACAGAATCAACCGCAATGCGCTACACAAGCAGACAGTGAAACTCAGTGAGAGAAAACATGGCGAGAGAGCACATGGCACACATACGACAGGATAAAGACGACAAAACGCAGCAGAAGGAGCCGAGAAAACACGCCCTGATCGACGAAAAACTCTTCAAGTCCCGGTCAATCACCATTTTCGGTGAGATCAATGACAGGGTGGCTCGCACCGTCACCGAACAGCTTCTGGCCCTGGCGGCGGAGAGCGACGAGCCCATCACTATCTACATCTCGTCTCCCGGCGGACATGTTGAGTCCGGCGACGTAGTCTACGACATAATCAAGTTCATCAAGCCGGAAGTGAAAGTCATCGGCACCGGCTGGGTGGCCAGTGCCGCCATCACGATCTATCTCGCCGCGGACAAGAAACATCGTTTCGCCCTGCCCAACACCCGTTTTCTGATTCACCAGCCCATGGGCGGTTCCCTCGGTGTGGCCAGCGACATCGCTATCCAGGCCAAGGAAATCATCAAGATGCGCCACCGCATCAACAG
>JBBDSI010000152.1:0-7116 GCA_040905005.1 Pseudohongiellaceae bacterium
CGGTGCGCTGCTGCGTCTGGTCGCCACCGATCCCTCCACCGCCCGGGACGTGCCAAAATTCTGTCTCTACCTGGGACACGAACTGGTGGAGGAGGGTCGTGACGGCGACCTTTACATCTACCTGATCAGAAAGAAGGCGGACTGATGGCGGCGGCGCAGACCCCGGCCAGGCCGGTCTACCTGATCGACGCCTCGATCTACATCTTTCAGGCCCATTTCTCACCCTATGTCGATTGCGTCTCCCGCCGCGGCGACGACCTCGGTGCGCTCTATGGCTTCACCCGCTTCCTGCTGCAGTTCCTGGCGCGCACCGGCGCCGACACGCTCGCCGTCGCCCATGACGAGAGCCTGTTCTGCGGCTTCCGCCACGAGCTGTGCCCCGACTACAAGTCCAACCGAGAACTCCCCGACGCCAGTCTCGCGCGGCAGCTCAAGGCCTGCTTCACGGTCTGCGAGGTGCTCGGTCTAGCGGCCTACGCCAGCCGCCGCTACGAGGCGGACGACATCATCGGCGTGCTCGCCGGTCGGGTGCGCAGGACGCGCAATCCGCGCAGCGTGCAGATCGTCTCCCGGGACAAGGACCTGGCGCAGTTGCTCAGCTCACCGGACGACGTGCTCTGGGACTATCAGGGCGATCGCCGGCGCCGCCGCGACGACATCCAGGCCGAGCTCGGCATCCTCCCGGAACAGGTTCCCGACTATCTGGGCCTGGTGGGCGACGCCGTGGACTGCATCGCCGGCGTTCCGGGCATCGGTCCGGTCAAGGGGCGCCTGCTGCTGCAGCGATTCCACAGCCTGGAAGGTCTGTACGACAACCTGGACGCGGTAAGCGAGATGCCATTCCGTGGCGCCCCACGCGTGGCAGAACAGTTGGCGGCCTACGAGGACAGGGCGGTGCTGGGCAAGCGCCTGGCAACCATCGTCGGCAGGCTCGATGACGATAACGAGACGTTTGCGCGCAGCGGCGTTCGGCTATTGCGCCGGCGCCAGGTCGCCCAGGCGGATCTGCAAGCCTTCCTGGCCGAGTACGATTTCGACAGGGAAACGACGGCGCGCCTGCTGCGTCTCGCCGAGCGCGCCGCCGAGGAGACGCATCGATGAAGATAGTCGCCGATGCGCAACTGACTGGCATCAGTACACTGTTCGCGGACCTGGGTGAACTCGTGCTGGTGCCAGCCGAAGAACTTGCTCCGGCGTTGCTGCGCGACGCCGATGCCTTGCTGGTGCGATCGGTCACGTCCGTGAACGAAGCCCTGCTTGCTGAGTCGCCAGTACGCTTCGTCGGCACCGCTACCAGCGGCACCGATCATATCGACGTCGACTATCTGCGGCGCCGGGGCATCGAGCTGGCGGCTGCGGCGGGCAGCAATGCCAATGCCGTGGTGGACTACTGCATGACCGCACTGGCGGCGACACTGGCGCCCGCCGATCCCGCGCGCTGCACGGTCGGCGTGGTGGGATACGGCCATATCGGCAGCACGCTGGCCGGGCGCCTGCAGCGACTCGGGTTTGGCGTGCGCGTGTGTGATCCACCGCTGGCCGCAATGGGTGGGGGTCAGGTCGCCTTCGAAGCGCTGGCGGCGCTGACGGAGTGTCCCATTATCTCCCTGCATGTGCCGCTGACGAATGTCGGCGAACACGCCACGGCCGGACTGATCGACGCCGCCTTCATCGACGCCCTGCCGGCGGGAGCGTTGCTGCTCAATACCTGCCGTGGCGGCGTGGTGGACGAACAGGCGCTTCTGCGGCGCCTGCGACGGGGGCAGGGGCAGCCAGGGGGACAGCGAGAGGGACATCGAGAGAGGCTGCGTTATGTCGCCGATGTATGGCAGGGCGAACCCGAGCCGGAGCCCGGCCTGGTGGCTGCCGCCGAACTGGCGACACCCCATATCGCCGGTTATAGCCGTCGCGCCAAGCTGGAAGCGACCCGGCAGCTTTTACAACAGTTCTGCCGGGCGTTTTCGCTCCCGGGTGGTCACGACAGGCTGTACGACGAGGTGGAGGCGATGCCGCTCGGCACCGTGAGCGATCCCTGGCAGGTCTTGCTCGAGGCGCTGCCGCTGCCGCTGCTGAGTAATCGCTTCAAGGAGGCGGTGGCGGCCGGCCGGTCGGCAGCGGCGTTCGCTACCCTGCGCCAGCAGATGCTGGAGCGCAGGGAGTTTCGCGAACTGGGATTGCCGGCCGAACGCATTGATGCCGCGTTGGCCGCGCACGGCTTCCGGGGCTTGTGACTCAGCCCTGACCGTACTGCTCGAGGACCCGGGCGAGGCCGGCCATGGCCATGCCGATCTCGTCCTCCCGCGGCAGGAACACCAGGCGCAGATGCTGACTGTCGTCGATGTTGAAGGCGCTGCCCTGCACCACGAGAATCTTCTCCTGCTCCAGGATGTCCAGCACCAGGGCGACGTCGTCGGCGATCTTCAGTTTGGCCGGGTCGAGGCGGGGGAAGACGTAGATCGCCCCCTTGGGCTTGACGCAGCTCACGCCGGGGATCTGGGTGAGCAGGTTCCACATCAGGTCACGCTGATCGCGCAGGCGGCCGCCGGGCAGGATCAACTCGTTGATGCTCTGGTAGCCGCCGAGGGCGGTCTGGATGGCGAACTGCGCCGGCACATTCGCGCACAGGCGCATGTTGGTGAGGATGTCCAGGCCCTCGATATAACTGCGCGCCGATTCCTTGGCGCCGCTCAGCACCATCCAGCCGGAACGGAAGCCCGCCAGCCGGTAGGACTTGGACAGGCCGTTGAAACTCACCACCAGCAGGTCATCGCACAGCGAAGCCAGGGGTATGTGCCGGGCCTCCTCGTAGACGATCTTGCTGTAGATCTCGTCGGCGAACAGGATCAGGTCGTGTTTGCGCGCCAGCTCCACCAGGGCGAGCAGGGTGTCGCGCTCGTACACCGCGCCGGTGGGATTGTTCGGGTTGATCACCACCAGGGCCCGGGTGCGCGAGTTGATCTTCGACGCGATGTCCTCGAGGTCCGGCTGCCAGTCGGCGGCCTCGTCGCAGACATAGTGCACCGGCGTGCCGCCGCTGAGGCTCACCGCGGCGGTCCAGAGTGGATAGTCGGGTGCGGGGATGAGCACCTCGTCGCCGTCATTGAGCAGGGCATTCATGGCCATGGTGATCAGCTCGCTGACGCCGTTGCCGAGATAGATGTCGTCGATCTCCACATCCATGATCTGCAGGCGCTGACACTCCTGCATGACCGCCTTGCGCGCCGAGTACAGGCCCTTGGAGTCACTGTAGCCCTGGGCGTTGCTCAGGTTGTGGATGACGTCGTAGAGGATCTCGTCGGGGGCATTGAAGCCGAAGGGCGCGGGGTTGCCGATATTGAGCTTGAGAATCCGGTGGCCCTCTTCCTCCAGGCGCTTGGCTTCCTCCAGCACCGGGCCGCGAATGTCGTAGCAGACATTACTCAGCTTGTCGGATTGGCGGATGCGTTCCTTGTAGAGCTCTTTGACGTCGGTGAGGTGATCCATTCGGTCCTGCCGCTAGTAATTCGGGTTACGGTCGTTGCAATCCAGCGTACTGGATTGGTGTTAAACTGCAGAGCTGCGGACTGGTACAAACTTGTATAGACGGGGCTCGCGACCGCCAGAAACTGAAAAACACGCTATTCTACAGCAAGTTACGGCACGCACAAACGAGTAACGATGACAGGAGCACAGACTGCACCATGAACAAGACCGGGAGCAAGACTGCGGAAAACGAACCGGCCGGCCAGGTCGGCGCCAGGCCCTCGGAAGAGGAGTTACGGCAGAAGCTGGATTCGGAGCAGTATCACGTGCTGCGAGAGAAGGGCACCGAGCGCGCCTTCACCGGCAAGTACTGGGACCTGAAAGATCAGGGCACCTATCACTGCGCCGCTTGCGGCGAGCCACTGTTCAGTTCCGAGACCAAGTACGATTCCGGCTCGGGCTGGCCCAGTTTCTACGAACCAGCCCGGGGCGATAACGTCGAAGAGGTGAGCGATCATTCCCACGGCATGATCCGCACCGAGGTCATCTGCGGCAAGTGCCAGTCCCACCTGGGACATTTGTTCCCTGACGGCCCGCAGGAAAAGACCGGACTGCGCTATTGCATCAATTCTGCGTCGCTGGATTTCAGGAAGACGCAAGAAGAGGATTGAAGTGTTTTATCCAGAAAAATCGTTCTGACTGATTGCGCTCAATTATTGCAAACAGATATTTCCGCAATGACCACCTGAATCCGAGGTGTATCCACCAACAAGAAAAATAAAAAAGGGGGCAATGCCCCCTTTTATGTATCCATCCCGCCAGGGATGGATGATGGCTACTTCTCGATCGTGTACAGACCTTCCACGTGGTTCAGGGAATTCATCTGGTCCACGATCTCGAAACCGCCGACGAAGGCCTCGGCATGAGTGCCGGTGAAGACACCGCCGAGATCGGCGCCGACCGCATTGCTAATGACGCCACCCGGATCCATCAACGTGCCGCCGAGGGCATTGAGGTCCACCGCGCCGCCGTTGACGGTGCCGGCAAAGTCCACCGCCCAGGCCTGTGACCCCGCTACCTCCACCTGCAGCAGGCCGTTGCTGATGGCGCCGCTGTTGAAGTCCACATCCATGCCGGCCACCACCTGGGTCACGTCGCCGGCGCTGCCGCTGCCGATGAAGGAGGAGGCCAGGGTGGTGCCATAGCTGGCGCTGCCCTGGAGATTGGCCACCGGTGTCGGATTGACGGTCGCCAGGTAGTTGTCGGTGGCGACTTCCATGGCGCCGTTGCCGGCTTCCTGCACTAGCACGAAGTTGTCCGCGACGGGGTTGTCCCACTGGCCCCAGGTGATGTCGTGGGTTTCCGTCGTGGGTTGCGGGAGTGTCAGTTCCCCTTGATCCACTGTCTGTATCTGTTCTTCACCGTTGCCGTCCAGCAGAACAGTACCGTATATCGAGTGATTAACATCGGCCGTTTCATCGAGCGGGTCAGAGGTGTCTTCCTGCACCGCAAGATTGAAGGCCAGGGCGATGCCTTCGGTACCGGTCGGATTATCTTCACCGTCTGTGACGCCAGAGCCAGTGAAATAGCCCTGAATCTCGCCGGTGGTCTCGCTAGTCAGGTCGAGCGCAACACTTTCGTACTCCAGTACCGTGTTGCTGAAACTGGTAATATTGATGAACGGGCCGTCGAGGTTTCCGGTAAAGTCCGCGGTCCAGCCGGTATCGCTGGTGCGCAGATCGAACTGGCCGTTTTCGATGTCGCAGATCGGGTCGCAGCTGCCAAACAGGATATCGAACCTCAGGGACGAGGAGGCGGCATCGAGGGCGAAGAAATCAGGCGGGTTGGCGCCAGCGCCGGACGAAGTCGAGTAGGTACCCTGGAGGCTGAGCACGCTGTTGTAGCGGAAGGTGCCGCCGCTGGGCAGGATGGCAGTGCTGGGGTCGGCGATAAACCAGTAACCATCATGGCCGCCATTGAATTCGGGGTCGGAATTTGAAGCGCCAGTCGAATCGTTGTATTCCAGAACGCTGAATAACTCGTCTTTTGGATCGCCGCCAGGCAGGTTGGTCCACTGCCCCCAGATATCAACCCCCTTACTGCCGGGCGAGGCTGACCTGGTGATGTTATTGCTGCGGATTATGCTTTCGTCGAGAAAGTCGAATTCGTCGTCGAATGCCGTGGGATCGAATTCCCGCACCAAAAAGATCGGGTCGTTATCGTTATCGCCAACGTGGACGGGTCCGCCAAACACCTCGCTGAATTGATCGGTTGATGGTGAGCCGGAGACAAACATGCCGTAGCTGGTCCCGGATTCCAGACCGCTGATCTCCTGTGCCGTCATGTGCTCGGACTCATGCCAGAGGAAGGCACCCTGAACCCACTCGCTGGTGAGCGATTCGCTCAGGCTGAAGCCGCCGGCGAAACTGGTGCTACCTTCACCATCGCCGGCGAGGAAGCCGGTCATCTCGCCGGCGATCGAGGCGCCGGTTTCGATGCCGTCATTGTTCAGCACGCGGCTGTCGCCGATGGTGAAACTGTCCATGTAAGTGGCGACAGTCATAAGGTCAGAATTCAGCATCGTGGAGAGGTTGCCTGAAAACTCAAACTCCCAGGTCTGCTTCTGAGTGTCACCGCTATTGAGCAGCCCTAACTGCATGCTTCCGGAGCTGACAGCGAGGCTGTCCAGGTCAAGATCAAAGTATCCGGTTAAGGAATCAAGCTCATAGCCTTGCAATGAGGTCATACCCGTAAAACTGGATAGCGTGGATGCGCCGTTGAACGTCACAGTTCCCGTCGTCGTAAAGGGGGTGTAACTCGGCAGGGTGACCACCAGCAGCGGATCGCCGACCGTCGTTTCCAGATAGTTCGCTACGGATGTCGGATTCTGGAACAGGGTGTGACTGCCTTCACCGCCCCATTCCTGCCAGTCCACGTAAGCAGGACCTGCCACAAAGGTCGCGCTTCCCGCGGTCTCCAGGATGTAATCCGGATCCCCGTTGGTCGACGGCTCGCCGCTGAAAGTGCCGCCGTCACCGGAGAAACTGATCAGCCTGGGCGTTGTTTCGGAGCCTGCCACGTTGCCAACGATAATGGCGGGCAAGCCCTGTGAGATCGCGAAGCCGAAGCTCGAGAAAGCGCTCCGGTAGGCACTGTCGTAAGTAAAACTGGACTCCACGCTGCCCTCGATCAGGGCGGCGCCGATGACCTGGCGGATGTTGTCAGCCGGCTGAATACCATCGTTCCGGAAGTCGTAGCCGAGCACGAAACCCCATTCGCCTTCGGTGTTGGTAGTGGCGAAGCCTGACAGGTTGCCGGTGAAGGGCAGGGTGTCTTCAATGCTATCGTAGATTGTTCCGGTAACCTCGACATTGTCGAACAGCCCCTTGCCTGCGGTAGCTTGCAGGGTCGCAATTTCGAGTTGCCAGCTTTGCTCGGAATTTAGGCAGCCCTCGCTACCGAAGCAGACGCTCATTGACAGTTCGCTGACTTCACCAGTGCTGAAGTCCAGCGTGAAGCCGCCGTCGACCTCCGCAACGTTCAGCCCGTCCGAGCGCCGCCCGAAAAACGCCGTGACGTTGTCGAAGGTGCCGACGCCGAGCAGGGAGTTGCCGTTGTAGGCGGGCGGGGCGGACGCGTAGACCGTGCGCAGGC
>JBBDSI010000153.1:0-7114 GCA_040905005.1 Pseudohongiellaceae bacterium
GCAATTGCCCTGCCGACGCCAAGTGGCTAAAATGCCGCCTTTTTCCCGCGTCTCTGGCTCGACTAGCGGGTATCTTCACGGAATCGAGGTAGCGCGAGCTGCCTTTTTTATTTTCAGCCCGGCGGAATGACGGGCAAGGCGTCACTGACATGAGCGACACACACTTCCTGACCTTGCTGGACCTGCCCGCGGACGACGTGCGCGCCATCGTCAGGCGCGCCAGCGAACTGAAGCGCAACCCCGACGCCGTCAGCGCCCAGCCGCGCAAGACCCTGGGGCTGGTTTTCGAGAAGTCCTCGACCCGCACCCGCGTGGCCTTCGAGGTCGCCATGGCGCAGATGGATGGCAATTCCATCTTCCTCACCACCGGCGACTCCCAACTCGGCCGCGGCGAACCCATCGAAGACATGGCGCGTGTGCTCTCGCGCATGGTCGACGTACTGGCGATACGCACCTTCGAACACAGCAAGCTGGAGAGCTTCGCCCGTTACTCCCGCGTCCCCATCATTAACGCACTGAGCGACGACTTTCACCCCTGTCAGCTGCTCGCGGACATGCAGACCTTTAACGAACACCGCGGCGATATCGCCGGCAAGCGAGTGGCCTGGATCGGCGACGGCAACAACATGTGCCATTCCTATATCAACGCCGCCCGCGTCTTCGACTTCGAGTTGCGCATCGCCTGCCCCGACGGGTTCGCGCCCAACGCCGCGCTCGTCGCCGCCAACCGGGACCGGGTAGCGGTCCACCAGGACCCGAAGGAGGCCGCCGCGGCGGCGGATCTGATCGTCACCGACGTCTGGGCGTCCATGGGCCAGGAGGCGGAACAGATGGAGCGCATGCGCAGCTTCAGTGAGTATCAGGTCAATGCCGACATCATGGCCCTGGCGGCCAGTGATGCCCTGTTCATGCACTGCCTGCCGGCCCATCGCGGCGAGGAAGTCAGCGCCGAGGTGATCGATGCCGCGGACGCGGTGGTCTGGGAAGAGGCGGAGAACCGCATGCACTCCCAGAAGGCCCTGCTGGAGTACCTGCTCTCCCGCCGCTGAGCCTGTCGGACCCAGGCTGCCGGGAGCCTGCGCGGCAGCAGCCAGTCGGCCTGGGCTGACCCCGCAGCGGCGTAATCATCGCTACCGCCCGGACTCGCGGGCGCGAATCCCGTTTTTCTACACCACTAGATATTGTGTTGGCGCCGTATCCTGATTTATCCTCTGCGCGGGCGCGATAGCGGCATCACAACGCCCTCTTGCAAGGGCAGAATACCGCTTCAGGCACTTTCCGGACGGGCGCTTCCGCGCCTCCCGAATCCGCCGTAAACAATTCACCTCTTGTCCACAAGTAACGCACAAAAAAACCCCTTGCATTCGCCCTATGAGCGCATTATCTTGTGCTGAATAATTAAAGCTTGTCTATATATTGTAGTGCCGCGCAACAATCAGGGTCGACTCCTGCTCGGACACAGGCATAGAAACCAGAAAGAAATCGGGCAGTTATAGCGACTCGCTCAAGCAGAAAAAGAAGCAGCGCGCTTGCTGAAAATTGGCCAGGGAAGGCTGATTCTCAGGATTTAGGCAGGGGACAGAGTGGGTTTCCAGATCGCCGTAAAAAAACACTAAAGTCCAGCCGTAAAAACACAATATATAGTGTATGGCTTTTTGGTTTCGGTGATCACGCACACAACTACGCAGCCATACGCAGCCAAATAAACAGCCAATAAAAATCGCTATCCCAGTTCCGCAAACTGGCCGAGCACAAGTTTTGGAGCCAACAATGCAGACCGAAGTACAAATTTCCGGCGATCAGCCACGCAGTTCCACCACCAGTAACGAAGACAGCGCCTCCGTTGCCGCCACCGCACCGGGGCAACTGCGCGTCATCAAGCGCAACGGCGCCATCGTCTCCTATGACGAGTCAAAGATTTCCGTCGCCATCACCAAGGCCTACCTGGCAGTGGAAGGCGGCAATGCGGCGGCCTCGACACGCATTCACGAGTCGGTGGCGCAACTGGCCAGGCAGATCTCCGAGATCTTCAGGCGACGCATGCCCTCGGGCGGCACCATTCACATCGAGGACATCCAGGATCAGGTGGAACTGGCGCTGATGCGCAGCGGCGATCACAAGATTGCCCGCAGCTACGTCATCTACCGTGAAGAACATGCGCGGCAGCGACACCAGAAACGGGAGGCCGAGAAGGCGGCCCAGCCGGCAATCATGGTCACTCTGGATGATGGCCATCAGGGTCCGCTGGACACTGCGCGCCTGCGCACGGTGATCACCGAGGCCTGCGAGGGGCTGACCGATGTCTCGGCCGAGACGATCTACAACGAGACTCTGAAGAACCTCTACCCTGGCGTGAAGATGGATGACGTGCGCACCTCCCTGGTGATGACCGCACGCACCATGGTGGAGAAAGACCCCAACTACTCCTATGTCACCGCACGCCTGCTGATGGATACGCTGCGCTCGGAAGCGCTGAGCTTTCTCGGCATCACCGAGGAAGCCACCCAGTCGGAGATGCATTATCGCTATCCCGCCGTGCTGCGCCCCTATATAGAGAAGGGCGTGGAACTGGGCCTGCTGTCGCCACACCTGCTGGAATTCGATCTCGGCGTCCTCGGCGAGGCGCTGAAGGCCGAGCGCGATCAACAGTTCACCTACCTGGGCCTGCAGACCCTGTACGACCGCTACTTCATACATAGCGAGGGCGTGCGCTTCGAGCTGCCCCAGGTATTCTACATGCGCGTGGCCATGGGCCTGGCTTCGGAAGAGGAGAACCGCGAGGAACGCGCCATCGAGTTCTACAACCTGCTGTCCAGCTTCGACTACATGGTCTCGACGCCGCAGCTGTTCAACTCCGGCACCCTGCGCCCACAATTGTCCTCCTGCTTCCTGACCACGGTGCCCGATGACCTGTTCGGTATCTATTCCGCCATCCGCGACAACGCCATGCTGTCCAAGTGGGCCGGCGGTCTCGGTAATGACTGGACCCCGGTACGCGCCCTCGGGGCCCATATCAAGGGCACCAACGGCAAGAGCCAGGGCATCGTGCCCTTCCTGAAGGTGGTCAACGACACCGCCGTGGCCGTGAACCAGGGCGGCAAGCGCAAGGGGGCCGTGTGTTCCTATCTGGAGACCTGGCACCTGGACATCGAGGAGTTTCTGGAGCTGAGAAAAAATACCGGAGACGATCGCCGCCGCGCCCACGACATGAACACCGCCAACTGGATTCCAGATCTGTTCATGAAGCGCCTGTTCAACGACGAGGACTGGACCCTGTTCTCGCCGAACACGGTCCCGGACCTGCACGACCTGCACGGCAAGCCCTTCGAGGAAGCCTACGTGAAGTACGAGGCGATGGCGAAGCGGGGCGAGATCAAGCCCACCAAGACCATCAAGGCCCATGCCCTCTGGCGCAAGATGATCTCCATGCTGTTCGAGACCGGCCACCCCTGGATGACCTTCAAGGATGCCTGCAATGTGCGCTCGCCACAGCAGCACGTGGGCACCATTCATTCGTCCAATCTGTGCACCGAGATCACCCTCAATACCAGCGCCGACGAAGTCGCCGTGTGCAACCTGGGCTCGGTGAATCTGGTCAACCACGTGGGTGAGAATGGCATCGACCGCGAGAAACTGCAGAAGACCATCACCACTGCCGTGCGCATGCTGGACAACGTCATCGACATCAACTACTACTCGGTCGAGGCGGCAAAGAACTCCAATCTCAAGCATCGCCCGATCGGCATGGGCATCATGGGCTTCCAGGACGCACTGTACAAACAACGCATCCCCTACGCCTCCGATCGTGCCGTGGAATTCGCCGATATCTCCATGGAAATGATCAGCTACTACGCCATCGGCGCCTCGTCGAAGCTGGCGGAAGAGCGCGGCCCCTACGAGTCATTCAAGGGTTCACTATGGGATCAGGGCAAGCTGCCCATCGATTCCCTGAGGATGCTGGCGGAAGTGCGCGGCCCGGACTACCTGGACGTCAACATGGATCAGCGCCTGGACTGGGACAGCCTGCGCACACGCATCCAGCAACACGGCATGCGCAACTCCAACGTACTGGCCATCGCGCCGACGGCCACCATCGCCAACATCATCGGCGTGTCGCAATCGATCGAACCCACGTATCAGAACCTGTACGTGAAATCGAATCTGTCCGGCGAGTTCACCGTGGTCAATCCCTACCTGGTCAATGACCTGAAGCAACTGAACCTGTGGGATGCAGTGATGGTCAACGACCTCAAGTACTACGAAGGCAGTGTGCAGAAGATCGACCGCGTGCCGCAGGAGATCAAGGCTGTCTATGCGACTGCCTTCGAGATCGAGCCACGCTGGCTGGTGGACGCCGCCAGCCGCCGCCAGAAATGGATCGACCAGGCGCAGTCACTAAACCTGTACGTGGCCGGCGCCAGCGGCAAGAAGCTCGACATTACTTATCGTATGGCATGGCTGCGCGGCCTGAAGACGACCTACTACCTGCGCGCCCTGGCCGCCACCACGACGGAGAAGTCCACAGTGGCGGATAACAAACTCAACAAGGTAGCGACCGAGGCCGCCGTACCGGCCGCCTGCGCGATCGACGACCCCGACTGTGAAGCCTGCCAGTGACAGAGGACAGAGGTCTGAGGACAGAAGACAGAAAAGCGAAAAAGATTAGAGGTATGAATTATGTTGTCTTGGGATGAATTCCATCAAGAAGAGAAGGCGGCGCCTGTGGCGCAGCCGAAAACCGCGCCAAAGCCGGCGCCGGTGACCCGCGCGGAACCGGTGGCGCCGGAGCAAAAAGCGCCAGTCGCCGAGGCGGCCGCACCACCCACACCGGTGCCAGCACAAGCAAGCTACGAGCCCAGCCTGGATGAAGCCGATGAGAAGAGCAACGCCGATGCGTTACAGAAGGCTATCGATGACCTGAAAAATCTGGACATCGAGGCCGGACTGGATGAACTGGAGACCGGCGCCGAACGTGTCACGGTTGACGACAAGCGCATGATCAATTGTCGCGCCGATCTGAATCAGATCGTGCCTTTCAAGTACGACTGGGCCTGGCAGAAATACCTGGATGGCTGTGCCAATCACTGGATGCCCCAGGAAGTCAACATGAATGCGGACATCGCCCTGTGGAAAAACCCCGCCGGCCTGACCGAGGACGAGCGCCTCATCGTCAAGCGCAACCTGGGCTTTTTCTCGACCGCCGATTCGCTGGTCGCCAACAACCTGGTGCTGGCCATCTATCGGCTGATCACCAACCCCGAGTGCCGTCAGTACATCCTGCGCCAGGCCTTCGAGGAGGCGATCCACACCCACGCCTACCAGTACTGCATCGAGTCTCTTGGCATGGACGAGGGCGAGATCTTCAACATGTACCACGAGGTTCCGTCTGTGGCGAAGAAGGCCTCCTGGGGACTGAAATACACCCAGGCGCTTGCCGATCCGAACTTCAAGACCGGCACGCCGGAGACGGACAAGGAGCTACTCAAGAACCTGATCGCGTTCTATTGCTGCCTGGAAGGCATCTTCTTCTATTGTGGCTTCACCCAGATCCTGTCCATGGGCCGCCGCAACAAGATGACCGGCACGTCCGAACAGTTCCAGTACATCCTGCGTGACGAGTCCATGCACCTGAACTTCGGCATCGACATGATCAACCAGATCAAGCTGGAGAACCCGCACCTGTGGGACGCAGCGATGAAGGAAGAAGCCACCCAGATGATATTGCAGGCAACCCAGCTCGAGATCGAGTATGCCCGCGACACCATGCCCCGCGGCATTCTCGGCATGAACGCGGCGATGATGGAGGAATACCTGCAGTTCATTGCCAACCGACGCCTGGTGCAGATCGGCCTGGCCGAACAGTTCAAGGGCGTGTCCAATCCCTTCCCCTGGATGTCCGAGATCATGGACCTGCGCAAGGAAAAGAATTTCTTCGAGACACGGGTGATCGAATATCAGACCGGCGGAGCCCTGTCATGGGACTAACCTGGACACTTCATGAACCATCCGGGCGCAGCGGGCTTCGCGCGGGATATTGAGACACTGGCAGCAGCAACGAGGAAATCGTCAATGAGTGAAAACAAGCACGCGGATAACGATCCCAAGCGCACGCTGGTCACGTTAGAGCAACTGAGCCAGACCATCGAAGTCATGACCAGCGTCGTCAATCGCCTGCGCCAGCACCTGAGTGAACAGCTCAAGGAAAAGGCCGACGCCGAGCTTGCCACCGAGCTGTCCGCCCAGGGCGCCACGGAGAAGGTCATGGAGCAGGTCATGGAGCAGGTCATGGAGAAGGCACAGGAGGATACCCAGACCGGGATCGTCGCTGACACCGCTGTCGCCAGCGCGCAGAAAAAGGAGAGCTTCGTCGTTGAAATCCGGCAGCAAGAAGACATACCCGTTCCCAAGAACGGCAAGAACCTGCACTAGCAGCAACTTTTCCTTCCCCGCCGCTGTCACGCACGTGGCAGCGGCCCTGTTTTTCCCAACTGGCACCCCCCTTCGCGGAGACGCTCGATGAACGCCCGCGTCGGGGCCCTCGTGCTGGCAGCCGGATTCAGCAATCGTTTCGGCAGCCTCAAGCTGGCTGCACACCTGAACAGCGGAACCACCGTGTTCGCGCAGACCCTGGCGCGCCTCGCCGCCGCGGTCCCCGAACAGATCGTCGTCTCGCGTCCGGAGTTGGCGGAAATCCTGGCCCCCGAGACCGACACCCTCTACCTCTTCGACCAGGCCGAGCGCGGCATGGGCGCCACCCTCGCCTACGGCGTCTCGCTGATCGAGGACTGGGACGCCTGCCTGGTCTGCCTGGCGGACATGCCCTTCATCACCACCGCCACCTACCGCAGGATCGCCGCGGCGGCCGACAGCGACAGCATCGTGCTGCCTACGTACGAGAAAAAGGTGGGCAACCCGGTCGCCTTCGGCCGCCGGTTCTTTCCCGAACTCACGGCGCTCGGCGGCGATACCGGCGGGCGCCCGGTTCTGCAGCGCCATCCCGGCGCCGTGCGCCGCCTGGCAGTCGCCGACGCCGCTATTCTCCATGACATCGACACTCCCGAAGACCTGGCGCGGCTACAGGCCCAGCAATCCTGAACAGTGGGACGTGCGAGGA
>JBBDSI010000154.1:0-7090 GCA_040905005.1 Pseudohongiellaceae bacterium
TCGGCGGAATCACTTCTGCCTTGCGCAGTGAAAAGAACACGGTCGCGGATACGCCTCCGATTTCGGGCGGCTCCCGGTGGCATATTGGGACGAGGTGCGGGAAAATAGCCGCCTTCTCGGCAGGCGGCGCAAGGTCGCCTGTTCCATAAAAGGATTGACCCCCCACCCGGGTTATATAAAGAACGATTCGAATCGCCTCGGGGAAGGACTGAAGGAGCTGTTGAATGGCGGATAACGCTGTGTCACGAAGAGATTGTGCCAATGCCATCCGGGCGCTGAGCATGGATGCGGTACAGAAGGCCAATTCCGGACATCCCGGTGCGCCCATGGGCATGGCGGATATTGCCCAGGTGTTGTGGACCGACTACCTCAAGCACAACCCCGGCAATCCGCAGTGGATCAATCGCGACCGCTTCGTCCTGTCCAATGGCCACGGCTCCATGCTGATGTACTCGCTGCTGCACCTGACCGGCTACGACCTGCCCATGGCGGAGCTCGAGAATTTCCGGCAACTGCACTCGCACACCCCGGGACACCCCGAATACCACGATACCCCGGGCGTCGAGACCACTACCGGCCCCCTGGGCCAGGGCCTGGCCAACGCCGTCGGCATGGCCATCGCCGAGAACACTCTGGCCGCCCAGTTCAATCGCGACGGCTTTGATGTCGTCGACCACCACACCTATGTGTTCGCCGGCGACGGCTGCCTGATGGAGGGCATCTCCCACGAGGTCTGCTCCCTGGCCGGCACCCTGAAGCTGGGTAAGCTGATCGTGTTCTACGACGCCAATGGCATCTCCATCGACGGTGAAGTGGAGCAGTGGTTCACCGACGACACCGCCGGGCGCTTCGAGGCCTATCACTGGCAGGTGCTGAAGATCGACGGTCACGACCCCGACGCCATCGCGCAGGCGATCGAAGCTGCTCGCGCCGAGGCCGCCAAGCCCACCCTGATCATCTGCGAGACCATCATCGGCTACGGTGCGCCCAGCAAGCAGGGCACCGCGGCCACCCACGGCGCGCCCCTGGGCGAAGACGAGGTGGCGGCCACCCGCAAGGCCCTCGGCTGGCCGCATCCGCCATTCTTCGTGCCGGGAGAGATCAGGCTCGCCTGGGACGCCACCGAGAAGGGCTTTAAGGCGGAGACCGCCTGGAAAGAGAAGCTGGTGGCCTACGAGGAGGAACACCCGGAGCTGGCCATGGAACTGGTACGGCGCATGAAGGGTGAGTTGCACGATATCTTCGCTGACAAGGCGGCGAAGTTTATCGCCAAGTGCCAGCAATCCGGCGAGGCTGTGGCCACGCGCAAGGCCTCGCAGCAGTGCATCGAGGCCTACTCCGCATTGCTGCCGGAACTGATCGGGGGCAGCGCCGACCTGACCGGGTCCAACCTGACCACCTGGTCCGGCAGCTCGGCGCTCACCGAGAAGGCCGACGGCAACTACATCTACTACGGTGTGCGCGAGTTCGGTATGACCGCTATCGCGTCGGGCATCGCCCTGCACGGCGGCTTCATTCCCTACACCGCCACCTTCCTGATCTTCATGGAGTACGCACGCAACGCGGTGCGCATGGCGGCATTGATGGGCCAGCGCAGCATCCTGGTGTATACCCACGATTCCATCGGCCAGGGCGAGGACGGCCCTACCCACCAGCCCGTGGAGCAGCTCACCAACCTGCGCACCACGCCCAATCTGTCCGTGTGGCGCCCCTGCGACCTGACAGAGACCGCGGTCGCCTGGAAGGCCGCGCTGGAGCGCCAGGACGGCCCCACCGCCCTGGTCTTCACGCGCCAGGGTGTGCCCCAGCAGCAGCGCACACAGGAACAGGTGGAGAACATCGCCCGCGGCGCCTATATCCTCAAGGACTGCGAGGGCGAGCCGGGACTTATCGTTATCGCCACCGGCTCCGAGGTCAGTATCTCCCTGGAGGCCGTCACCCGCCTGCAGGCGGAGGGCATGGCGGCGCGCCTGGTAGTGATGCCCAGTACCGATGTGTTCGAGCAGCAGGACGCGGCCTACCGCGAGAGCGTCCTGCCCGATGCGGTGCGCAGGCGCGTGGCCGTGGAGGCCGGTGCCGTCGACTACTGGCGCAAGTACGTGGGCCTCGACGGCGCGATCATCGGCATGCGTCGCTTCGGCGCCTCGGCACCCGGGGGCGAGCTGATGAAATACTTCGGTTTCACCGCCGACGCCGTGGTCGCCGCAGCGCAAGAACTGGCAAAAGAACTGGCAAAAGAACTGGCATGAGAACAGCGCGGGACGTCGGCCCATGAGCTATCGCCTGGCCATCAACGGCTACGGCCGTATCGGTCGCTGCGTCCTGCGGGCGTTCTACGAGTCCACCGACTATGGCGACCTGCAGATCGTCGCCATCAACGACCTGGCCGATCTGCCGACACTGGCGCACCTGACCCGTTACGACAGCACCCACGGCCGCTTCCTCGGCACGGTGGCGACGCGCGCCGGACAGCTCTTCATCGAGGAAGACGAGATTCTGGTGTCGCAGCAGCCGGAAATCGAAAACCTGCCCTGGCGGGAACTGGAAGTCGACCTGGTCATGGAGTGCAGCGGCGCCTTCGCCGATCGCGCCTCCGCCGAGAAGCACCTGGCGGCGGGCGCCGGTCGCGTGTTGTTCTCACAGCCGGCCGAGGCAGACGTGGACGCCACCGTGGTCTACGGGATCAATCACGAAAGCCTTACCGGCAACGAGCGCATTCTCTCCAACGCCTCCTGCACCACCAATTGCATCGTGCCGGTGCTGGCCATACTGGATCGGGAGTTGGGCGTCGAGTCCGGGGTCATCACCACCATCCACTCCGCCATGAACGACCAGCCGGTGATCGACAGCTTCCACCACACCGACCTACGCCGCACCCGCAGCGCCATGCAGTCCATGATCCCGGTGGACACGGCCCTGGCCCGCGGCATCGAGCGCATCCTGCCGGGTCTCGCCGGCAAGCTGCGCGCCCAGGCCGTGCGCGTGCCGACGATGAACGTCTCGGCGATGGACCTGACCGTGATACTTGGCAGGCAGATCGACGAGGAGGCCCTGAACACGCTGCTGGCCGAACAGGCGGCGGCCCTGGCGCCGAATGTGCTGGGCGTGACTTCCGAGCTGTTGGCCTCCTGCGATTTCAATCACGACCCCCGCTCCGGTATCGTCGACCTGACCCAGACCCGTGTTGCGCCGGGGCGTCTGGTAAAATTGTTCATCTGGTTCGATAACGAATGGGCCTATGCCAATCGCATGTTGGATGTAGCCCAGACCCTGCATGGATTGCAGCACACAAAATAGTACGCACACACAATAGTACGCACACACAAAATAGTACGCACTGACTTTAAGCGCCCGCCAGGGCGAGGATCTCCGAGGGGCAAGCCATGACTTACAAGCGCATGACCGATCTGGACCTGAGCGGCCAACGCGTGCTCATTCGTGAAGACCTGAATGTGCCCATCGACAACGGCAGAGTCGGCAATGACGCGCGCATCCGCGCGGCGCTGCCCACGATCCAGCTCGCCAGGATGAAGGCGAAGCGGGTGATCCTGATGTCACACCTTGGGCGGCCGCAGGAGGGCGTGCCCATCGAGCAGCAGAAGGAATTTTCCCTGCGGCCGGTGGGCGATCACCTGGCACAGTTATTGGGGTGCCAGGTCGCCCTCGTTAGTAATTATCTGGAGAACCCGGAGGCTCTCGACGCGGTGGCGGCCGACGTGATCCTGCTGGAAAACGTCCGCGTCAATCCCGGGGAGGGCGCCAACAGCGAGGAGCTGGCCGCGCGCTATGCGGCTCTGTGCGATGTTTTCGTCATGGATGCGTTCGGCACCGCGCACCGCGCCCAGGCCAGCACCCACGGCGTGGCGGTCAAGGCGCCCGAGGCCTGCGCCGGCCCCCTGCTGGCCGGCGAACTGGATGCCCTGGACAGCGCGCTGACTAATCCCAGGCGGCCCATGCTCGCCATCGTCGGCGGCGCCAAGGTATCCAGCAAACTCGAGGTCCTGCGCTCGCTGTCGGACAGGGTAGACGAACTCATCGTCGGCGGTGGTATCGCCAACACCTTCCTGCTGGCCAGTGGCGTCGGCATCGGCAAGTCACTGGCCGAGCCGGACCTGATTCCGGTGGCTCAGGAACTCATGCGCAAGACCACGATACCCCTGCCTGTCGACGTGGTGGTGGCCACAGCGCTCAACGCCGAGGCCGAGGCGTCGGTCAAGGCCGTGGACAATGTCAGCGCGGACGAGTTGATACTGGACATCGGCCCGCAGACGGCCGCGGCCTATGCCGAGAAGATCGCCGGCATGCAGACCATCCTCTGGAACGGCCCCCTGGGCGTGTTCGAGTTCGACCAGTTCGCGGCTGGCACTGAGAAGGTCGCCCGGGCAATTGCTGCCAACCAGGGCTTCTCTCTGGCCGGAGGCGGCGAGACCGTCACCGCCATCGAAAAATACGGCGTCGAGAATGACATCTCCTACATCTCCACCGGCGGCGGTGCCTTCCTCGAGTATGTCGAGGGCACTGAACTGCCGGCCGTGCAGGTATTGAAGCAACGGGGGCAGGCGCAGTAGTCTGAGGGTCAGAGATCGGGCAAGAATCAGAGACAGCACTACAGATATCAGAGACATCAACCAGAGGAAACAGCATGGCGCTAATCAGTCTGCGACAGTTATTGGATCACGCCGCCGAGAATGGCTACGGCGTGCCGGCATTCAACGTCAACAACCTGGAGCAGGTGCGGGCTATCATGGAGGGCGCCGACGAGGCGAACAGCCCGGTGATCCTGCAGGCTTCGGCGGGCGCGCGTAAGTATGCCGGCGCCAATTTCCTCAAGCACCTGATCCAGGCCGCCATCGAGGAGTTTCCCCACATACCCATCGTCATGCACCAGGATCACGGGGTGTCGCCGGCAGTCTGCCAGCGCTCCATCCAGCTCGGCTTCTCCTCGGTGATGATGGACGGCTCTCTGGCCGAGGACGGCAAGACCCCGACGGACTTCGATTACAACGTGCGCGTGACCCGGGCCGTGGTGGATATGGCCCATGCCTGCGGTGTCTCGGTCGAA
Source organism: Pseudohongiellaceae bacterium (assembly GCA_040905005.1). GTDB lineage: Bacteria > Pseudomonadota > Gammaproteobacteria > Pseudomonadales > Pseudohongiellaceae > UBA9145. The sequence continues at coordinate 5,063 of JBBDSI010000154.1, forward strand.
GGGGAGATCGGCTGTCTGGGTTCGCTGGAGACCGGCATGGCCGGCGAGGAAGACGGATCCGGCGCCGAGGGCAAGCTGACCATGGAGCAGCTGTTGACCGACCCGCAGGAGGCGAAGGACTTCGTCGACGCGACCGGCGTCGACGCCCTCGCCATCGCCGTCGGTACCAGCCACGGCGCCTACAAGTTCAGCCGCCCACCCACGGGCGACATCCTGGCGATCGAGCGCATCAAGGAGATTCACAAGACCATTCCCGACACTCACCTGGTGATGCACGGTTCCTCCTCGGTGCCCCAGGAATGGCTACAGGTGATCAACGAATTCGGCGGCGAGATTGCCGAGACCTATGGCGTGCCCGTGGAAGAGATTCAGGAGGGCATTCGCCACGGGGTGCGCAAGGTTAACATCGACACCGACCTGCGCCTGGCGTCCACCGGGGCGGTGCGGCGCTTCCTGGGACAGAACAAGTCGGAGTTCGACCCGCGCAAGTTTCTCACTCCGACAATTGCCGCCATGAAGGAGATCGTCAAGGCGCGACTGGAAGCCTTCGGCACCGCCGGCAATGCCGATCGCATCGGCAAGGTCTACACCCTGGAAGAGATGTCCGGGCGTTACGCCGCCAAAAAGGCCGCCTGAGCGGGTAGCCCGCCGTCCATGTTCAGCCGAGCGGACGCAGAGCGCCTGCGTGAAGGCCTGCCGGCGCTGGATTTCAGCGGCGCGACAACCACGGACCCGTTGCTGGCACGCTACTGCAGCCACTACGGACTGGAAGTGGAGTCCGGCGGCCTGGAGGCGAGTCACCAGGCGGGCATCATGGAAAGCGGCCCCTATCGCCTGGTATGTCACTATTTCAAGCCGCCGAAATCTCAGGGCAGCGTGTTCTTGCTGCACGGCTATTTCGACCACAGCGGACTCTATGGTCACCTGATCCGCCACTGCCTGGGACTGGGCTACGCGGTCGTCATCTTCGACCTGCCCGGGCACGGTCTGTCCAGCGGCGATGAGGCCAGCATCGACTCCTTTGCCCGCTACTGTGAAGCCCTGCTCGATTGTCTGCGGCTGGCGCGGGCGAAGAACCTCGCCAGACCCTGGCACGTCATCGGTCAGAGCACCGGCGGCGCCATCCTGATCGACAGCCTGTTGCATCACGATCTCCAGAGGCACGGCCAATTCGAACGACTCATCCTGCTGGCGCCGCTGTTACGGCCGCGTAACTGGACCCGCTCGCTGTTCCTGTTCCGGGTTTCCCGCTGGCTGCGCAGGGCGACACGAAGACGCTTCAGCGAGAACAGCCACGACCGGGCGTTTCTCGATTTTTTGCGTGAGCAGGACGCACTGCAGAGCCGTCAATTGCCACGGGACTGGGTGCTGGCGCTAATGGATTATCTGCACAGGTTCCGCCTGGCACAGCCCTGCGACACGCCCCTGCAGATCATCCAGGGCACCGATGACGGCACCGTGGACTGGGCCAACAACCTGGCGCGGCTAGAGGAGAAGTTTCCGCAAACGCACATCCGCATGGTCGAAGGCGCCCGCCACCACCTGGTAAACGAATCACCCGCCTATCGCGATGAGGTCTTCAAGCTAATCACGGAGGTAACAATGGAAGACTAACCCGAGCTGGTTCTCGGGATCTTCGTTACTGCGCCCTATTGTCGGACATGATAAATCATGCGGGCTCACGGCAATTCGCTAACTACTATTTTCTCTCGCCAAGACGCAAAGCACGCCAAGAAAGGCTATGTGGTTGTGTACTTGGCAACGCTCTGCGCCCTATTGTCGGATCTGATAAATCATGCGGGCTCACGACAATTTGCTAACTACTGTTTTCTCTCGCCAAGACGCAAAGCACGCCAAGAAAGGCTATGTTGTGGTTGTGTACTTGGCAACGCTTCGACATTAGCCTGGTCCGAGAGTAGGGTGGTGGTGCCTTAGGCTCGGATTCAACTTGGCGTGCTTTGCGTCTTGGCGAGAGATAAAAAATCAATGTAGAAATTAGCTATTCACCAGCAGAATCGCACTCCTGCG
>JBBDSI010000155.1:0-1196 GCA_040905005.1 Pseudohongiellaceae bacterium
CAGGGCTATCGCATGTGGGTAAGGAGTTCGAGTAGATAGGCATCGTCCCATCCTGCCTTTTTCTGTTTGACGCGGGTCGAAGCTTTGTCGGGGTGGGCGTTGAGGACGTTGAGCGTGAGCCGTCTGAGGACGGCGAGGTTGCACGGTCCGTTGGCTTTTCGGTTCCTGGCCTCGTCCTCTCTGAGAGTGAGGTCGAGGAGCCAATGCAGCCGGTTTTCGATGCTCCAGTGTTCGCGCACGATATCCAGAACCTCGCCAGCAGGCAGCGGTTTGGAAAGCAGGACGTACTTGATGCGATGACTGGTCCTGCCGTTGACGGTGCGCCAAGCGTCGATCCTGGCGACTGCGGCCAGTCCGGGGAAATCGTGCTTTACAGCCAGTCCGGAAACCGCAGCGGTGATGACCTGCCGCCGCTCCTCGCGGCCGTGGGCGATGGTGCTGCTGCTCGCCTGTGTCGCGCGCCGTCCGGCACGCACCAGAACTGCCTCGGCATCGCGCAGCAGTGCCGGCTGGTTGGCTTTTACGCTCAGGGCATAGTGACCTTTGGCTTGGCGGATGGCCCCAGCCATGGCGCGATGACAATGCAGGGCATCGGCGGTGACAATGCAGCCCTTGAGCGACAACAGCTCGATCACGGCCAGGGCGCCGGCCACTTCGTTGCCCTGCGGCGCCTCGGCGCTGCCCAGGACCATGCGTGTGCTCGCTCCCCAGGCCGAGACCAGCATGCGCGGCATGTGCGCTTGGCCCTTGTCGTAGGCGCCCCTCAAGCTCTTGCCATCGATCGCCACCACCCCTTTCGGCGCGGCGATGCGGGCCGCCTCGCCGAAGCTGCGCATGAAGCGGCCGAAGGCGGCTTCGAAGGCTTCCGGCTCCAGCAGGCGGAACACCCGCGAAAAGGTATCGTGGCTGGGGACGCCGTGCTCCAGACGCAGAAAACCCCTCAGCAGCGGTTCCTTCGACCGGCCAAAGGCCGCCATCTCCACGCAGGTCCGCGCCCCGCACAGGCTTGCCGCCAGGGCGATGAACAGCAACTCGCTCAGATCGTGGAAAGCGTTCGCCTTGCGTGGGTCGCGGACCGCCGAGAACACCGTCCGGAAAAGCTCCATCGGTCTTGCCTCCCATGTCGACAAGACCGTCAGAATCTATCCCCCCGCGTCGCGCAAATAACTCTCTTCTCTCAACATGCGATTCCCCTG
>JBBDSI010000156.1:0-1195 GCA_040905005.1 Pseudohongiellaceae bacterium
CGGGACACCCATCAATCGGCCCTCCTCAGAGCAGGACAGCCATCAATTGACACCAGGTGGAGTCGAGGATTAACGTAAAGTCCAACCCGGCACGGATGCCGGTTCACGCCCCCAGGAGGTCAAGGATGACACTACCCCGCGCTGCGCTGGTCTCAGCCGAAACCACACCCTACTACCATTGCATCTGCCGTTGCGTACGTCGCGCCTTCCTCTGCGGCCAGGACCCTTATTCCGGCCGCTCGTTCGAGCATCGACGCCTCTGGGTCTGCGAGCGACTCGCCTTGCTGACCGAGGTCTTCGCCATCGACCTGTGCGCCTACGCCTTGATGAGCAACCACTACCATCTCGTCGTCCGCCTCGCCCCCGAACGGGTCCAGACCTGGTCCGATGTCGACGTCGTCACCCGCTGGACGCGCGTGTTCGCCGGTCCCGCACTCGCCCGACGTTTCCGCGACGGCGGCACCCTGACCACGCTCGAGCGCCAGACACTCGACACCCTCATTGCACAATGGCGTGAGCGCCTCGGCAATCTCTCCTGGTTCATGCGCTGCCTGAACGAGGCGATCGCCCGCCAGGCCAATGCCGAAGATGACTGTACCGGTCGCTTCTGGGAAGGGCGTTTCAAGACCCAGGCCCTGCTTGACGAGCAAGCCTTGCTGACGGCCATGGTCTATGTCGACCTCAATCCCCTCCGCGCCGGCATCGCCACAGCGCCGGAGGACGCTGATTTCACCTCTCTGCAGGCGCGTTGGTACAAACTCACACGACGCCAAGTGGCACCGCACCCGCAGCCGGCATTACTGCCGTTTCGTGACAGCGACCACCGGGCAGCGAGAGATCATCTCCCTTTCAACTGGCCGGACTATCTCGAGTTGGTGGAGACGACTGGCCATCGCGTACTGAACGGCAAGCGCACCTTTGCCGCCGACACCGTGCCGTCCATCCTGACCGCACTCGGCCTCGATCCCGCCGCCTGGTTCCCCACCGTGACCAACTTGCAGGCGCGTTTCGAACTCGTCATCGGCGCACCCCGGCGCCTGCGCCTGTTCGCCGCCGCCAGGGGCCGCCACTGGGTTCGCGGTCGCGCTGCCGCGCTTGCGCTTTATCTCAGTGACAGCGGAGCGGATCAGCGATTCTGAGACATCGGCCGTAAAGATCTGAGTAATGCGCTCGTCGACCGTGGGGCGGTGACAGC
>JBBDSI010000157.1:0-1190 GCA_040905005.1 Pseudohongiellaceae bacterium
CCGCCGAATCTGAGTCCCGGTGTGCTGCCCAAGCTGGTGGCCGCCGGCATCAATGACTGGGGCGGCGTGTCGCCGCTGACCCCTGACCATGTCAACCCGGAAGCACCGTGGCCCCATCTCGAGACGCTGGCTCGCGAGACCGAACAGGCCGGCAAGTTTCTGGAGCAGCGGCTGACGCTGTATCCGCAGTATGTGACCGAATCCGGCTTCTGGTTAGCCGAAGAAGTGCGTCCGTTCGTGCTGCGACAGGCCGACAGCGACGGCTTCGCCAAAAGAGACACATGGCACCCTGGCGCCAACAGGCCGCTGCCGGAACTGGATATGGGCCTGCTCCGGCGTCCGGCGGATGCCACGAAAGTCTCTGCCGAGCTGCGAGAAATCGTGGCGAAGTGCCGCGGGCGGGAGGCGCTGGACAGCGCTGAGATCGTGCGTCTGTTTCAGGCCCGCGGCCCCGAATTCGGCTATGTGTGTCATGAGGCGGACGCGCTGCGCCGGGAGGTCAATGGCGATCGCGTCAGCTTCGCGGTAAATCGCAACATCAATTACACCAACGTGTGTTATTTCAAATGCAGCTTCTGTGCCTTCTCCAAGGGCAAGCAGCACGAACACCTGCGCGGGCGGCCCTATGACATCAGCGCCGAGGAGATCGCGAGGCGCTGCCGCGAGGCCTGGGATCGCGGCGCTACTGAGGTATGCATGCAGGGCGGCATCCACCCCGATTACACCGGCCAGACCTATCTCGACATCGTCGCCACGGTGAAACAGGCGACGCCAGCGATGCACATTCACGCCTTCTCGCCCCTGGAAGTTCGCCAGGGCGCCGAGACGCTCGGCCTGTCCCTCACGGACTTCCTGCGGCAGTTGCAACTGGCGGGGCTGGATACCCTGCCCGGTACCGCGGCCGAGATACTGCACGACGAGGTACGGCAGATCATCTGCCCGGACAAGCTCAACAGCGCCGAATGGCTGGAGGTCATGGAAGCCGCCCATGCCACCGGTTTCAACACCACCGCCACCATCATGTTCGGCCATGTCGACCGGGCCGAGCACTGGGCCGCCCACCTGTTGGCCATCCGCGCGCTACAGGCGCGTACCGGCGGCTTTACCGAATTCGTGCCGCTGCCCTATGTGCACATGGAGGCGCCCATGTACCTGCGGGGACTATCCCGGCGCGGGCCGAGTTTCCGCGA
>JBBDSI010000158.1:0-1185 GCA_040905005.1 Pseudohongiellaceae bacterium
AACATCATTCACCTGGTTTTGGCCAAACTGCCTGACGCACCTGCGGGGGGGCGCGGCATATCTCTCTTTCTTGTGCCGAAGGTGCACGTTGACGAGGAGGGCAAGCTTACCGGCGAAAGAAATAATGTGACATGCGGCTCTATTGAACACAAGATGGGCATCAAGGGCTCGGCCACCTGTGTGCTCAACTTCGATGACGCAACCGGCTATCTCGTCGGCGAGGAGAACGCCGGCCTCGCCAACATGTTTACCATGATGAATTACGAGCGTCTGTCCATGGGTCTGCAGGGCAACGGTCTCGCCGACGCCTCCTACCAGGTGGCCGCCACTTATGCGCGCGAGCGAGTCCAGGGCCGCTCGCCCAGCGGTCCCGCGCAGCCGGCTGCTATGGCCGATCCCATCATCGTGCACCCCGATGTACGGCGCATGCTGCTGACCATGCGCGCCAATATTCTGGCCGGAAGGGCGTTGTCGCTGTATGCGGCGAGCCAGCTCGATATCGCCCGCTTTCACTCCGATGCCTCCGCCAGGACACGCGCGCAGCAGCTCGTGGCGTTGCTGATTCCGGTGCAAAAGGCCTATTGCACGGATCGCGGCTTCGAGGCCTGTGTGCTGGCGCAGCAGGTGCTGGGCGGGCATGGCTACGTCGCCGAGTGGGGGCTGGAGCAGAACGTACGCGATGCCCGCATCGCCCAGATATACGAGGGTACAAACGGCATCCAGGCGCTGGACCTGATGGGGCGCAAGACGGTGCGTGTCGATGGTGAATTACTGCAGGTGCTCGTGGAGGAAATGGATGAGTTCCTCGCCGGCCAGCGTGCCGTGGCCGGGATGCAACCCTGGCTGGATTCTTTTGTGCAATGTAGAGAGAGGCTGCAGGAGGCTACCGCCGTGGTCCTGGCCAATGCCGCCAAAGACTCCGCCGAGATTGGCGGTGCCTCTTATCCTTACATGGAGTTGATGGGCCTGACCCTCTATGGCTTCATGTGGCTGCGCATCATGGCGGCCTGCCTGCAGGCGCGTGAGCGCGGGGGCGCCGATGCTAGTCGCCTGGACGGCATGCTCAAGACCGGCGAGTTCTTTTTCCAGCGCCTGGCGCCACGAGCTGGGTCACTGGTGGTGGAGATCGAGGCCGGAGCGAGCTCGCTCATGGCCATGAGCGCGGAGCAGTTCTAGCCCGGACTA
>JBBDSI010000159.1:0-6984 GCA_040905005.1 Pseudohongiellaceae bacterium
CCCCTGGCGCCGAAGCTCTCGGCGAACTTGACGAAGTCCGGGTTGTTGAAATCGATGTGGCTGTCGCGGCCGAATTCCCTGTCCTGGTGCCACTTGATCAGGCCGTACTGGCTGTCGTTCCAGATCAGCACGACCAGGGACAGCTCCAGGCGCAGCGCCGTCTCCAGTTCCTGGCTGTTCATCAGGAAGCCGGCATCGCCGGTCAGGGTCAGCACCACACGCTCGGGGTGCACGAGGCTGGCGGCGATGGCGCCTGGCAGGCCGATGCCCATGGCGGCGAAGCCGTTGGAGATCAGGCAGGTGTTGGGTCGCTCCGCGGGATACATGCGGGCGATCCACATCTTGTGGGCACCGACGTCGGAGATCACGATGTCGTCGACGTCCAGGGCCTGGCGCACGTCGTGGAGGATACGCTGGGGCTTGATGGGGAAACTGTCGTCTTCGTTCAGGGCGCCGAATTCCTCGTGGATCACTGCCCTCAGGTCGCCCATGTTGTGCTCGCGGTGACGACGGCTTTGCGCACGGATGGCGTCCAGGGAGCCGGCAATGTCGCCGACGACCCCGATCTCCAGCATGTAATGGGCATCCACCTCGGCGTAGAGCCGGTCGATGTGCACGATCTTCTTGTCTTTTCCGGGATGCCAGGCGGCGGGCGGATACTCCACCATGTCAAACCCCACACAGATGATGACGTCGGCGCGGTCGAAGCCGCAGGCGATGTAGTCCCTGGCCTGCAGTCCCACCGTACCCAGCGACAGCGGGTGTGAGGCGGGTATCACGCCCTTGGCCATGAAGGTGTTGGCGACGGGAATGTTGAGCGCCTCGGCGAAGGCCACCAGCGGCTCGCTCGCCTCGCCACGGATGACGCCGTTGCCGGCAAGGATCAGCGGCTGTTCGGCGGCACTGATCAACTCGGCCGCCTCGCTGATCTTGTGCGGCGGTGGCACCGGCGTCGCCGCCTGTTGTACCTTCAGCGGCTGCACGTCGTCGGGCACCTCCTGGCTGGCCACATTCTCCGGAAAACTGATGAAGGCGCCGCCGGGCTTCTCTGTCTGGCTGACCTTGAAGGCCTTGCGCACCAGCTCCGGGATGATCTCCGGCTCGACGATCTCCACACTGTATTTCGACACCGGCGCGAACAGGGTGTCCAGATCCAGCATCTGGTGGCTCTCCTTGTGCATACGCGTGGTCGCGCCCTGGCCGGCGATGGCGACGATCGGCGCATGATCCATGTTGGCGTCGGCGAAGCCGGTCATCAGGTTGGTGGCGCCTGGGCCGAGGGTGGACAGACAGACGCCCGGCCTGCCGGTCAGGCGGCCGTAAACATCGGCCATGAAGGCCGCGCCCTGCTCGTGGCGCACGGTGATGAAGCGGATCGGACTGTCCAACAGCACGTCCATGACGTCCACGTTCTCCTCGCCCGGCAGCCCGAAGATGTACTCCACGCCCTCGTTCTCGAGACAACGGACCAATAGTTCGGCTGCTTTCATGAATGCTCCCGGGTTCAATGTGTACACATCAGGATTGTGTAGGTATCAGGGTTGTGTAGGTATCAGGGTAAAGAGGTCTCGCGGCCCCTTCGCGTCGTGCTGTTGCCAACGCACGGGGCGGTGTGACAGTTCTGATCAGCTGCGCAGATAGGACGCGCCGTTGACGTCGATGATCGTGCCGGTGGCGAACTCCGCGCCCGGCGAGGCGAGAAACAGCACGGCGTGGGCCACGTCCTCGGGTTCGGCGACCCGCCCCAACGGGCTCTGGGCACGGATCTCGTCGCCCTCGGGGCCGGCCAGGCGTTCGGCGGCCAGGTCCGTGTTGACGAAGCCGGGCGCCACGGCCCCGACGAAGATGTTGTGGGGCGCGAGCGCCACCGCCAGGGACTGGCTGAGACTGTTCAGGCCCGCCTTGCTGGCGCCATAGGCGGGCTTCAGGGGCTCGCCGCGAAAGGCGCCGCGGGAACTGATGTTGACGATGCGCCCGCCGCCGCGCTCCTGCATGTGCCGCGCGACACAGTAACAGACATTGGCCGGCCCGATCAGGTTCGCCGCCAGGGTCTGCTGCCAGGCCCGCTGCCAGTCCGGGTAGCTGGTTTCCAGCAGCGGGTGATAGACGCCGATGCCGGCGTTGTTGACGGCGATATCGATATGGCCCAGCAGCACGATCGCGTCATTGACCGCCTGTTGCACGGCGTCCGGGTCCGCGACGTCGGCGCGCAGGCAATGATGTCCGGCGCCTTCCAGCTCGCTCAGCGTCTGCTCCGCGGCCTCGGCAGCGGAGCGGTACAGCATCGCCACGCGGGCGCCGCGTCGGGCGAAGGCCATGGAGACGGCACGACCGATGCCGCGAGTGCCGCCGGTGACGAGTACTGTCTTGTCCGAGAAATCCATGACCGTGTGTGGGCTAACTGGCTGACAGTCCATCCATGGCGGCGAGCTTGCCGATGAGTTCCTCGACGCGGGTGCTGTAGCCCCACTCGTTGTCATACCAGCTGATGACCTTCACCATGCGCGACTCGAGCACCTGGGTCAGCGGCGCATCGAAGATGCTGGAGTGAGTGTCACCGATAATGTCGCTGCTCACCAGCGGCGCCTCGCTGTAGGCGAGGATATTCTTGAGCGGTCCGGCGGCGGCCGTGGCCATGGCCTGGTTCACCGCCTCCACGGTCACGTCCTTTTCCAACTCCACCGTGAGGTCGACGAGGCTGCCGTCGGCCACCGGCACGCGCATGGCGAGGCCGTCCAGCTTGCCCTGCAGCTCCGGCAGCACCAGGCCGATCACTTTCGCCGCACCGGTCGAAGTGGGCACGATATTCATCGCCGCGTGGCGCGAGCGGCGCATGTCCTTGTGCGGCGAATCGATCAATTGCTGGTCGGCGGTATACGCGTGCACCGTGGTCAGCAGACCCCGCTTGATGCCAAAGGATTCGTGCAGCACCATGGCCAGGGGAGCGGCGCAGTTGGTGGTACAACTGGCGTTGCTGATGATACGCGTGTCCGCTGTGACCACGTGGTCGTTCACGCCCATGACCAGGGTGGCATCCAGCGTTTCCTTGCAGGGCACGGTCAGGATGAGGCGCCTGGCACCGGCCTCGAGATGCTTGTTCAGGTCTTTCAGGTAACGGAACACGCCGGAACTCTCCACGACATAATCAACACCCAGTTCCTTCCAGGGCAGTTTCGCCGGGTCCTTCTCACTGAGCACCTTGAAGGGGTCACCCGCGATCTCCATGACGTCGTCGTGCACGCTGACCTCGCCGGGAAAGGTGCCGTGGACGCTGTCGTACTTGAAGGCGTAGGCGAGTTGATCGGGGCTGGCCAGGTCGTTGATGGCCACGACGTCATAGTGACCGCGCAACTTGGCGATGCGGGTGATGGTGCGACCGATGCGGCCGAAGCCGTTGATGGCGATGCGGGGTGCTGCCATGGAATTAATCCTCGTGTATAGACACTCGTGAATAGGCACTTGTGAATAGGCCAGTGATGAGCGAGGCGCCAGCGTCAGCGCTTCATACCCATAGAGTACGCAGGCATCGTGTCAGTAACAAGGCGTCGTTGCCGCCCCCCGGCGGGGATATCGGTGCTACACTTTGGGGCACTCTGGCACACGGTTAAAAAACATGTCCCTGCATCCCCAGGCGCGGGCCTTCCTGCAGCAGATGGAGGCGATCGACGCACCGGAACTGCATACGGTCGCGGTAGACGTCGCCCGCACCATGTACGACAAGGGCGCGGAACAGGTACGCGGCGAACCGCCGACCCCGTTCGCCATCGACACCCTGCAGATCCCCGGTCCCGCGGGGGCCCTGGAGTCATGGCTGTACCGGCCGGAGGACACCCCTGACTTGCCACTGCTGGTCTTCTTCCACGGCGGCGGCTTCACCATCGGCTCGCTACAGAGCCACGATGCCGTGTGCCGGCACCTGTGCGTGGAGGCCGGCTGTCTGGTGCTGTCGGTGGACTATCGCCTGGGTCCAGAGCACCGCTACCCGGCAGCGGTAGACGATGCCTGGGCCGCGACCCGCTGGGCCCTGGCCAATGCAGCCGCGATCGGGGCCGACCCGCAGCGCATCGGCGTCGGCGGCGACAGTGCCGGCGGCAATCTCGCGGCCGTGGTCTGTCTGCAGGCGCGCGAGGCGGGCCTCGATGATCTGGTGCTGCAACTGCTGATCTATCCGGCCACCGACATGAGCCGGGAGCATCCCTCCCACAGCAAATTCGCCAGCGGTTATCGGCTTACTCGCGAACTGATCGACTGGTTTTACGACAACTATGTCGCGCCTGGTGCCGACATCCACGAGTGGCGCGCGTCGCCGATCAATGCCGCCAGCCACCGGGGGCTGCCGCCCGCCTTTGTCCTCTCCGCCGGCTTCGATCCTCTGCAGGATGAGAACAAAGCCTATGCCCTCAAGCTAGAGGCGGATGGCGTACCCGTGACCTACCGCCACTACGGAGACATGTTTCACGGCTTCATCACCATGCCCGGCGTGTTGGATCGGGCGCGGGAGGCGTTGGCGGAGAGCGCGGAGGCGCTGCGCGGCGCATTCTTCTGCCGGGAACCCCAGTAACTTCAAAACTGAAGCGGGCTGGAACGAGTAAGCAATAAAGTTATCAGTGTTCCCTGCTGTCTCATTTTTGCAAGCTGGCAGACTATTGACGAAGTTAGCTATTTTAGCTATTTTCATGCCTGCTGCCGAATACAGGAATACAGGAATACCCGCCATGAAAACCATGCAGGCAACTGATGCCAAGAACCGCTTCGGTGAATTGTTGGAGGATTCCGCCACCCAGCCCGTGCTCATTCAGAAAAACGGGCGTGATGTAGCCGTGGTGCTTTCCAAGGCTGAATACGACCGGCATTTCAAAACGGCTTCCAGGAAAGAACTGGTAAGGCAGTACCACGAGGAAAGTATTGCGCGCTTTGGCCCCTTGTACGAAGAACTCGCCAAATAGCGTCCCCCGTGGCTACACGCTATTACCTCGACCTGGAAGATGTGCTGGCCCTGCATCAGGTACAGCTCGAACGCTTTGGTGGTGCGCCGGGAGTCCGGGATGCCGGTTTGATAGACGCCGCCCTGAACAGGCCGCAGTCCGGGTACTACGGCGACCTGATCGAGGAAGCCGCTGCCCTGTGGGAAAGCCTCACCATGAATCACGGCTTTGTCGATGGCAACAAGCGCGTCGGCTTTGCCGCGACCTATGTATTCCTGCGCGTAAACGGAATAACTTTCAACGCACCGGTAGATGTAACGCTCGAATTCGTGATTGGCTCGCTGGAAAGCGGGTCTTTCCAGAAATCATCATTGGAGGCCTGGCTGCGCGAACATACGGAATAGGGCAGGCATTTTAGCATCCCCACTTGTCATTCCCGACTACTGCTTTTATTCTCAGGCTGACAAACCCGGAGGGTCAGCTCATGCAGAACCCCGCACTCCCCCACTTTATCGCCTGGTCATTGACCGCAATTCTCACTTCCTCGCTGCTCCTGCCCCTGGGCGTGGTCGCCCAGCAGGAAGACAACTACGACTACTGGCAACCGCAACGGGAAATGGTCCGCCGCGGCCAGCAGGCCGTCTTCATGTGCAACGGCCTGTTCACCTCCGGGCGCACGCTGGAACAGGTGTTCGAGAAGGAATTGGCCTTCCTGTCCGATCCCGTGGGCACACCCGCAGGCGGTGACTACAACGTGGACTGGGAGCGGCGCGCCGTGGAGATCGGCGCGCCCGGGGCCGTGCCGGTGATGCGCGCCGCCTTTCGTGAAGGCATCGGCTGTATCATCCTGCCACCGGAGCAGACCCTGGCGGATATCGACGGGCTGCCCGAGCTGACTCTGCCGTTGCCCCCGGGGGACCCAGCCCGCATTCCCTGGCCCGACGGTGATCTGCTGGAAGACCAACCCCTGCCTGCCAACATCGATGCCGCCACCCTGGCGGCCGCCTCCGACTGGGCCTTCGAGCGGGACACCCCGGAGCAGGTAACACTGAGCCTGCTGGTAGTGTACCAGGGCGACATTATTCACGAACGCTATGCGCCGGGCTTCGATGTCAATACCCGCACCCGTACCTGGTCCACGGCCAAGAGCATCGCCACCACGCTAATCGGCATTCTGGTGGACGAGGGCCGGATGCAACTGGACGCGCCCCTGGGGATCGACTGGTATCCGCGTGTGGCAGCGCCGGAAGCGGACCCGCGCAATGGCATCACCCTCCGCCATGTCCTCAACATGTCCAGCGGCCTGCACCCCATCGACAACAACCGCCTCGAATACGCGACCGGGTCGGGGCTGTCCTATTGGGCAGGCGCCAGCTCCGTCGCCGGGGCCCGCAGCCGCGGCATGATCCGCGAACCGGGTACCTATTGGGACTATGAGAACTACGACACCCTGCTGGCAGTCTATGCCATGAAGCAGGCCCTTGGCGGCGAGAGTGCCTATGCCGAGTTTCCACGCAAGGCGCTGCTGGACAGGATCGGCATGCGCAACACCCTGGTCAGCACCGACCGCTTCGGTGACTTCATCCTCAGCAGTCAGGTCTACACCAATGCGCGCGACCTGGCACGTTTTGGCTTGCTATATCTCAACGAGGGCTTCTGGAACGGCGAGCGCATCATCTCCGAGGAATGGATAGACTTCGTCCGCACACCGGCCCCGGCCACCGCCGGGCGCGGCAATTTCTACGGCGGCCAATGGTGGCTGGTTCCCGATGGCCGCGACGACGTGCCCGGGGGGGCCTACTCCACTTCCGGCAACCGTGGCCAGTATACGATTGTCGTTCCTTCTCACGATTTGGTCATAGTGCGCCGGGGGCTGGACTGGGGCCGTCAGGGTTTCGATCGGTGGGACCTGACCCGGGAAGTGTTGAAGGCTGTTAATTGACTTGGGTGTCCGTCACCTTAATACACCGGCGACACTTATATTCCGAGACATTGAATCAACGTCGACGTTTCCGCTGCAACGTCATTGCGACCAGCTGACTTGATCAGCATGACGCTA
>JBBDSI010000160.1:0-6931 GCA_040905005.1 Pseudohongiellaceae bacterium
TCCGCGAGATCGAAATCCGACTCCGCTAGTTGCTCCGGCGTCGGCTCGATGCCGTGCTGTAGCAGTTGTTTGGTGGCCATGAATTCTTTCGGGCTGTTGAGGCAATCCGCGGCCAGCAGCCTGCCCTCGCGGCGGTAGAACAGCGTGAAATTGGGCTGCTCCAGATTGGCCGGATCGCCGCGCACCACCACGTCATCGTGCCCCTGGCTGAGCCCCGCCATCTGCAGCTTGATGTGGTACTGGTCGGACCAGAACCAGGGCACCGTGTCGTAGGCCAGGGGCCGGCCGGCGATATTGGCCGCGGCCACGCGTGCCTGCTCGGTGGCGTTTTGCACCGATTCCAGGCGTAGCCGGCGGCCGTAGCGGGCACTGAACCAGGACGTGCAATCACCGGCGGCGAAGATGTTGGCGACGCTCGTCTGCGTGTATTCGTTGACCAGGATGCCGTCGGCGATCTCCAGCTCCGCCGTCTCCGCCAGGCCGATGCCGGGCTCGACGCCGATGCCCACGACCATCAGGTCCACCGCCAGCTCGCTGCCATCGCTGAGGCGCACCACCTCGGCGCGGCTCTCACCGGTGACGCCGAGCACGTGGACCCCGGGGCGGACGTCGACGCCCTGGCGTTCGTGTAGCGCCTGCATGAACCCGGACAGGGTCTCGCCTGTTACCCGCGGCAGGAGCCGGGTCTCTCTCTCAAGCAGGGTCACGTCCAGGCCATGCGCCGCCATGACGGCGGCAACCTCCAGGCCGATAAAACCGCCGCCCACCACGCAGGCGCGCAGTCCCTGTTGCAGCGCCTCGCGCAGCGGCTTCACGTCGGCGACCGTGCGGATGTAATGGACGTTGGCCAGATCGGGAGCCGGCTGCAGCGTCTTCACGTGGGCGCCTGTGCACAGCGCCAGGCGATCGTAGTGCAGGGCCTCGCCGTCGCTGAGCCGCAGCGCCTGGGCGTCCGCGTCGATCGCCAGCACGGTGGTGCCGAGAATGAGGTCGATGCCGTTGTCCTGGTAGTGTTGCAGTGGCCGCAGGCGCATCGTGTCCAGTTCCTTGTCACCGTCCAGATAGGCCTTCGACAGCGGCGGTCGATGATAGGGCAACTCGGCCTCGGCCCCGATCAGGCGGATGGGTCCGGTCCAGCCCTCCCGGCGCAGTTGCAGGGCGAGTGTGGTGCCGGCATGGCTGGCGCCGACGATCGTGCAATTCAGGGGTTTTTCAGGGGTATCGATGCGGGTCATGGGTTAAGCTCGGGCAGTTGCCAGTCCACCGGCGTCTGTCCATGCTCGGCGAGCCAGGCATTGGCGCGGGAGAAGTGATGATTGCCGAAAAACCCGCGACTGGCGGATAGCGGCGACGGATGCGGTGATTGCAACACCAGGTGGCGCTGGCGGTCAATGCCCGCCCCTTTTTTCTGCGCCGAGCTGCCCCAGAGGATGAATACCAGGTTCTCGCGGGCGCTGTTCAGCGACTCGACCACGCGATCGGTGAAACGCTCCCAGCCCTTGCCGTGATGCGAGGCTGCGCGGCCGGCCTCCACCGTCAGCACCGCGTTCAGTAGCAGCACGCCCTGCCCCGCCCAGTGTTCGAGGCAGCCGTGCCGCGGCGGGACGCAGCCGAGGTCGGCCTGCAGTTCCTTGTAGATATTCTTCAGCGACGGCGGCGGCGCCACGCCCGGCTTGACGGAGAAACACAGTCCGTGCGCCTGCCCCGGGCCGTGATACGGGTCCTGACCCAGCAGCACCACCTTGACGCCCTCGAAGGGCGTGCTGTTGAGGGCATTGAAGATCTCCGCGCCCGGCGGAAAGATTTGCTTGCCTGCGGCCTTCTCCCGGCGCAGGAATTCTCCCAGGCTGCGCATGTAGTCGGCCTCGAACTCGGCCGCGAGCCGCTGCCGCCAGCTCGCCTCCAGTTGTAGCGAACGACCGGCGCTGGCGGTATCAGTCATCCTCATGCTGCTGCGGGCGCAGGTGGGGAAAGAGCAGCACGTCCTTGATGGACGGCGAATCGGTGAGCAGCATCACCAGGCGGTCCACGCCGATGCCCTCGCCGGCAGCCGGCGGCATGCCGTATTCCAGGGCGGTGATGTAGTCCTCGTCGAAGTGCATGGCCTCCTTATCGCCGGAATCCTTCTGCGCCGCCTGAATGCGGAAGCGCTCCTCCTGGTCTTCCGGGTCATTCAACTCCGAGAAGCCGTTGGCCAGCTCGCGCCCGCCGATGATCAGCTCGAAGCGGTCGGTGACCTCCGGGTTGTCCTCGTTGCGCCGCGCCAGGGGCGAGACCTCGATCGGGTATTCCGTGACGAAGGTCGGCTGATCCAGGACGTGCTCCACTCGCTGCTCGAAGATCTCCATGATGAGCTTCCCCTTGGGCCAGGCATCGTGATAGTCGATAGCCAGCACATCAGCAAGTGCCACGACGCTCTCTTTACTGGCGAAGCACTCGGGCGAGGCCTCTTCACAATGAGTGATGATGGCCTCCTGCACGGTCATGCGCGCGAAGGGCCGGGCGAAGTCGTAGATGGAGCCCTGATAGCTGACGGTCTGACTGCCGAGCACCTGCTGGGCCAGCTTGCGAAACAGGTCCTCGGTGAGATCCATCAGGTCCTGATAACGAGCATAGGCCTGATAGAACTCCAGCATGGTGAACTCGGGGTTGTGCCGCGTGGACAGGCCCTCGTTGCGGAAGTTGCGATTCAGCTCGTACACCTTCTCGAAGCCGCCCACTACCAGTCGCTTGAGGTAGAGCTCCGGCGCGATGCGCAGGTACATGTCCTGATCCAGCGCATTATGATGAGTAATGAATGGCCGCGCCGTGGCGCCACCGGGAATGACCTGCATCATCGGCGTCTCCACCTCGATGAAGCCGAGCCCGTCGAAGTAGTCACGCAGGCCGCGCACGATCTGCGAGCGGGCCTGGAATACCCGGCGCGAGTCCTCGTTGACGATCAGGTCGACGTAGCGCCGGCGGTAGCGCATCTCGGTGTCGGTCAACCCGCGGTATTTATCCGGCAGGGGGCGCAGCGCCTTGGTCAGGAGCTCGAAGTCCGCGACACGCACGGTCAACTCGCCCTTGCCGGTCTTGAACACCTCGCCGCGGACGCCGATGATGTCGCCCAGGTCGAGGCCCTTCAGCTCCTCCGCCAGCGCCGCGGGTAGCTGCTTGTTGTTCATGTAGAGCTGCATCAAGCCGCTGCCGTCCTGGATCACCACGAAGGGACCGCGCTGACGGATGATGCGCCCTGCCAGCACGGCCTGCGGCGCCAGCTCCTTGAGCGCCTCGCCATCGCTGTCGCCAAATTCTTCATGCAACCCGGCCGCCAGCGCCTCGCGCCGGAAGCCGTTGGGAAAGGCCTGCCGCCGTTTACGAATCGCCGCCAGCTTCTCCCGTCGCTGCGCAATCAGGTGATTCTCGTCGTGACCACCCTGCTCGTCCTGCTCGTCTTGCTCGTTGTTGTCCGTCATCTGGCCTCTGGTTTCTTTCTTCGGGATTCTTTCTTCCACTTTCTTCTTCTGCTTTCTTTCTTCTGTTCTTTGCGCTTACAAGCCCTTCTTCAGGCTGGCCTCGATGAACCTGTCCAGGTCCCCGTCCAGTACCGCCTGAGTGTTGCTGGTCTCGACATTCGTACGCAGGTCCTTGATGCGCGACTGATCGAGCACGTAGGAGCGAATCTGACTGCCCCAGCCGATATCGGCCTTGGACTCCTCCACCGACTGCGCCTCTTCCCTGCGCTTGAGCTCCTCCAGCTCATAAAGCTTCGCCTTGAGCTGCTTGATCGCCATGTCCTTGTTCTTGTGCTGCGAGCGCTGAACCTGGCACTGGACGACGATGCCGGAGGGCTCGTGGGTGAGACGCACCGCGGAGTCGGTCTTGTTGACGTGTTGGCCGCCGGCACCCGAGGAGCGATAGGTGTCGACGCGCACGTCGGACATGTCCAGTTCCACCTCGATGTCGTCGTCGATCTCCGGTGAGACGAACACGGACGCGAACGAGGTGTGGCGGCGATTGCCGGAGTCGAAGGGCGATTTGCGCACCAGACGGTGGACGCCGGTCTCGGTGCGCAGCCAGCCGAAGGCGAACTCGCCCTGAAAATGGATCGTGGCGCTCTTGATGCCGGCCACTTCACCGCCGGAGACTTCCACCAGCTCGGTCTCGAAGCCCTTGTCCTCGCCCCAGCGCAGGTACATGCGCAGCAGCATCTCCGCCCAGTCCTGGGCCTCGGTGCCGCCGGAGCCGGCCTGGATATCGAGATAGGCATTGCTGGCGTCGAGTTCGCCGGAGAACATGCGGCGGAATTCGAGTTTCGCCAGCTCGGCATCCAGCGCGTCGAGATCGGTCATCGCCGAATCCAGCAACGCCTGGTCGCCCTCGCCAGCGGCCAGTTCGAAGATGCCCTCGATATCCTGCACCCCTCGCTCGAGTCGGGCGATGGTATGGACTACCGCCTCCAGGGCCGCGCGTTCACGGCCCAGTTGCTGGGCATACTCGGGCTTGTCCCACACGGAGGATTCGCCCAGCTCCATGTCCACTTCCGCCAGACGGTCACGCTTCACCTCGTAGTCAAAGATACCCCCTGAGGCTGGCGGTGCGTTCGCTGATGTCCTTGAGTCGGGCGAGGTGCTGACTGATTTCCATGGTTGCTCTGTCCTGCGGGTGCATCGGGGAAACGCGCATTTTACCTCATTGCCATGCTGATGCCAGCGGCGCTTTCGGCCGCGCCCGCCGCTGTAGTAGTCTGCGCCTTTGCCGCGACGACCACTGCGCCGATGCTGATCGACAATGCCCGACTGGACTGGCTCGAGAACGGACTGCCCTATTCAAGCCAGTTCGACGATGTCTATTTCTCCCGCGCCGATGCCCGCGGCGAGAGCCGGCATGTGTTTCTCGAGGCCAACTGTCTGCGCGAGCGCTGGCGCGCTAGCTCAATAAACAAGAGCTCAATAAACAAGAGCGCCATAAACAAAGTCCGGCCGCAGTATGTCATCGGCGAGCTGGGCTTCGGCTGCGGGCTCAACTTCCTCCAGACCTGGCGCCTGTGGCAACAGACACGCGCCGAGCACCCCGGCCTGCGGCTGCACTATCTCGCCCTGGAGAAATATCCGCTGCGCCACGCCGACCTGACGCGGATTCTGGCCCTGTGGCCCGATCTCGAGGACCTGGCCGCGCCGCTATTGGCCCAGTACCCGGAGCACAGCGCCGGCTGCCATCGGCTGCAGCTCGCCGACGACGTCACCCTCGACCTCTATTACGGCGACGCCGAAGCCCGCCTGGCCGAACTGGTGACGGCTGGGCAGCGAGAGCGGCTTAAGATACGGCTTAAAATAGACACCTGGTATGCCGACGGCTTCAGCCCGCGCCAGAATCCGGAACTGTGGAGTGCGCCGCTGTTCCAGCATCTGGCGCGACTGAGCGCAACCGGCGCCACCCTCAGCACCTACAGCGTCGCCCGCCCCGTGCGCGACGGACTGCGCGCGGCCGGCTTCACTCTGGAGCGGTTGCCCGGCTTCGCCAACAAGCGCGAGATGCTGCGCGCGACGCTGTGCCAGCCAGCCGCGGCGGCGCCGGTGGCCAGCGCGACACCCTGGTTCATCCTGCCAGCGCCGGCGCCGGTGCCGCGCCGGGCGCTTGTCGTCGGTGCCGGCCTGGCCGGTGCCAGTCAGGCCCTGAGCCTGGCGCGTCGGGGCATCGACGTGACGGTCGTGGCTGCCGCCGACGCGCCGCCCGCGGCGTCGGCGAACCGGCAACTGGCCCTGCGCTGCCGCTTGTTCGCTCGCGCTTCCGAGCTGGCCGGCTTCTACCTGCACAGCTTTCTCTACAGCCGTCGCCTGCTGGCCGCGGCCGCCGGAGACATCGGGGCCTGCTGGCACGCGACCGGCGTGCTGCAGTTCGCCGATGCGGTCAACAAGCGCCGCCCGCTCGAACCAGAGGCACTGGCCGGGCACTATGCCGAGGCGGTGGTGACGGCGGCCGATGCCGCCGCGCTGAGCCGCCATGCCGGCCTGGGGCTGGGGCTAGGGCTGGGACAGGAGGGTCTTCATTTTCCTCTGGGTGGCTGGGTCGAAGGCGAACGCCTGTGCGCCGCCCTGCTCGCGCACCCGCGCATTCGCCTGCAGCGGGGCGCCGCGGTAGCCGAGCTGCAGAGCCACATGAAAAGCCACACGGAAAGCCACGCACCCGGCTGGCGCCTGCTGGACAGCCACGGCACCGTGCTCGCCGAGGCCGAGGCCGTGATCCTCGCCAACGGCGCCGGCGTCAACGCCTTCACGCCGACCGGCACGCTGCCGCTGGAGACGGTCCGCGGCCAGACCACGCTGATCCCGGAGACTCCCGCCAGCGCCGCCCTGGCGACGGTGGTCTGCGGTGAACGCACGGTCTTTCCGGCGCACGAGGGCGTGCATACGCTGGCGGCCAGTTACCACCGTCACGATGCGCGCACCGCCGCCACGGCGGACGAGGACCGCGACAACCTCGAGCGTGCCCGCCGGGTGTTCGCCGCGCCGCAGGTGCTGTCCGCGCAGCCGACGGGCAACTGGGTGGCGCTGCGTGCCAACACGCCCGATCGCAACCCGCTGCTGGGCCAGGTGCCCGATTTTCCCGCGATGGCCCAGCGTTACCGGACGCTGGCGCGGGACGCCACGACCACCTTCGCGGAGCCGGGAGTCTATCTGCCGGGCCTCTATATCAATGCCGCCCACGGCTCCAATGGGCTGGCCACGGCGCCCTTCGCCAGCGAGATCCTCGCCAGCCTGCTCTGTCACGAGCAGCCGCCGGTGAGCCAGTCCGTGCTGGACCTGCTCAATCCGGTACGCTTCCTGATCAGGGAGCTTAAACGGCAGCAGAGCGCCGACGAATCGGTATAGCGGACGTTATAGAAGGACTTAAAAAAAGGCTCCTCCGCAAAATCTGTGGGTAGATGTTTCGCTCGGAGAGGGTGCCA
>JBBDSI010000161.1:0-6887 GCA_040905005.1 Pseudohongiellaceae bacterium
AAGCGACCAAATGGGTGAACTTATGAATCACCTTGAAGCGAAACTGAAAGGCTGAACGTACTCAATTTATGAACGCACAGGGCCCCACCTAAATCGGGGCCCTATTTGCTTCAAGGGATTCCGCTTCTGGCCGTTAGCTGTCCACCGATTCTTGCACTTTTGGTGAAACGAATGACCGCTATTGAAGAAAGCAGCCAAAAGGTCGGTGCCAAGTGCAGCCTAACCATGCGCTGCACCCGACACTTGACCCAGCGCGCCTTGCGCTGCCGCTCCATGCGGTCTGCGTCAAGTACAGGTGAGCTTAGACATTATGCGGTGTAAATTGGGCTTCCGCCGATTTATTGACATATCATATTTAGTATATATACTATATTTGATATGTGGGCGGTATACGAACATAGAAGAGTCTTAAAAGCCCTTGCATCGGCGCCTATCGACGTGCTGAAGCGCTATGAGAAATGGAAAGATATCGTCTCCATTTCAGGGCCCATTGGCCTTAGGTCGATTAAAGGGTTCCACGATGAATCCCTAACTGGAAAGTGGAAGGGATATAGATCTTCAAGGCTCAATCTTCAGTATCGTGTCATTTATAAAATTGAGAAAGACAAGGTTTTGGTCCAGGTAGAAAACCTGACTCCGCATGATTACCGGAGGAAGTGATATGAACGAGTACAAATTAGCCAAGCGGAATATTGAAGTATCAGTCGGAGAATCCGTAAAAGTGTTACGAGAACTACAGGAGCTCAGCCAGAACGAACTGGCACAAATTTCCGGTATACCTCAATCAACTATCTCCGCAATAGAAAATGACAGAGTGCAGCTCGGAGTTGAGCGTGCCAAGGTCTTAGCGAGGGCCCTGCGTTGCCATCCGGCGGTGCTGGTGTTCCCAGGCTGGGATATCGAGCATGAATCTGCTGCATAACAAGCAAAAGCAGGTGGATGCTTCGTACCGCTGTTTTGAGCGTTGAAGCTGTAGAAAAACCAGGCAGTTTTGACCCCCATCAGCGCTCGACCTTGTAATTGAGATCCAGGCTCTGATATTCACCGGACTCCGCCTGCAGGGTGAAGCGCTCATTGATGCTGTATTCGACCGAGACCTTGGAGGCTCTGTCGAACAGGCCGACGCCGTAGCGGATGAACAGGTCCGGAGTGAGGTACTTGCCGACCACGAGCTCACTACTGTCCACGTCGCCGGAGTTGGTAATGGCGACGGTATCCAGGCCGAGGGTATCACCGACCTGCTGGCTGATCGCCTCACTCTGGCGCAGACCGAGCGTGGTGATAGCCCCCAGCACCGAGGCGCCCTCGCCGGATTGCAGCTCCGAGACCGGCCGCCCGGTCACCAGCACCGAGATGATGTCGCTCTCAGGCAGAGTGGGCGTCGAGAACAGCTCGCTGCGCAGGTTATTGATTGTGCCGTTCATCTGGACGCCGACAATCATGCTCTCCACCTCGCGCACGGCCCGTATGTCCACCGCCGGGTTTTGGTAGTTGCCGAGAAACAGCAGCTTGCCCTGGCGCAGGATCAGGGTCTGACCATAGATCTCGTACTGTCCTTCGGTGACCGTCAGATCGCCGTAGGTGAGACTCCTGCCGTTGCGGCTCTGCTGGATCGACAGGGCACCATCGAGTTTCGCCTGCAGACCGAAGCCGTTGAAGCGCACGTCGTCCCCCAGTCGCAGATTGATGTCCATGATCAGCGGCAGGTTCATGATCGAGGTTTGCCCGGTGGTGAAGGAGCGCGCCAACTCGGGCCGGTCTTCAGGAAAATTGACGATTACCACGTCGCGGGAGATATCGACGGCGGATTCCGGCAGCTCGCGCAGATAAAGGTCCAGCAGCGGCACCAGGATGTCGCCACGCAACTGGACGCCGCCAGCATCGGCCGTCAGGTCGAGCGCCGGCGAGATGCTCATCTGCAGATCGGGCAGGTCCGCCAGCTGCAGGTCCTCGCCATCGAGGGCGCCGGTGAACCGCCAGCCCGCCGTGTTTAATTCGTCGAGTTGGCCACTGAAGGTCAGCCGACCCTCCTCGGAGGCGACCCCGCCCTCGATCGTCGCCGTCTCGAAGTCATCGCTGGCGAGCTGAACCTGCAGATCCTGGTAGAAGACACCGGTGCGATCGACCAGGAAGGACCCGTCGTTAATCCCGATGGCGCCGGTGACCACCGGACTGTCGATGCTGCCGGCGATATCAAGCTCACTCTGCAGGTTGCCGTTGACCGCAGACAGCTCGGGAATAAAGGCTGCAATCCAGCCCAGGTCCTCAAAGCGCGCGCTGCTGGCACCACTCAGGCTGCCGTCAGGCGCGATCTCAAGGCCGGCCGTCAGGTTGCCGTTGATGTCGTCGACTATATCCCGCACACGACGCTCGACCAGCTGCGCGTCGGCGCGTAGCTGCCAGCGACCCTGCGCCAGCGTGCCCGTGAGCGCCAGCTCCTGCCAGACATAGACCTGCTCCAGAATTTCCGCCTCAGAGGTTACCGATCCGAAGCCATCGGCGACGAGGCTGCGCAGCGCGAGCTGCGGCGCCTGAGAACGGGCATCGAATTCGAACTCCGGCATAATGTCGGGACCGAATCGCGCCGTCAGCTCGGCATTGACTGTGCCGTTCAGACTGACCGCCTCCGGCAGCCGTGGCACCGCGGGCAGGGCGATGATATGCCCTCCCTCACGCTCGTCATTGAATTCTTCGAGGGGGAAATTCTCCAGGCTGCCGCTCAGGTCATAATTGCCGTCGGCGTCGGGAGCGACCGCGAAGCACAGACCGACCGACTCCTGGCGCCAGCAACCGCGGTCCACGCTCAGGCGCTGATCGTTCCAGGCCACCGCCACCGGCTCACCGAGTCGCCACTCCCCTACTTCGCCGACAAGGCGGGCGCGCTCCAGTCGGCCCCGCCAGTTACGGCTGTCGGGCGCCTCCAGCCCACCGCTCACCCGCAGCTCGAAGGTGCCGGTGTTGCCCTCGACGGTAGCCACCAGACTGTGCTCGGTGAGTGTGCCGGACAGGCTTGCCTGCGCGGCGCGAATCTCCGCCAGGACCGGGTTGTCCGGCAGGTCCGCGTCGGTCAGTTCCATATCGAGGCGATAGTCACCGTCGCTGCCGGCAACGGAAAGCGCCAGGTTCTGCACGGAGAAGGAATCCGTCCGCAGCGAGGCCAGGGTCAGCTCGCCATCGATATCCGGCTGCGCGGGATCGCCGCTTACATGCCCTGATCCTTGCAGGCTGCCGCTAAGACCTGGCATGAACTCCGTGAGTGCCAGGGCGTCGATCTGCCACTCGATATCCAAGCGATCCTGGTACTCACCACTGATAGTCACGCTGTTGCTGTTGGATTCCACCTGCAGGCGTTCGATCTGCAGGCGATCGCCGAGCAACTGCGCCTGACCTTCGGCCTGCAGCCCATAGCCGTTGACGACGGCGTCCAGCGACTGCAGCTCCACCGCCACCGTGCGTGTATCCGCGTCACCCAGTGTGAGGTCGTAACGGGCCGAGGCTGTGACGTCGGCAATCGTGGCGGGCAACTCGCCCTGCCAGAAGCGCAGGGGCTGCAGGTCCTCGACCTGCAAGCCACCGCTGGCGCTCACGCCGTCGCCCCAGGACAGTAGTGTGGCGCCCGTCAGCGAACCGGAATCGGTAGCCAGTTGCAGCTCAGTCAGGTCAAGCGTATCGCCCTGCAGGTGACCACTGGCATTCAATGTACCGCGGGGATACCCGGGAGTCTGCAAGTCCGCATCGACGGTAAGCGCCATGTCTTCCGGACTGCCCGACATGACCAGGCGCAGGTCATCCAGTTGCAGCGGCAGGGATTCAAGTGGCAGCGCAATGGACTCGGACTCGTGCACCAGGTCGAGCGCCAGCGCGCTCGCGGGATTGGTCACGGTGCCATTGCTGGCGATAGCGAAGGGTTCGTTCAGCGAATGCGCGACCGTCAACTCCTGCAAGGAGCCAGTCAGATCCAGTGCACCGTCCGCCGCCTCGAAGCCGAGGGGTAGCTCCCCTTCGTAACGCCAGTCCAGGCTCGCGGCGATGGGCAGGCCGGCATCCAGGGTCAGGTCGATAGCGCCGTCGACGCGCAGCGCCTCCAGGCGCAGCGCGAGATCCTCTATCTGCAGTCTCTGACCGACCAGCCCCGCGCTCATGGCGATAGAACTCACCACGGTGGTCTGACCCGCCATCACTATTTCGAGGTCGCTCACACGCAACTCGTCGATGGCGATGGCCACGGGCAAAGGAGTAAACGCGAAATCGGCCAGCGGATCACCCTGCGCCTCCGCGGGCGGCTCCCCGGCCGGGGGCATTTCGACGCGAACCGTCTGCAGCTGCAGCTCGGTCAGCAGTACGCGACCGGCAAACAATGAATTGGGGCTCCAGGCCAGCGCCAGCCGATCTACCGACCCGATGACACCGGCCGCGGAGAATTGGAGCGAACCCAGCTGCAAGCCCTGCAGCAGGTTACCGCGTATCTCACCCACGGTAACGTCGATGTCTTCGAGACTGTTTGCCTGCGCGAGCGCGAAATTGACGAGCGTGCGACTACCGGTCTCGGTGGCGAGGAAGGTACTGACGGTCGCGGCGACCAGCAGAATCAGGAGTAGCAGCGTGATCAGCGTAAAAGCCAGATAACGGCGCAGTTTGCCGGTAAGGACGCTCACAGGTCTGGCCCCATGGTGATGTGCAGGCGCAGCTCGTTGTCGTTATCCAGCGCGCTGGCCAGATCCAGACGGATAGGTCCCACCGGCGACATCCAGCGTACGCCTATGCCGACACCGGTCTTCAGGTCATATTCGTTGAAGTCCTCGAAGGCATTACCGGTGTCTGCAAAGACGGCGAGTTTCCAGTTGGGCGCAACGTGGAAATCGTATTCGATACCTGCCGAGATCTTGTGCTTGCCGCCGATCACCTCACCGGCCTCGTTTTCCGGGCCGAGAGAATCGTACTTGTAGCCGCGCACAGTCTGGTCGCCACCACTGAAGTAACGCACCGACACCGGTAATTCATCAATCTCGCTGGTCAGCGATGTGCCGGCCTCGAAGCGCAGCAACACCCTGCCCGGCCCGAGGCTCTGGATCAGCTTGCCGGCGACATTCAACTGCAGGAATGAGCTGGAAGACAGTAACTTCTCGGAGGCACCCTTGATCTCCCCGAACAGGCGCCAGCCGCTGTTGGGATAGAGCGCGTCGTCGGCACGGGTGCGATTCAGGTTGACCCCGCCGATCAGCAGGTCACTCTGCAAGCGTGATCCGGCGATCTCGGCTTCGTCGTGCTGCAGGTTGACGAAATAATTCTGGCGCCATTGCCAGGCGTTGATAAACCTGTAGGAAGTCGCCAGCCTGGTGGTCTCGTTGCGAAACGACTCCGTGTCCTCCGACAGGAAGCCTCCGGAGATTTGCAGGCTTTCCGTTGCAGGGTCACGCAAGGGAATACCGTAAATCAGATCGGCGTTCTGTTGTATAGGCGAGATGCCGACATTACCGTTGATGCTGTGCCCCTGACGGTTGCGATAACGATCCTCGTAATCCAGGCGCAGTCGCGGTCCGATGTCCGTGGTCACGCCAACGCCGGCAGAATAAACCCGTTGTGGCCGCATCTGCAGGCTTACCTGGATCGGTACGCGTTCATTCTGCGCATCGGTGATGGCCGGGGTCACGGACACATTGCTGAAATACAGACTGCCGCTGAGCGATTGTCGCAGATCCAGCAATGCCTCGGACGAATAAAAATCGCCCTCCTCGATATCCAGAAATCGCTGGATGAATTCCGGCGCCAGGGCATCCAGTTGCTGGATTTCGATCGCGCCGATGCGATAGCGCGACCCGGGCTCGAAGTCGAGCTGGATATCCCCCGTATTGCTGACCAGGTCGAGGTTCAGTTCGGCGCGGGAGAAGCGGGCGTCGAAGAATCCGTTCTCCACGGCGATCGAGGTCAGGTCGTTCTTGATCTGTTCATAGCGGCCCTGATTGAGCTGCTCGCCCGAGGCCAGCGGCAAATTCTGTAGCGGGCTGCGGAAGAAGTCTTCGTTGCCGGCGATGTTGATGTCGATCCGGCCGACCCGCACCGGCTGACCCGGCTCCACCTCGCTGCGCAGGATCCAGCAGTCCTCTCCCTGTTCGAAGCGGGTGACATGACTTATGTGGTAGTAGCCGAGAGCACGCCCGGCGCGAACGATGTCGTTGCGGATCCCCGGCAGATTGCGCGCCAGGCGGTAGCCGCCGACATCACAGGCGAGGTCGGGCAGTTGCACGTGGGCGCGGATATTCCCCTCCAGCAGGCCCTCGACACCGGTGAGTTCAAAGCGGGGACTCTGGGCGAGAAGCGGGCTTGCAATGAAGACGAGGCCCGCTGCCAGCAGCGAGTTAACGACAGGACCGTTGTTGTGGCTCACTCCGGGTTGCCCCCAGGGCCTAGCGAACCAACTAAAAAATAGTGAAAAATCATAATGTTACTGTTTCAAGAGACCTTTCCGGCGAATGCCGCGCGCAGACCCGGATGCCGACTCTGTCCAGTATAACGTTGCCCGTCGGGTCCTGGATCCCGAAAACGGGATATGATGAAGGTTGGACGCCGTGGGCGGGTCGGATCGATCCGCCGGACGGCCATGTATACTAGCGCTTACTGTATACCCTATCCCGGATGAACGAGAACTGAAAACCCGCTGCCTGCAACTAACGGCTCCCGAGCCGGAAAAGTTCAGGCTAGGAGTCCGACAGGCTCCCAGGAGCCCGTCGGACTCAGGCGATCGTAGCGAGCATGGTGGGAGAGCGAGGCCAGTTTTTCGATCGTTTGAGGAGAATAGCCTTAGCTATTTGACGAAAAGGATCGGAAAAATGGACCGCTCTCCAACCAGCGCAGTAGATCAGCGTGAGTCCGACAGGCTCCCAGGAGCC
>JBBDSI010000162.1:0-1166 GCA_040905005.1 Pseudohongiellaceae bacterium
GATCCGCGTCGAAGTGTTCCGCGCGATACTTGATTGCCGCGAGATCGGTGGTGGAATAGAGATAGCCGCCATCGGATTTCTGCACGATGACGGGGAGGGGTTCGTCATCCTTGCCGATGAACTCCGGCAGGAACACACACCTGGCGCCTTCTGATTCGGTGAGCAGGCCCCTTTCCTTGAGATCGGCGATGATGTCGCCGAGCGAGTCGTTGTAGCGACTCTCGGCGTCGAGATCGTCACGCGTGAGGCGGATGCCAAGCTTGGCGTATACGGCCTCACAGTGGCGCAACGATTCCTCAATGAATAGCTCCCACGCGGCCACGTACTCCGGTTCGCCGCTCTGTAGCTTTACCACGCTGCTGCGGGCCAGCTTCGCGAATTCGGGGTCCTCGTCGAAGCGTTCCTTGGCGCCGCGATAGAATATCTCCAGGTCAGCCAGCTCGCCCGGCAGTTCGCCGCGCTCGGCCTGTAATTCCTGCATGTAGGCGATCAGCATGCCGAACTGTGTGCCCCAGTCGCCGACGTGGTTCTGCCGCACCACACGATGACCCATTCGCTCCAGTACCCGCACCAGGCAGTCACCGATGATGGTGCCGCGCAGATGTCCCACGTGCATCTCCTTGGCGAGGTTGGGTGAGGAATAGTCGATGACGATGGTCTGCGGCGTCGACACGGGCGCGACGAGACTCGCCGGGTCGCTCAGTACCCTGTTGGCGCGGTCCGCGAGGGCGGCGTCGGCGAGGTGAATATTGATGAATCCCGGTCCGGCCACCTCCAGCTTCGCTATCAGCCCGGACTCGTCCTCGGCGATGGCGGCGACGACTTTCTCCGCCAGCGCCCGGGGGTTGGTGCGCAATTGCTTGGCGATCGCCATGACACCGTTCGCCTGATAATCGCCGAATTCCGGCCGCGAGGCGGTGATGACATGGGCATTGTCGGTGACTTCGCCGCTGACCCGGCTGATGGCGGCGCTGACGAGTTGGTTGAGACTGTGTTTGAAGGTATCCACGATTGGGGCAGAGTCGACCTGTGCAAAAAGGAGGGGATTGTACACCAATCCAGTAGCCAGTGGGTCCGGTGGTAAGTAGTTGCTCAGTTTGACATACAGGTCTGTGCCGGTTGGGCTGGGAGAGGGCAAGGCCAGGCGGGACTCGCCGTAAACCCAT
>JBBDSI010000163.1:0-1164 GCA_040905005.1 Pseudohongiellaceae bacterium
CTAGTGTCCTGTCCGATTAATTCGTTTAAGAACTGAGTTGACGGACTCAATGATCTCATCGGCCGACTTGGTCCAGCGAAACGGTGTCGGCTGCTCGTTATGGATTTCCAGGTAGTCCCGTATCGCTTGTTCCAAAGCGCGCACCGAGCGATGCGTGCCACGGCGCAGTTGCTGCTCGGTCAGCGCGGCGAAGAAGCGCTCCACCAGGTTGATCCAGGAACTATAGGTCGGCGTGAAGTGACAGTGGAATCGTGGATGACGTAACAGCCAGTTTTTCACCTTCTTCGTTTTGTGTGTGCCGTAGTTGTCCAGTATCAGATGAACATCCAGATCATCGGGCACCACCGAATCGATGTGCCGCAGGAAACTGATGAACTCGCTACTGCGATGGCGACGTTTGAGTTTGCCGATCACTTCGCCGGTGGCAACATCCAAGGCGGCAAACAAGGTAGTCGTGCCATGGCGCCGATAATCGTGGGTGTGGGTTTCCGGCATGCCGTAATTCATTGGCAATGAGGGCTGAGTTCGGTCCAGCGCCTGGATCTGACTTTTTTCATCCACGCACAAAACCAGGGCTTTATCTGGAGGATCGAGATACAAACCCACCACGTCGCGCACTTTCTCAACGAAGTGCGGATCGGTTGACAGCTTGAAGCTGTTCGACAGGTGCGGCTTGAGACCAAAGGCACGCCAGACCCGGTGCACGAAGTCGCGCGGCATGCCGAGGTCCTCCGACAGGCTGCGTACGCTCCAGTGGGTCGCCTTCCTGGGACGACGATTAAGGGTCGCCTCAAGCACGTCTTGGACTTTGCTATCGTCGTGCCGCCGCGGCTGGCCGCTGCGTGGCGCATCCGATAGTCCGTCCAATCGATCGCTGGCAAAGCGGCGCCGCCATTTGGTGACCGTTTGTTGGCTCGTCCGGTGCCGCTCGGCGATCTCTTCTCCGGAGTACCCGTGCGCGCAATCCAGCACGATGCCCGCCCGCACATGCAACCCGGTCGCCGTATTCCGCCGCCGACGCCAGCGCTTCAGTTCCGCTTCTTCCTCTTCGCTCAGTACAATCGCAGCAGCTAATCGACCCATGGCACGGCCCTCAATGGTGGCATTGCCATAGTCTAATTGAGCCATAAAATATTTCAACTAATTAATCGGACAGGACACTAG
>JBBDSI010000164.1:0-2303 GCA_040905005.1 Pseudohongiellaceae bacterium
CAAAAACCAAGGCAAGGTATTGAAATGGCGAAGATAAAGGACATCAAGGCGCGGGAGATCCTCGATTCCCGCGGCAACCCCACAGTGGAAGCGGACGTGATCCTGGACAGCGGCGTCACCGGCACCGCCTGTGCCCCCTCAGGGGCCTCCACCGGCACCCGCGAGGCGCTGGAGTTGCGCGACAAGGACGCGTCACGCTACCTGGGCAAGGGCGTGCTCAAGGCCGTGGAGAACATCAGGGGCCCCATCCGCCAGGCCCTGGTGGGCCAGGACCCCGCCGGGCAGGCGGCGCTGGATCAGGCGATGATCGACCTCGACGGCACCGACAACAAGGCCAAGCTGGGGGCGAATGCGATCCTCGCCGTCTCTCTCGCCGCCGCCAAAGCAGCGGCACTCCAGGCCGGCGAGCCGCTGTATGCCCACATCGCGGCACTGAACGGCAGCGCCGGTGAGTATTCCCTGCCGGTGCCGATGATGAACATCGTCAACGGCGGCGAGCACGCCGACAACAATGTGGACATCCAGGAATTCATGATCCAGCCCACCGGCGCGCCCAGCTTCTCCGAGGCGCTGCGCTATGGCGCCGAGATCTTCCATGCGCTGAAGTCGGTGCTGGCGAAGCAGGGCCTGAGCACGGCGGTGGGCGACGAGGGTGGCTTCGCGCCGGACCTGCCCTCCAATGCCGCCGCCCTGGACGCCATCCTCGAGGCCGTCGAATTGGCCGGGCTCAAGGCCGGCAAGGACATCCACCTGGCGCTGGACTGCGCCGCCTCCGAATTCTACAGCGACGGCAAGTACCACCTGGCGAGCGAGGGCCAACACCTGGACTCCGCCGGGTTCGTCGATTACCTGGCAAAACTGGCGCGCGACTACCCGATCCTGTCCATCGAGGACGGCATGGACGAGTCCGATTGGGACGGTTGGGCTAAATTATCCGCGCAACTAGGCGATACAGTTCAATTAGTGGGGGACGATCTGTTCGTGACCAACACCGACATTCTGGAGCGCGGCATCAGGGAGAATATCGCCAATTCCATCCTGATCAAGTTCAACCAGATCGGTTCCCTGAGCGAGACCCTGGCGGCCATCAACATGGCGCGCAAGGCCGGCTACACGGCGGTCATCTCGCACCGCAGCGGCGAGACCGAGGATACCACCATCGCCGACCTGGCCGTGGCCACCGCGGCGGGGCAGATCAAGACCGGTTCGCTGTGCCGGTCCGACCGGGTGGCGAAATACAACCGCCTGCTGCGCATCGAGGAGGAACTCGGGAGCGCGGCGGTTTATAATGGCCTGAAGGAGTTCGCCCGCTTCACCGGGTAGGGACCTGTCTGCACGAACCGCGGGACCCAAGCCAGGCGCCTATGAAAGCTACGCACTTATGAAAGCACTGTTCAGCCTGTTGGCAGTCTTCGTCCTGATCCTGCAGTACCAGCTCTGGCTGGGCGAGGACAGCGTGCGCGCGCTGAACATGCTGGAAGAGGAGCTGGCCGCGCAGGAGGCCCTCAATGCCGGGCTGGCCGAGCGCAACGAACACCTCGAGGTGGAGGTGCTGGACCTGAAGAACGGCCTCGAGGCGGTGGAGGAGCGCGCCCGCTCCGAACTCGGCATGATCGAACAGGGCGAGACCTTCTACCTGATCTTCGACTGATGACAATCTGGGCTATTGTGCCAGCCGCTGGCAGCGGTCGCCGTATGGGGTCGATTACCCCCAGGCAGCTTCCGAAACAGTATCTGTCTGTGCGCGGCAAGCCCGTGCTCGCCCACTCCCTGGCGACCCTGCTGGCGCTGCCGGACATCGCCCGCATCGTGGTGGTACTCAATCCCGCCGACGAGCAGTTCGCCAGGCTGGACGCGGCCGCCGATCCCCGCGTCATTACCGCGCTGGGCGGCGACGAGCGCCAGGACTCGGTGCTGAGCGGGCTCGACGCGCTCACTGACGCCCGCGACGATGACTGGGTGCTGGTGCACGATGCCGTGCGCCCCTGCGTCACCCTCGCCGAGATCCGCGCATTGCTGACGGCCCTGGCAGACCATCCCGCCGGTGGCCTGCTGGCGGCGCCGCTGGACAACACCCTCAAGGAGGTGGATGCCGAGGGGCGGGTGCTGCACACGCTGGACCGCAGCCGTCACTGGCAGGCGCTGACCCCGCAACTCTTTCGCGCCGGCATCCTGCGTCAGGCGCTGGAGAGCGCACAGAAGGAGGGCCGCGCCAGCACCGACGAGGCATCGGCGGTGGAGGCGCTGGGTCAGGAGGTATTAGGCCAGCCGGTGCAGATCGTGCCCGGCAGCAAGTACAACAT
>JBBDSI010000164.1:2403-3997 GCA_040905005.1 Pseudohongiellaceae bacterium
GTCAGGAGGTATTAGGCCAGCCGGTGCAGATCGTGCCCGGCAGCAAGTACAACATAAAGATCACCCATGAGGGCGACCTGGCGCTGGCCGAGGCGCTGCTGGCCCTCCAGGCCGAGGCGGCGGGCGGGAAATGATGAATGACAGCAATCTGCGCATAGGGCACGGCTTCGACGTGCACCGCTTCAGCGAGACCTTCGATGCCGACAAGCCGCTCATGCTGGCCGGGTGTCACATCGAGGAGTCGAGGAGCCTGGTCGCCCACTCCGACGGCGACGTCGTGCTGCATGCGGTGTGTGACGCCATGCTGGGCGCCATGGCCGCCGGCGACATCGGCGAGCATTTCCCCGACACCGATGCCCGCTTCGCGGGGGCCGACAGCAGCAGCCTCCTGGAGTCGGTTATGGACCTGGCGGACAAAAAAGGCTTCAGCCCGGTGAACGTCGACGTCACCGTGGTCGCCCAGGTGCCGAAGCTGTCCGGGTATCGCCAGGCCATGAGGGCGAACCTGGCTGCGCTGTTGCACCTGGACAGCGACCGCGTCAACCTGAAGGCGACCACCACCGAGCGCCTGGGCGCCATCGGCCGCGAGGAGGGCATCGCCTGCCATTGCGTGATCCTGATGCAGACCCATGAGTGACGCCGCGCCGCCGGGCGCACCCCTGAACAACCACGCCATCCCCCTGGCGGATCTCAGCTATGCCGGCGGCGAGCCCGCCTTGCAGGCTCAGATCAAGCAGGAGTTCAGCGACTTTCGCGTGGACGAGGAACTGGGCTTCGAGCCCACCGGCGCCGGCGAGCATCTGTACCTGCGGGTGCGCAAGACCAACCTCTCCACCACCCAGGCCGCGCGCCGCCTCGCCGAGACCACCGGCGTGGCCCTGCGCGATGTGGGCTATTCCGGCATGAAGGACCGCCGCGGCGAGTGCACGCAGTGGTTCAGCCTGAAACTGCCGGCGGCGGGTGAGCCGTCCCTGGCTGGCTTCGAGAACCCGGAGCTGACCGTGCTGGAGACGCAGCGCAACCAGCGCAAGCTGCGCGTCGGCACGCACCGGCACAACCATTTCCGCCTGCTGCTGCGCAACTGCCAGGGGCCGGCGCAGGAATTCGAGCGACGCCTGGAACGCCTGCGCGAACAGGGCGTGCCCAATTATTTCGGCGCCCAGCGCTTCGGCCGGGAGATGAGCAACATCGACCAGGTGGTGGCGCTGTTCGCGCAGGAGCGGCAGCGCGACGGCGGCCGCGCCCGCCGCGGCATGCTGTATTCGGCGGCGCGCGCCTACCTGTTCAACCAGGTACTCTCCGAGCGCATCGCCGCCGGCAACTGGTCGCGCTATCTCGAGGGGGACGTGCTCAACCTGGACGACACCGACCGCTATTTCGTGGTCCCCGAGGGCGGCTGGGACGACACCCTGCAGCAGCGCCTCGATAGCTTCGATATTCATCTGTCCGGGCCACTGGCCGGAACCGTCAGGGCGGCCGATAAATACTGTAGCCGGCAGCAGGCGGCGGCCCTCGAGCAAGCCGTGCTGGCGCGCTTCCCGCTACTGGTGGACGGCCTCAAGGCGCGCGGCCTGGAGGCGGCGCGGCGGCCGCT
>JBBDSI010000164.1:4097-6811 GCA_040905005.1 Pseudohongiellaceae bacterium
GACACCTGGCCCTGGACTTCGTGCTGCCGCGGGGCGCCTACGCCACCAGCCTGCTGCGGGAAGTCTGCAGCACACAAGAAGCAAAACAAGAGCAACGAGAACAACGAGAGCACTGACTTTGATGGAGAAGCGAAACCTAAGAGGCATCGGCATGACCTCGCAGCGCACCCGGGAACGACTGCTGGGGCGCCTGATGGACCAGGGCATCCACAACATGGCCGTGCTGGACGTGATCCGTTCCACGCCACGCCACATCTTCCTCGACGAGGCCCTGTCCCATCGCGCCTACGAGGACGTGGCGCTGCCCATCGGCCACAACCAGACCATCTCCCAGCCCTACATCGTCGCCCGCATGACCGAGGCAGTCGTCGACAGCGGCCCGCTGGGTCGGGTGCTGGAGATCGGCACCGGCTGCGGCTACCAGACGGCCATCCTGGCGCGCCTGGCGGAGAAGGTGTACAGCGTCGAGCGCATCAAGCCGCTGCTGGACCGCGCCCGCCGCAACCTTAGGGAACTGGGCATCCGCAACATCGAGCTCATGCACGCCGACGGCAGCCTGGGCTGGCGCGAGCGGGCGCCCTTCGACGCCATCCTCACCACCGCCGCGCCCCAACACATACCCCATGACCTCCTCGAACAGCTCGCGGACGGCGGCCGCCTGGTGATCCCGGTGGGCGCCAACCAGCACCAGGAACTCAAGCTGATAACCCGGCGCGGCGACGACTACGAGGAGACGGTGCTGGACCTGGTGCGTTTCGTCCCGCTTCTATCAGGTCAGGTGCAACACTAATCAACGAGTCGCCAGCCAGCCCATGAAAGATAGCGAGCGCAATGACCTGCTAAACGTCCCCACCGAGCTGTACTGGCGGGGAGGCAAGCCGGGTTCCTATGCCTTGCTCTACGCCAAGGGTATCGCCATGGGCATGGGTGACTCGGTGCCCGGGATCTCCGGCGGCACCATCGCCGTCATCACCAACATCTACGAATCCCTGATCTTCTCCATTCGCCGCGTCGATCTGCGCGCGCTGCGCCTGCTGCTGCAGGGCCGCCTGCGCGACGCCTGGCACCACGTCAACGGCACCTTCCTGCTATTGCTGGCCGCCGGCATTCTCTCCGGCCTGCTGCTGTCGGCGAATACCGTGCTGTATCTGCTGGAGGAGTGGTTCGTGGGGCTGATGGCGTTCTTCGTGGGTCTGGTGCTGGCCTCGGCCTGGCTGCTGCAGCACTCGTTCTCCTGGCGGCGCCCGGCCAACCTCGCCGCGCTGGCGCTGGGCGTCGGGCTGATCCTGGCCATCAATACCCTGCCGGTCCAGGCTGCCTCCCTGAACCTGCCGTATCTGTTCTTCTGCGGCGCCATCGCCATCTGCGCCATGATCCTGCCGGGCCTGTCCGGCGCCTTCATCCTGCTATTGCTAGGCGCCTACCAGACCATGCTCGAGGCGCTGCTGGCGGCAGAGATCGCCACCATCGCCGTCTTCATCAGCGGCTGTGTGCTGGGCCTGCTGCTGTTCTCGCGGCTGCTGGCCTGGCTGCTGGCAAGCTTTCACGCCCTCAGCTATGCCTGCATCGTCGGCCTGCTGCTGGGTTCCCTGTCCGTGCTCTGGCCCTGGCAGCGGGCGGTGAGCTTCTACGTCGACAGCGACGGGCTCAGGCAGACGCTGCGCAGCGAGAACGTGTCGCCGTTGCAGTATGCCCACCTCACCGGCGAGGAGCCGATGCTGCTGCTGGTGGCCATCGCCGCGGTGGTGGGCTTTGCGCTAGTATTGCTGTTGCACAGGGCCTTTGCCACGGTTAACGCGAGCGAGGAAAAAGACAGCCGATGAACGCGCGCCTGCCCAGCGACAAGCCGGTAAACAGCAGGGTACTGCTGACCTGCCTGTTGGCGCTCGCGCTCGTGGCCTGTCGCAGCAACCCGCCGGCGCCGGTCACCGAGGCGGGCCGGCCCCTGGATCGTACTCCGCCCATCATCGTGCAGAGCAACGGCAGCAGTGCCGACGTCGATGTCTCCCGCGCGCGCCCGCGCCGCGAGGTGCAGACCGGCGCGGTTACGCCGACCAATCCAGCCAATCCGGCCGTGCACATCGTGCGGCGGGGCGAGACTCTGTTCTCCATCGCCTATCAGTACGACCTGGACTTCCGGCAACTGGCCATCGCCAACGAGCTCAATCCGCCGTATACCATCTTCGTCGACCAGGAACTGAACCTGGACGTCAGCCGCGTGATCGGCAGTAATCGCAGCATCGGCACCGATCTCGGCACGCCGGTCAGCGACTCCTCCGTGGCCCGGACCAGCGCCGGTAGCAGCCGCTCCGGGGTGATTCGCCAGCCCATCGAGACTGTGCAGCGTGACCCGCTGTGGCAGTGGCCGCTCGCGGGCGAGGTCCTGCGCCGCTACAGCGCCGGCGGCAACGAAGGCCTGGACATCGGCGCCCGCAGCGGCACCCCGGTACGGGCGGCGAGCGCCGGCGACGTGGTCTATGCCGGGCGCGGCATCCAGGGCGCCGGCAACCTCATCATCATCCGCCACACCGACCGCTTCCTCAGCGCCTACAGCCACAACCGCAACATGCTGGTCAGCGAGGGTGAACGCGTAGCCGCCGGCCAGCAGATCGCCGAGGTAGGCGAAAACGCCGCCGGCGTCCCCGTGCTCCACTTCGAGATCCGCCGCGAAGGCAAGGCCGTAGACCCGGGCGAGTTCCTGCCCAATCGCTAAC
>JBBDSI010000165.1:0-1150 GCA_040905005.1 Pseudohongiellaceae bacterium
GTCTGCCAGTCCTGCGGCGAGTTGGAGTAGGAGCTACTCTATTTGCCAGCGCGCGAACAGGCGCCGGGCCTGGGTGAGCTGGTCCGCATCCAGGCGGCGTTCGATGCGCGACTGCAGGTCCTCTGCGTCTTCGGCCTCGTTGTATACGGCCTGGCTGGCCCAGGCATGGGCCTCGACCAGGTCTCGCGGCACCGAATCGCCGTTAAGGTACATGTCGGCCAGGGAGAAGGCGGCCGGGGCGTGACCGGCCTTGGCCGCGCTGCCCAGCCAGCGGACGCCGGCATCCACATCGCGCGTCACGCCGTCGCCGGTGAGGTACAGGCTGCCCAGATTGGCCTGGGCCTCGACATGCCCCTGCTGGGCGGCCATCTCGGTCCAGTGGAAGGCCTGCGTCAGATCCCGATCCACGCCGCGGCCGGTGAAATACAGGATGGCCAGATTAAACTGGGCCAGGTCCAGCCCCCCTTCGGCGGCCACCGTGAACTCCCGCAGCGCGGTCCGATAATCCCCGCCCAGGGCAGCATCGAGACCATCCTCGTAATCAGCCCGGGCGGTCGAGGCGACGGCCAGCAACAGCAGTGAAAGGGTCAGAAAAGTGTATTTTTTCAGCATGCCCAGAGTGTAATACAAGTACGCCGAACGCAAAACCGGCATGGGTTATAGCGAGGCACATAAGACTATGAAAAGCCATCGATTTAGCTATAATACCGCCCTCGTTGACTTGTCGCCGAACAGAACCGGTATCACCCCCTCCCGAGGGCCGCTGGCAGAGAGTACAATATAGGTTTATATAGACGGGTTACAAGTTTTTGAAAATTACGCACTCGTAGCTCAGCTGGATAGAGTACTCGGCTACGAACCGAGCGGTCGGAGGTTCGAAAGGCGCGCAAGCGCCGCAGAGCGCCGGAGCCGCTTGCGGCGTAGGCGGCCCCGAAGGGGCGAGGATTTTGGCTTAGCCAAAATTCGAGTCAAAAATTCGCCAGGAGCGAATTTTCACGAGCGCAGCGAGCCCGCAGGGTGAGCCCCAGGGAAGGGGCGAATAATCCTCCCGAAGCGGCTGGCAGAGAGTACAATTGAGGTTTATATAGACGGATCACAAGTTTTTGAAAATTACGCACTCGTAGCTCAGCTGGATAGAGTACTCGGCTAC
>JBBDSI010000166.1:0-1148 GCA_040905005.1 Pseudohongiellaceae bacterium
TAGCTGCCGGCAGTCCAGCCAAGACGGACGATCACCGCGTCAGCCGAAGGCACCACAATGACAAATTGTTGCCGATTACCGTTGGCATAGAACGACTCCTCTGGCAGGGCTGGCAGGCGTAGACGCGCATTGCCGGCGTTTAACCACCATTGATAGCCGTAAGCCCTGTCGTT
This sequence comes from Pseudohongiellaceae bacterium, assembly GCA_040905005.1. Lineage (GTDB taxonomy): Bacteria > Pseudomonadota > Gammaproteobacteria > Pseudomonadales > Pseudohongiellaceae > UBA9145. The sequence continues at coordinate 174 of JBBDSI010000166.1, forward strand.
TTGCGACGGGTTGGGCGCAGTCGCCCGCTGCACCCAATCCGTGCTGACCACGCGCGTGCCGTTGATCTCGCCACCGTCGAGCATCAATTGACCCAACCTGGCCCAGTCCCGGGCCGAAGCATAGAAATACGAGCTGCCGGCGAAGACGCCACTCGCGTCTGTCTCGAACACGGCATGCTGAAAACCCAGAGGCTCATAGATGAAATTCATGAAGTCCTCGTAGGCCGCCTGGGGGCCACCGTGTATCTCCTGGTGTAGCCGCGCCAGCAGGTTGGCGGTGCCCGAACTGTAACTGAACACGGTGCCCGGGGGATTGGCCAGCGGACGGGCGAGCGCGTAGTCCGACATCGATGGCGAGGTGAACAGCATGGCGGTGGCATCGTCGCCGGGGTTGTACTCCTCGGAGAAATCCAGGCCGTCGGTCATCGTCAGCATGTCGACGATACGAATCGCGGCGCGCTCGTCCCCGGCCCATGCGGGAAACGGCGCCGCCGCCTCAGGATCGAGCAAGCCGCGCAGTTCCAGGTTACCGAGCATGACCGCAATCAGGCTCTTGGCCATGGACCAGCCAAGCAGCGGTGTGCGCGCATCGGCCTCCTGGGCGTAGGCCTCTCCGATGATTTCACCGCCATGCACCACCAGCAGGGCACGGGTATTGAGTCCCAGCGCGTTGTCGCGGGCCACGATGTCTTCCAGCAACGACTGCATCCCGGCGCGCCGGGTGGTCACCGAGCGGCCCGCGGGCCACGGCGCCAGGCTGGCCGGAATCAGAATCGGCTCGATGCGCCCGCGCCCGTTGCTGCCGGGATAGTCCACCGCGCAGCCCAGTCCCGGGCGGTAGCTGGCGGACTTGGTGTCGAGTCCTAATAGCGATGCGGACACAGCTCGCGCCTCGTCATCGTAAGACACGCTGAGCTGCGCCAGGACCGGCGAATACTGCACCAGGTCGTCGTAGGCCTGCTCACGGGAATGACC
>JBBDSI010000167.1:0-6744 GCA_040905005.1 Pseudohongiellaceae bacterium
CCGGACACCGGGCGGAACTCGAAGGTGTCGTTGACGTCCTTGAAGGTAGCCTCATCGACGGTAACCTCACCCGGCTCACACATGTTCTCGATGCGCGCGGCCAGGTTGACGGTATCGCCGAAGGCGGTGAAGGACTGACGCTTGGCGCCGATGATGCCCGTCGTCGCGACACCGGTGGAGATGCCGACGCGTAACTTGAACGGGTACTTGCCCTTCTTCATCCGTTCCTGCATTTTCCACGAGCATGCAACCGCCAGCAGCGGATGTTTCTCGTAGCGAATGGGAGCGCCGAATTCCGACATGATGCCGTCGCCCATGTACTTGTCGATGTGCGCGTTGTATTGCAGCAGGATGTTTTCCATGTCTGCGAGGTATTTGTTCAGCTCGGTGATGACGACCTCGGCTGAGTGCTCCTCGGAATAGGCGGTGAACCCCTTCAGATCCGAGAACATGACACTGATGCGCCGGTTCTCGGTGCGGATGCGGTTTTCGATCATCAGTTTGACCACCGCCGGGTCCATCGTGGAATAGAGGGCCTCTTCCACTTTTTCCTTGTGGGCGCGGATGGACTTGGTCTTTTCTTCGAGGACCCGCGTGCGTTCCTCGACCTTGAAGTCCAGTTCCGATTCGAACTCGCGAATCGTCTTCATGGTCTGTTCCAGCAACTCGGCGTTACCACTGGCCTCGGCCCGCGCCTTCAGCGACTCGGTCATCTTTTCCTGCAGTTCCCGGTGAGTGAACCCCACGATGACTGCTGTCAGGATCAGGAAACCGGCCCAGGTGAGGATCGAGGACCACAGCCCGAACACATCGGTAGGACCGACGAACCGTTCGGGGTACAGGCTGGCGAAAATGACGATGACCAGGAAAGTGAAGAAGGCACCCAGCACGCCGGAACGGATGCCCAGGTAATAGGAGCTGAGCAGCACCGGCAGGTAGAAGAAATTTAGAAACGACAGCTTGGAGTCAACAAACCAGACGATGGCGCTCACCACCAGCAGGACTACCAGAATAAAGACGCCTTCGAAATTGTCGATCAGGTATTGCTTGAGGGCTTCCATGGAGGGGTCAATTCCTTTGCGCGGTCGGGCCCACGCTTTCTTATGGGTGCGTGTCTATTGCGGTTGCTGAAGGATGTGCCAATTTTCTTCCGTTTGTTCAGGCGATCTTTGCGGAGCCAGGCCGGGTAAGATTTAAGCACTTTTATCCCCCCTGAACAACTGCAATGGCGCTCTCTAGTGGTAATCGCTATGGGTACTTTAGTGGTACTCGCTATGGGCACTCTGTTAACACTCGCTATGGGCACTCTATTGGCATTATTGGCATTCCTGCGCGGGGCGGTGGCTGTGCTATCAAGGCAGGTGGCGGGCCGCGCCGCTTCCTGAGTGTGATGCCATTCACACTATTGCGCCTGCATGGTGCCCGGGTGCTGCCGGCGTCGTCCGTTCGTCCGTAAATTATCCCTTTTCGGCGCTCGCACCTTGATCGCCGCGCATTTGCCACTATATTTGGTCCGACCAAATTGGTCTGACCAATTGCGAATCGCGAGCATGGCCCAAAACAAGACACTGAGTCACGACATAGCGCAGCTGTTGCGCACGGACATCCTGCGGCAGCGCTACCGTTGCGAGGAGCGGTTGCCCTCAGAACGGGAACTCGCGGCCCGCTTCGGCGCCTCGCGGGGTGCTGTCAGAGAGGCATTGTCGCAACTCGAGCAGCTCGGCCTGATCCGCATTCAGCCCGGTGGCGCCCGCGTACAGCCCATCGAGGCGGCCAGCATCGCGATACTGGGTCCGTTGATGGAACTGGAGGCAGTGCCTGACCCGGCGCTGGTGGATCAGTTCCTGCAGACCTTTGGCGCCATGGCTGCTCTTACCGCGCGTGAGGCGGTCGCCGTCGCCGATGCCGAGGCGCTGCAGGCGCTCGCGAGCCGGGTCAGCGCCCTGAAGAAGCACAGCACCGATTTCAACGCCGCGCAGGCCGAGTGGGTGGCGCTGCTCGAGGCCATGGCGAGGCTGTCGGATAATCTCGTGGTCCGTCTCATCGGTAACGATCTCAAGGCCCAGTTCGTCAGTCAGATGCTGAAGCTGGGTATCAGGCCTGTGTTCAGGAAGCGGGCCATCGGCGAGGTGCTGGTAGCGCTGGAGCGGGCGCTGAAGGCCGGCGACCGGGATCTGGCGCATGCGGCCATTACCCGCTATTTCGACGAGCTGCGTCTGGCCATGCAGCAAGCGATGGAATCCAGGAAGGCCGGCTGAGGCGTAAGTCTCCAAGCGGTCCCGCATGAACCTGCTTAAATAAATTCGAGAGCGCGAGGCGCACAGGAGTAACTGCATGAAACGCATTGTGATTCCCATCGGCATTTTGCTGGGATGCATTCTCATTGCCGGGGTACTGATCAGCACCCCGACTCAGGTGGAGGAATCTTCACCCGAGGTAATTCCTGTTTCCGTGCGTGTGGCGGACGTAGAACTGGAGTCGGTGCAACTGACCGTGAAATCCCAGGGTAAGGTGCAGGCGGCACAGCAGGTCAACCTGTCGACGCCCGTGGCGGGCCCTGTGGCCTGGATCGCGCCGGCTCTGGAAGTCGGCGGCCTCGTCGCCGCAGGCGAGCCACTGCTGCGCATCGAGGCGCAGGATTTCGAGACGGCGGTGGCGCGCGCCCGCGCCGCCATGCAGCAGGCCAGTGCCGAGGCGGATCACGCGCGCAACGAACTGGCGCGGATTGATGAGCTGGCCGGCCGCCGCCTGGTCAGCGATTCCCAGTTGCAGGACGCCAGGCGCCTGGCCGAAGTGAGTCAGGCACGCCTGGAGGATGCCGAGGCCGGACATCGGCAGGCGGAGCTTGATCTCGTGCGTACCGAGCTCCTGGCCCCCTTCAACGCCATCGTGCAGAGTCGGGATGTGGAGCTCGGTCAGTACGTGAATCGTGCCCAGGCGATCGCAGTGCTCTACGGTGCCGACGTGGTGGAGGTTCGGGTGCCGCTGGCGATCCGCCAACTCGGCTTCCTGGACGTGCCTCTGGGTACTCGCGGTGAGCTTTCCGCCGAGCAGGCGCCGGATGTCACTCTTACCGGTCTGTACGGCGGGGAAGAGCACCAATGGCATGGCAAGCTGGTGCGCACCGAGGCAACCATCGACCCGGACAGCAATACGGTGCAGACCATCATTCGCGTGCGGCAACCCAGTGGCGAAGCCACTGCGCGGCACGACCCGATGCCCCTGCCTATCGGCCTGTATGTGGAGGCGGAGATCAGGGGCAAGCGCGTAAACAACATTATCGCCCTGCCGCGCTCGGTCATCCGCAACAACAACCAGGTGCTGGTGGTGGATGCGGAAAACAAGATGTACTACAGGGAGGTGGAGATTTACCGACTGGAAGAGGACCGGGTGCTCATCAGCGGTGGCCTGTTGCCCGGCGAAACCATCTGCGTCTCCCCCATTCAGGCCGTCGTCAACGGCATGTCGGTGCAACCGGTGCGTACCGCCCTGGGCCCCGGCGGCCAGGCATCCCTGTAACCCACTTCCCGATCAGTAGTCCGGGCCAGCCCGGACTAAACCCGCGAGGATCAGCGTGAGAACACCGATTACATGGTTCGTCAGGAATCCCGTGGCCACCAACCTCTTGATGATGTTGTTCCTGGCCAGCGGCATCATTGCCTATCTGAATCTGAACCAGGAAGAGTTTCCCGACATCGATTTCGGTGTCATACAGGTCAGTGTCCCCTATCTCGGAGCCACGCCGGCCGAGGCCGAGTCGGCCATCTGCCTGCGTATCGAGGAAGCGCTGGAGGGCGTGGAGAATATTGAGCGGCTGACGGCGACTGCCCGGGAAGGCGGCTGCGATGCCACCGTGCAGCTGACCAGCGGCGCCGACCTCACCCGCGTGATGAACGACGTCAAGGGCAGGGTGGACGCCATCAGCACGTTCCCCGCGCAGACCGAGCGGCCCATCGTGCGCGCCCTCACCGCCAGCGGCAATGTCATGACCCTGGCGCTGTCGGGCGACACCACTGATGGTATTCTGAAGAGCGTCGCCGAGGGGATCCGCAACGAGATCCTCGATCTCGACGGCATCTCCATGGTGAACATCGAGTATATCCGCCCGCTGGAGATTTCCATCGAGGTCTCCGAGTTTACCCTGCGCCAGTACGGACTGACGCTGGACCAGATCGCACGGGCGATCGACCAGGCTTCGCTGGACATGCCGGGCGGTACCCTGCGCACGGAGTCCGGCGAGATTCTGCTACGCACCAAGGGCCAGGTCTACAGCGGCAGCGAATACGCAGACATCATCGTGCAGTCCTATCCCGACGGCACACAGATCCGCCTTCGTGACATTGCCACCATCACTGACGGCTTCGCGGAAGGCTATCTCGATGCCCGCGTCAACGGCAGCAACGCCGCCATCATCAACGTGCTGCGAGTGGGTGATGAGGACATCGTGCATTCGGCGGAACAGGTGCGCGCCTGGATGGACTCGACGCAACTGGACCTGCCCCAGGGCCTGAGACTGTCCGTCGTCATGGACTCGGCGGTGGCCACCCAGGACCGCATTGGCACGGTGGCGCAGAACGCCTATACCGGCCTTGTCCTGGTGCTTATCGTGCTGGCGCTGTTCCTGCGCTTCAAGCTGGCCCTCTGGGTGGCGGCGGGTATTCCCATCGCCATCGCCGGCGCCCTGGCTCTTTTCCCTTTCGTCGGTCTCACCATCAGCTCGCTCACCGTGATGGGCTTCATTCTGGTGCTGGGCATCATCGTCGACGACGCCATCGTGGTGGGTGAGCGCATCCACAGCTTCGAACGCCGCGGTTTCAATAAGGAAGAGGCTGCCATCGAGGGCACGCTGGAAGTCTCGGTGCCGGTGATCTTCGGTGTCGCGACCACCATCGCCGCTTTCCTGCCGATCCTGTTGCTGGACGGGCAGATGGGCGCGTTCTTCAATGCCATCGGCGCAGTCGTGGTGTTCTGCTTGCTCGCCAGTATCGTGGAATCGCAACTCATCCTCCCGGGGCACATCGCCCACCGCAAGACTACTGGTTACCTGGGTGAGGGCTCATGGATCGTGCGCCGCTGGCAGGCATTTCAGGGTAGCATCGCCGGCGCCATGGAGTATTTCGCCGAACATGGTTATCAGCGCGCCCTGAAGAAAGTACTCAAATACCGCTACGCTGCCTGGGCGACGGCAACCGGCATCATCGTCATCACCTTCGCCCTGCTCATGAGCGGCCGCGTGATCTTTCAGTTCATGCCTTCGGTGGAAGGCGACGTGATCTGGGGTTCGGTGCAGATGCCGGCGGGCACGCCGGTGCACATCACCGAGGATGCCATCGAGATCCTCGAGGACAAGGCCTTCGAGCTGGCTGCCGAACTGGATCAGGAACTGGTGGCGCTGAAAGAATCCGGCATGGCACCTGCCGCTACCGAACGCGTCGTCGACAGCGTTCTGACCATCATCGGTGGGCGGGCGCCGCGGGGCGGTCCCGGCAGCAGCGGTGGCGGCGGCGGCGCCGGCAGCAGCGAGATCGCCGAGGTCGTCATGTACCTGACGCCTTTCTTCGATCGCGGCCAACTCAGTTCGGCCGAGATTCGTGACCGCTGGCGTCAGAAGGTGGGCAGTATCCCCGACGCCCTGGAACTGACCTTCGTCTCCGATGCCTTCTCCGCCGGTGATGCCATCAATTTCCGTCTCGAGGGCCGCAACGAGGACAACCTGAAATTCGCCTCCTCGCAACTCGCCGAGGAACTGGCGCGCTACCCCGGCGTTTTCGACATCACCGACTCCTTTCGCGCCGGCAAGCAGGAAGTGCAGATCCAGATCCTTGAGCGCGGCAAGAATCTGGGGCTGACACTCAACGATATCGCCACCCAGGTACGACAGGCCTTCTATGGCGCCGAGGCGCAGCGTATCCAGCGTGGTTCCGATGACGTGCGCGTGATGGTGCGTTATCCCGAGTCCCAACGGCAGTCCCTGGGCAATCTGGAGGACCTGCTGATTCGCGCACCCTCCGGGGCCGAGGTGCCGTTCCTCAGCGTCGCCAGCTACAGCCTCGGCAACAGCTATTCCAGCATCAACCGCCAGGACGGCCGCCGCATCATCACCGTGCGCGCCGACATCGACCGCAACGTAGTCATGCCGGACGAGATCCGCCGCGAGCTTGTCGCCAGGTACCGCGACTCCTGGGCGCGGGAGCTGGATGTGTTCATGGCAGTGGGCGGCGAGGGTGAGCAACAACTGGAGTCACTGTCCGACCTGTTTTCCAGCTTTCCGCTGGCGATGCTGTGCATCTTTGCGCTGCTGGCGATCCCGCTGAAGTCCTACATGCAGCCGCTGATCATCATGAGCGTGATCCCCTTCGGCGCCATCGGCGCGATCTGCGGCCATTTCATCATGGGTGCCGATCTCGTGTTCTTCTCCCTGCTCGGCATCATCGCCCTCAGCGGTGTGGTGGTGAACGCCAGTCTGGTGCTGGTGGTCACCATCAACCGGCTGCGGGGCGAGGGGGTCGGTATGGTTGAAGCCGTCGCGCAGGCCGGCATGATGCGATTCCGCCCGATCATTCTTACTTCGGCAACCACCTTCATCGGCCTGGTGCCGCTGATGGTCACCGCCAATCCGGCGACCTTCTTCATCATTCCCATGGCCATCTCCCTGGCCTACGGGGTGCTCTTCGCCACCATCATCACGCTGTTCCTGGTGCCGAGCCTGTACCTGATCCTGCACGACTTCATCGGCCATACCGA
>JBBDSI010000168.1:0-1142 GCA_040905005.1 Pseudohongiellaceae bacterium
CGCTCGTCGAACACGGTGGCCGGAGTCCAGAAGCCGCCGCGCCTGGCGTCGCGGCTGATGTCCTTGCACAGGCTGATGCCCGCCTGGGACAACATTTTCGCGGTGGAGCCATAACCCGGGTCGCGGTCACCGGTTACCTTGATCCTGATCTCGTCGCCGGCCTCGGTGCGGCCGAAAAAGCGCAGGTCGTAGTAGCCTTCTTGCTGTTGCTGCGGGCTGGGGCCTTCGCCGGGCTTGGGCAATAGCAGCCGGGTGGCCAGCCAGCGCAGAGGCGGGATGACCATCACCGTGGTGCCCAGTTTGGTGGCGAGGGCCAGGCGTTTGGCCCGTTTCCTGCCCTGCGCGCCGGCGCCCGTGAGGGTGCCCTCGTCGTAGAGGAACTCGGGGTGATAGGGCGGGTCGAGCAGGGCATTGCTGCGCAACACCACCCGGGTATTGATGGCCGCCATGATGAAGGGTCCGGCCCAGGACTCGAAATCCTCATCGTATTCCACGCCGACGGTGTGTTGCCTGGCGCTGAAGCCATGACCCTCGGGGCAGATCGAATAGGGGTCCTGCAGTTCCCGGCGCAGTTCCGGGTCCTTCGCCGCTTCCCGGTAGAGGTTAACGCCACTGGCGATCGTGCCTCCTGAGGCACCACCCTTGCTCGCCTTGACGCGCATTTTCACCTGGCGGCAATAGCTGCCGAAGCGCTGCCTGGCCTGCTCCTGCAGGAACTTCACGCCGAGGTCGGAGGGAATGGAATCGAAACCGCAACTGTGCACGATGCGGGCGCCGCTGGCTTTTGCCGCGGCCTCGTATTTTTGCAGCATGCGCCTGATCCAGTGCGCTTCGCCGGTGAGGTCGCAGTAATCCGTGCCGGTCTCGGCACACTGCTTGACCAGCAGCTCGCCATACAGCGCATAGGGCCCGACGGTGGAGATAATCAGGGACGCCTTGTCGCACAGGCGACGCATGTCCGCCTCGTTGTCCGAGTCCGCCAGCAACTGCGGAATCGACTGCGCCTTCTCACCCAAAGCCGCCTGCAACTCAGCAAGCTTCGTCCGCGACCTGGCCGCCATGGCCCAGCGCAGGCCCGGCTCGGTGTAGTCGTTGACCAAATAGTGGCACAAGATCTTGCCGACAAAACTGGTCGCCCCGAA
>JBBDSI010000169.1:0-1137 GCA_040905005.1 Pseudohongiellaceae bacterium
GACAGGGTGCCCGCCTGATACACGGGGCCGACCGGCGCCAGCATCTGCATGATCTCGCGGCGACCGCCGAAGGCGCCGACCGGCAGGCCGCCGCCGATGACCTTGCCCAGGGTGGTGAGGTCCGGTTTTATGCCGTAGGCTGCCTGAGCGCCGCCCAGGGCGACACGAAAGCCTGTCATGACCTCGTCGAATATCAGCAGGCTGCCGTGGCTGTCGCAGACATCCCGTAGCGTCTGCAGGAAGCCCGGTACCGGCGGCACGAAGTTCATGTTGCCGGCGATTGGCTCGACGATGATGCAGGCCACCTCGTCGCCGTGTTCGGCGAAGAACCGCTGCACGCCCTCGCTGTCGTTGTAATTCAGCACATGCGTCAGTTTCGTATAGGCCTTGGGCACGCCGAGTGAATCCGGTTCCCCCAGGGTCAGGGCGCCGGAGCCGGCCTTGACCAGCAGCCCGTCGACGTGACCGTGGTAACAGCCCTCGAACTTCACCACCTTGTCGCGGCGGGTAAAGCCCCGGGCCAGGCGAATGGCGCTCATGGTGGCCTCGGTGCCCGAGGTCACGAGCCGCACCTGCTCCATGGAGGGCACGAGTTCACACAGCTTCTGCGCGATGCGCACCTCACCCTCGGTGGACGCGCCATAGCCCAGGCCCTTGTCCAACTGGTCTCTCAGGGCACTGATCACGGCTTCGTGACGATGTCCCAGGATCAACGGCCCCCAGGCACCGACGTAGTCCACGTAGCGATTATCATCGGAGTCCGTCAGCCAGGCGCCGTCGCCGGCCTTGAAAAAAAGCGGATCGCCGCCTACGCCCTTGAAGGCGCGGACCGGGGAATTGACGCCGCCCGGGATGACTTGCAGAGCCAGGTCATACAGATTCCTGGAGTTATCATGATTCATGAAGTTTCCTATGGGGTGTCGTTTGGGGTGTTGGAGTGCTAAACAGAGCGACCAGGCCGGCGGCGCTCGTCGTCACGTCTTCGGTACCGAACAGGCCCTGGATGACCGCCAGCATGTCGGCGCCGGCGGCGATGAGGGAGCGACCATTGTCCGCATTGATGCCGCCGATGGCAACCACCGGCAGCGCCAGGCGCCCGCGGCTTGCTGGCAGACGGGAAGAAGCGGCCGAAGGCGA
>JBBDSI010000170.1:0-1132 GCA_040905005.1 Pseudohongiellaceae bacterium
CGCTAAAGAAAATGCACGCGTAATGCCTTATCGGTCATTACGGGCGCGGACTATACCATAGATTGCCCTTGAGATAGAGCGATTTCTCCAGGGGCGACGCGCCAGATCCACTTTAAACGACAGGAGCCCGTTGCGCCCCGGTCTGCGACCGCAGCCACCACTCCGCCACCGAGCAACACGCCACCCACATAGACCCGCCCCAACCAGCGATGCAGCGCCAGGTGGCGGCGGCGCAGCGTAGCGGAAAACTATAGTGCGCCGACGATTAAAACAAGGCCACCGGCGGCGAAATGCAGATGCGCTCCGCTACCGCTCGCCGCAACCATGTCCAGCACGAATTCGCCGCTGTATCCTGTGCTCCGTCTGCGCGACCCCTTCGGCATTACTTCATCGTTCCTCCATCGCCATTTTCCAGTACACTGGGAACAGCTCGGTAATGACCCAAAGCAAAACCGCCTATAAGCCCATTAAAAAGGAGCATGACATGCTGAACGCCCGTCACCTGTTTATCACCGCTTTTCTCGGATTAACTTCCTCGGTCAGTCTCGCCCAGGGCGACTGGGTCACCCTCATCGACGGCACCGAGGGCCTGGACAATTTCAACATCGTCGGCGACGCCAACTGGCACGGCGCCATGAGTTCGATCATGGCCACCGAGGGCAGCGGCGCCTCCTTCCTGGTGACGCCGGACAGCTATGACGATTTCGAATTGCGGGTCGAATTCTGGGCCACCCCCGATGCCAACAGCGGCATCTTCCTGCGCTGCCAGGAACCGACCAACATCACCGACCGCAACTGCTACGAGGCCAACATCTTCGACCAGCGCCCGGACGCCACCTACGCCACCGGCGGCATCGTCCATGTCGCGCCGGTTCCCGATCCACGCCCGCTGGCCGGCGACAAGTGGAACGTGTACAAGATCACCCTGAATGGCGACCGTCTGCTGGTGGAGCTGAACAACGAGGTGACGGTGGACGTGCGCGACAGCCAGTTCCGTAGTGGTCCCTTCGCGCTGCAGTGGGGACGAGGCGTGATGCGTTTCCGCAAGGTGGAAGTGCGCGAGCTCTGATCGAAAAACCAGAAAAGTCGCTGCTGCCGCGCTCAATCAGAGCGCCAGCAGCCTTTCGAAGTA
>JBBDSI010000171.1:0-1126 GCA_040905005.1 Pseudohongiellaceae bacterium
GTGGACATCGTCTATGCCCTGCCGTTCATGATCTTCATCATCCTGTTGATGGTGGTGTTCGGGCGCAATCTGTTCCTGCTCTTCCTGGCCATCGGCGCGGTGGAGTGGCTGACCATGGCGCGGATCGTGCGTGGCCAGGTGCAGAGCATCCGCCAGCAGGAATACATCGAGGCGGCCATCTCCCTCGGCCTGTCCCAGACCGCCATCATCCGCAAGCACGTCATTCCCAACGTACTGGGCCCGATCATCGTCTACACCACCCTCACCATCCCCCAGGTCATGCTGCTGGAGGCCTTCCTCAGCTTCCTCGGCCTCGGCATCCAGCCGCCCATGTCCTCCTGGGGCCTGTTGATTTCCTACGGCGTGGAGTCCATGGAGGAATATCCCTGGCTGCTGATCTATCCCGGCGTGGCGCTGTCCATGACCCTGTTCGCGCTGAACTTCCTCGGCGACGGGCTGCGTGACGCCCTCGACCCCAAGGCCTCCAGGGACTGAGCATGAGCCTGCTGCGCGTCGACAACCTTACCGTCCACTTCCATACCCGCAACGGCGTCGTGCGCGCGGTCGACGGCGTCAGTTTCGAGGTCAATGCCGGCGAGACCCTGGCCATCATCGGCGAGTCCGGTTCCGGCAAGTCGGTGGCCTGCTACAGCCTGCTGGGTCTGATTCCCAAGCCCCCAGGACGCATCGAGGCCGGGACTGCGCAGTTCGGCGGCCAGGATCTGCTGCAGTTGTCGGAGAGGCAGCTGCGCAAGGTGAGGGGCAAGGGCATCTCCATCATCTTTCAGGATCCCATGACCTCGCTGAACCCCTTTCTGAAGATCGGGGAGCAGCTCATCGAGCCCCTGCTGCTGCACGAGGATATCTCGCGCAAGGAGGCCTGGGCCCGCGGCACCGCCATGCTCGAGGAAGTAGGTATCAAGGATGCGGCCCGGCGCATGAACGCCTGGCCCTTCGAGTTCTCCGGCGGCATGCGCCAGCGGGTGATGATCGCCATGGCGCTGATCACCGAGCCGGACATCATCATCGCCGATGAGCCCACCACGGCGCTGGACGTCACCGTACAGGCGCAGATTCTGAAGCTCATCAAGGAGCAGCAGGAGCGGCGCAACATCGGCGTGCTCTT
>JBBDSI010000172.1:0-1121 GCA_040905005.1 Pseudohongiellaceae bacterium
TTGGCGATGTGCTGGCTGGAGATGCGCAGGGTGGCGCGGTCCTCCATCAGGCCGACGTCGTTGATGTCCGCCACCTTCGAGCAGCCGACCCCCTGGTCGATCCAGCGTACCACGTAGCCCAGAATGCCCTGGATGTTGTTGTCCAGCTCGCGCTGGATGTCCGCCGCGGTCAGGGCGTGATCCGCCGACAGCAGGGGTAGCGTGAGCAGGCTCTCAAGTCGCACGGACTCTTCGCTTGCGCGCGCCGCCTGGCGCTGGTTCACATCGGTCTCATGGTAGTGCAGGGCATGCAATACCGCCGCCGTGGGCGAGGGCACCCAGGCGGTACTGGCGCCTGCCTGGGGATGCGCGATCTTCTCAACGAGCATGGCGGCCATGCGATCGGGCATGGCCCACATGCCCTTGCCGATCTGGGCCCGGCCGCGGAGGCCGCAGGCCAGTCCCTGTTGGACGTTGTTGTCCTCGTAGGCCTGTATCCAGGCGCTGTGTTTCATAGCGGCCTTGCTGACCACGGGACCGGCCTCCATGGCGGTATGGATCTCATCGCCGGTGCGGTCGAGGAAGCCGGTGTTGATGAAGAACAGTCGGGCCCGGGCGCTGCGCATGCACTCCCGCAGGTTCAGCGTGGTACGCCGCTCCTCGTCCATGATGCCGATCTTGAGCGTATTCGGGGGGAGCGCGAGCAGCTCCTCGATGGCGGTAAACAGGTCGCAGGTGAACTGCACCTCCTCCGGCCCATGCATCTTCGGCTTGACGATATAGATACTGCCGCGGCGCGAATTGCGCAGGCGGGCTTGGCCGCCGAGATCCAGGGCGCCGATGGCGCTGGTGACGATGCCGTCGAGGATGCCCTCGAATACCTCTTCGCCGGCGGCGTCCAGGATCGCGTCCGTGCGCATCAGGTGTCCCACATTACGCACCAGCAGCAGGCTTCTGCCTGGAAGAGTGAAGGGCTCGCCTCGCGGATGCAGGTAGTCCCGGTCCGGGGCGAGGGCGCGCTCGATACGCTCACCGTTCTTGACGAAACCCTCGGTCAGCGTGCCGAGCATGAGCCCCAGCCAGTTGCGGTAGACGGCGACCTTGTCCTCGGCGTCCACCGCGGCCACGGAATCCTCGCAGTC
>JBBDSI010000173.1:0-2900 GCA_040905005.1 Pseudohongiellaceae bacterium
TAGCCCGGACTATTCATGAACTACCTACTGCGGACGCCCGATTACCCAAAAGAGTACCCGAAAAGACAGCGCGTGCTCCCGTTAGGTGCTCGACGTACTGTCAAGTACGCCTGTGCGCCTTCCGGTCCGCGCCACGCTGTCTTTTCAGGCATCTCGACGCCCTCGCTACGGCAGTTCATGAATAGTCCGGGCTGGCTGAAAATTGGCAGGATTACTATAAAGCAGCGGCCGCGGAAGGTGGGCGCCTCTTCACGAGAGTGGGAACCAGTTCAAAGTGATTCTGTTATCCAGACAGCAGAATCGCCAACGATTTTTCGGCGGGGGTGCGCCGGGGTGGCCATCGACGCAGAGAGACGGTGAGCGCGTGACGGCCGGCTATTCGGCAACGACACGCAACAGTTGCGGGTAATCGGTATAGCCGCCGATGATCTTGTAAATACCGTCCTGCTTCATGGTGCGCATGCCGTCCTTCAGGGCCTGCTTGCGAATCTCTTCGAGCTCCACTTTCTTGTAGATCATGGCCTGCAGCTGTTGCGTGCCCACCAGCAGTTCATGGATGCCGGTCCGCCCCTTGTAGCCGGTGTCCCCGCAGTCGTCACAGCCCACCGCCCGCATCAGTTCCAGCTTGCTGAAGTCCTTATCGGCAAAGTCCTTCTCGAACATCTCGGGGCCGTAGTTGTCGGCCAGGTGGTCCAGCTCCTTCTGTTCCGGCTTGTAGGGTTCCTTGCACTTGGGGCACAGGGTGCGCATCAGGCGCTGGGCCAGCACCCCCAGCAGCGCGTCGGAGAAGTTCACCGGGTCCAGGCCGAGATCCAGAAGACGGGTAACGGTTTCCGGCGCCGAGTTTGTGTGCAGGGTGCTAAGCACCAGGTGACCGGTGAGTGAGGCCTCCACGCCGATATTGGCTGTCTCCCGGTCCCGCATCTCACCGATGAGAATGACGTCGGGGTCGGCCCGGAGGAAGGCGCGCATGGCGGTCGCGAAGGTGAAATCGATCTTCGGCACCATCTGCACCTGCTGCAGACCGGGCTGGGTGATCTCCACCGGGTCTTCGGCCGTCCAGATCTTGCGCTCGGGCTTGTTGATGTGACCGAGCACGGCGTGCAGGGTCGTGGTCTTACCGGAGCCGGTGGGGCCCACCACCAGGAGCAGGCCGTGCGGATGGCCCGCAAGGTCTTTGATTTTCTCGTCGTTCCGCGGATGCAGGTTGAGTTTTTCGAGTGGCAAGGCGTTGCCGGCGGCCAGGATACGCAGTACCGCGCTCTCCCCCTGTACCGTGGGTACCGTCGCCACACGCAGTTCCACTCTCCTGCCGCGCACCTTGAGTTTGCACTTGCCGTCCTGGGGCAGGCGGCGCTCGGCGATGTTCAGGCGCGAGATCACCTTGATGCGGGCAACCAGGGCGTTAAAGTGTTCCTTGGGGATCTTCAGCAGTTCCCGACAAATGCCGTCTACGCGGATGCGCACGCCGCCGGGGGCGTTGTCCTTGCCGGGCTCGATGTGGATGTCCGAGGCGCCCAGCCGCTCCGCCTCCGTGATGATGCGGTTGACGAGCTGGATGATGGTGGAGGTCTCCGCCAGGCTCTCGTCTTCATCTTCTTCGCCGTCGTCCACCTCGATGCCGCCATCGTCCATGCCGGAGAAGATGTCGTCGAAGCCTTCCTCGTAATCCTCGCCGCCCTCGCCCTTGAGAAACTGCAGGATGTGCTCCTGCAGGCCCACGCGAAAGACGTAGTTGCGGGCGTTGACCACGCCCTGGATCTCCATGATGCGCTGGTAATCGGAGGGATCGTCGATGAGGATGACCGCCTCGTCCTTGTTGCCCGCCACCGGCAGCCACAGGTTGCTCCGCAGGTAGCTGATGCCGATATTCTCTAAAAGGTCGTGGGGGAGCTCGTGGTTGGCGTCGTACTTCATGTACGGCACCCGGTAGTAGTACTCCAGAGACTTGCCGATCATGTCCGCTTCGATGTTGAATTCTTCCATCAGCGTGCGGGTAACCGAGCCGCCATAGAGCGAGGTCTTGTTCTTCAGCTCGTCCAGTTCGGCACTGCTGATCTTGCCCTTCTGCACCAGGTAGTCATAGGGACCCTGGGTGCTCTGCAGGGAGGAACGGAATTGTTTCGCCAGCATCTGGCTGACCATGAGGGCATGCTTGAGATCGACCTTGGTGAATTCGCGGTCGCCCTCGAAATTGATTAGCTGCATCACCCCCAGAAGGATTTCGTCCTTGATGGGCACGACGATCTGTGACTTGACCTTCCAGCCCCTGGCGTCGCTGAATTTGCTGTCGAACTGCAGGCGCGGATGAATGTCGGTGAGTTCCTTCTCATCCTTGACGTTGCGGATGACCAGCACGCGCTGGCTCAATGCCACGTAACCGGCCAGCGACGTCGTGCTGAAGGGCACGCGGATCTCGATGGAGTCGTCGTCGTCGGGATCGCCGCCCTTGATGCTGGCGAGAATCTCCTTGCCGTTGTCCACCGATTGGTAGATGGTAAACAGGCGTACTCCAAGCAGGTCGAGCAAGTCCTGTTCGACCTCTTTCATCGCCACTTTCAGCTTCTTGCTGTATTTCAGGCGCTGATAAATCCTGGACAGCCGGGTGACGAACTCATCCCTGGGCTCGCTCTTGCTGGCCGCCAACGCCGTGGGCGTTTCAACTTCGACTTCTGTGTCGGTTGTATCCGTCATGATGTGTGCTTGATTACAATGCTCCTGCCGATAACCCTGATAGTGCTACTCGTCCGTGAGCGGCTGTAAGGCGCGTCCGAGTACACACTGCGACAGCGAGCCTCACGCCTCGCCCGACACCGCGGGCGCTAGCGCATGGACAGGCTTTTCTCCTATCCATTACCCTATCCATTACCCTATCGATTACTGGTTAACTAACACATCAA
>JBBDSI010000173.1:3000-6488 GCA_040905005.1 Pseudohongiellaceae bacterium
CCTATCCATTACCCTATCCATTACCCTATCGATTACTGGTTAACTAACACATCAAAATGCCAGCTATTTCAAGCAGATTCAACAGATTTTTACTGATATTGCTGATCCCGTTCCATGCTCCGGCGGGAGTCGCCGCGCCGGAGCAGGCGCTGGCGCAAGAGCACTGGCAGTGGCTGGCGGAGCGTGTTTACCAGAACGAGTGCGCCGGCCGCGAGTCCTGCCTGACGAGCTGGAACGAGGGCGAAGAATTCCCCTCGCTGGGCATCGGCCATTTCATCTGGTATCCGGCCGGCCAGAGCGGCCCCTTCGTCGAGGCTTTCCCGGGGCTGGTGCGGCACTTGCAAACCTCCGGAGTCACGCTACCGGCGTGGCTGACGGAGGCAGCGGATAGCGGCGCTCCCTGGCCTTCGCGTAGCGAGTTCTATGCCGAGTTCGATTCACCTAAAATGGAACAACTGCGCCACCTTCTCGCCTCGACGCAAAGGGAGCAGGTGGAATATATTGTACAGCGCTTCTTCCTGGCGCTGCCCAATATCCTGACCTATTTCCCTGATGAGCGACGCGCACACGTGAGCGCAACGATCGATGCGCTGGCTGCGAGCGCACCACCCTATGGCCTGTATGCCCTGATCGACTATGTGCACTTCAAGGGCACCGGCCTGAGTCCGCAGGAGCGCTATCAGAGCCAGGGCTGGGGCCTCGTGCAAGTGCTGGACGCCATGGCGGAGTCGCAGGCCGACACGTCGCTCGAGCGTTACATCGACGCGGCCGAACGGGTCCTGGCCAGGCGGGTGCTGAATGCGCCGCCGGCCCGCAACGAACAACGCTGGCTGGCAGGCTGGCACCGGCGCCTGCAGAGCTACCGCCCGCCGCCGTAGGGCACTCTCCGGACGCGGGTAGCGGCTCAGTTTGAATTGGGACGGAGTGCCTGACAAGTACAGTGAAATTTTCACACTGAGCCACTATCCGGGCGCTGCAGGAGTTGCCGGAGACCGGGAATCCCATTACCCTTCCCTCTTTTTCTTATCCCTTGTTTCCCCGCCGCCGGAATCCCACGATGAATTTTCAGCGTCCCAATATCGCCAGGATGCATGGCTATACGCCAGGCGAGCAGCTCGCCGACGCCGAAGTCATCAAGCTGAACACCAACGAGAATCCCTACCCGCCCAGTCCGGCCGTGGCCCGGGCGCTGCAGGAGCTGCCGGTGGCGCAGCTGCGGCGCTATCCACCGCCGCTGGCCGATGCTTTTCGCCGCGTCTGCGCCGACCTGCATGGTCTGGAGCCCGCCAATGTGATCCCTACCAACGGCGGCGACGAGTTGCTGCGCCTGGTGCTGACGACCTTCGTCAACCCGGGCGAGACGGTGGCCGTGGTCCGACCCAGTTATTCGCTCTATCCGGTGCTGACGGCCATCCAGGACTGCAGGCTGTTCGAGATCGATCTGAACCCGGACTGGTCCATGCCGGACAACTTCGGCGCGCGTCTGGCGGAGTCGAATGCCAGGCTCTGTATCCTGGTCAATCCCCATGCCCCCAGCGGGGCCCTGCTCAGCACGGATTATCTCGCCAGTCTGGCGGAGGCGTTCTCCGGGCTGTTGCTGGTCGATGAGGCCTATGTGGATTTCGTCGACCCCGAGCTCGGTTACGACGCGACGCCGCTGGTCAGGCAATTCGACAACTTCTTGATCCTGCGCACACTGAGCAAGGGCTACTCACTGGCCGGGCTGCGCTTCGGCTATGGCCTCGGCCCGGCCGAGCTTATCGCGCCGATGCTGCTGAAGACCCGCGACAGCTATAATACCGACCTGGTGGCGCAACGCCTGGCCACCGCCGCGCTGGGCGACCAGGCCTACGCACGCGACACCTGGGCGCGGGTGCGTGCCGCACGGACCACGCTGGCGCGCGACCTCCTGGCGCTCGGCCTCGAGTCCCTGCCCAGCCAGTCCAACTTCCTCCTCTGCCAGGTCCCGGAGAAACCGGGCGCCCAGGCGCTGCAGCAGGCGCTGAAGGCGCGCAAGATCCTGGTGCGCCACTTCGACCAGGACCGGCTCCGGGACAAGCTGCGCATCACCGTGGGCAATGACGAGGAAAACGCGGCCCTGCTCCAGGCCATCGCCGCGATACTCGCCGGCTGAGCCAGCGCCGCGGTTGCAATGTCGTCCTGACGACCCATAATGGCCGTGACGGACGGCCGGCACAGGGTCCCGTCCCGGCAACCCGTATTGTGACCCCGTAACGAATTCATGATTTTTTCGCTGCTTAATATCCGCAAGAAACTCGCCGCCACGCTGGCAGGCATCGCTATCGCCGCTGCCTGTCTGTGGGGCCTGTCCATGTGGCAGGATATTTCCCTGCTGGAGATGAGCCGCCTGCTGCTGGGCCTGCTCCTGATGCTGGTCGTGATCATGCTGGCGGCCGTGGCGCTGATCGTCCTGCTGAAGCTGCTGCTTGCCGGTCTACGCAGACTCGGCGCGGGCGACCGGCCGGGGGACGGGTCAGGGTGACTGCTTGCCCGCCGCTTACGGCATGGGTAGTGAGCGGGACATGATCAGGGCATCTTCGCGGCCGGCATGGGCGGGGTAATAGTTCTTGCGGCGGCTGATACGAACGAATCCCATGGCGCGGTAGAGACTGATGGCGCCGTCGTTCGACTCCCTCACCTCCAGGAAGCACTCCGTGGCCCCCATCTTCGCAGCCCGATCCAGTAACAGGTTGAACAGCTTGCGCGCATAACCCTGGCGCTGGAAGTCCGGATGCACGCACAGCGTCAGTAGATGACACTCGCCAACAGCCACCGACATGACGGCGTGGGCGACTATGCGCTGCTTGTTGGCCAGCACCCAGCACTGGTAACCGGCGCGCAGACAATCGATGAAGACCCGCTTGCTCCAGGGATGCGCATTCACCGCCGCCTCGTTAGCCGCGACCAGATCCAGGTCGCTGTGGCGCATCTTGCGAGCGAAGAAGGGCTGCGTGGGTGCGGGTTGTGAAAGCATGGGCTGCACGGCCAGTATCAGGCGCGGGCGGATTCCTGCAGGCGCCGGCGCAATGGCTGCAGGTGCTCCCAGGCTGCGCGCTTGAGTTCGGGCAGGGCCAGCATGGAATGGAGGCTGTGGGTGCAGGTCACGTGACAATCGGTGCCGTGGGCATAATCGCGCCCGCTGTGCTTGTCGGCGCCCGGCAACAGCGCGTCTATCTGAGCGGAAAACACCAGCAGGTTGCCGAAACCATCGCGCTCGCGGCGTTGCGCCACGAAGCCCCCCAGGGCCTGACGCGCCTGGTCGGCGCCGCTCTGCGCCGCCGGCATGTCCGGCAACAGCGGCCAGGAAAAAGTCTCCACGGGATTGTCCAGCGTCATCACGCCGAGCGCCCGCAGCACCGCCGCCAACAATTGCCGCGATTGCGTGAGTGACTCCCTCCCCGCCTGAAGTGGTAACTCGCAGAGCAGCGCCAGACGCGAATCCACCGGTTGATAGTGCAGGAGAAAGT
>JBBDSI010000174.1:0-6456 GCA_040905005.1 Pseudohongiellaceae bacterium
CCACAATCAAGGGCCAGCGCCGAACGCAGAAAACAGACCCTGACGTAGCGTAGCGTAGCGGAGCGGAGGAAGGGGCTGCTTTTCGGAGAGAGGGAACCGCGGAGCGGCGCGGCCCGTGGTGAGCCGCACCCCTGCCGCCACCGCTGCCTGGCACCACACTTCCGGCCGATGATGCCGTGGAGCTGGGACCAGATCAGTAACGTGGTGTTTACCACGTCCTCTTCGCCACAGGGAATCTGGTGCTGCTCATAGATTGCCAGTACCAGCTTGCGCAGGCGTACTATGTTACGGCAGGACACTTCTACCAGTTCCTGGGTAGACCACTCCAGTGGCAGGGTAGAGCTAAACAGAATCTGGAAACGCGCTGGCTGACCTCGGGCAAAGTGGTAATGGGCGTTGAACATTTTCCACTACCTGCTGCTTAAGGGTCCTCTGAATCAATCAGTGGATCCGTAAAGGTGCCTGGATTAAAACTGAAAATTATAGCGCAACTGCGCCTGTATTGTGTCGTTGTGCCGGTACGGGGAAAAGATCGAGTCGCTTGGACTGTCGTAGCTTACCCACAACAGGCCGGCGGTAAAAGCATCGGAGAAGTCGTAGTTCAGGGACAGACGTGCCACGTGACCCGCGTCGTCCGCCAGCTCATTCCATACCGCCAGCAGTTGCAGGCGCTCATTCATCGCGGTCCAGTAAGCACGCACACCGGCGCTAATCTCATTGCGTGGCGCCTGCAGGGTGGCGTCGTGATCGAGCGTGTGGATGGCGTCCACCTCGAGACTGAGCAGCAGGTTGCGCAAGCCGCTGTATTCGAGGCCCAGGGCACCGAGCCACTGGTCCCGCTGCTGCCAGCCGGTGTTACTCGAGAGAAAGTGGGAAGCGGCCGGGCGCACGCTGCGGTGCGTGTGCAGGGCCGCCTCGCCGAACAGCAGCCAGGACCCGGCGACGCGGTTCGCCGCCAGGCCCAGGGCGCGGTTGCGTGCCTGCCCGTAGTAATGCCGGGTACTGGAATCCGGCTGTGATTCGATTTGCCGGCCGCTGAGACGGTTCTCATTGAATTCTCCGGCAATGATCTGGATGTCTCCTCGCGCCCAGCGGGTGGATGCCCGCAGGAAAACCTCGTGCTCTTGCTCCGGGTCCTGCCGGACGATGGTCTGGCCGGGCTGCCGCAGGAAGATGAAGGGATCGAACTCATCGCGCTCGGGTGCCAGATAATCGTGCCCGGCGCCCCAGGTCACGGCGCCGTCGAGGGTCCAGCCGGCAAGGGATACGCTGCCCAGCAGTGCCGGTACCGGCAGGCGCAGGTCTTCCAGGTCCTGCTGGCCGAAGGTGTAGAGGTCCTCCGTGTTGACGATGTCGGTGACGCGCAGGTATTCGGACATGCCCCAGGCCAGGATCTGCTTGCCGAACTTGAGATAGAGACCGCCTTGTGTCTCGTGTTCTATATAGAGGTCGCGTACCTCGTAACGGTTACGAAACTCGTTGATTTCTTCAGGAGAAAAGTTGGTGTCGGTGTCATCCTGCAGCCGGTACACCTCGTCATGATAATACTTGCCGCTGGCGCGCAATTGCGTACGCGGCCCCAGGGTCTGATCGAACTGCAGATAGAGGCTGGTCTCGAGGGAGTTTACGGCTTCGTCGCGGCGGGCGAAGGGCGGCGGGGGAGACTCGTAACCGAAGCCGATCTTCTCAATAGCCCAGCCGAGCAAGGACCAGTCGCGCTCAGAGCTGCCGGTGCTGGACGTGTCCACCTCGATCGTGCCGAAGAAATCCTCCTGGGCCCAGGTCGCGGGTGCCAACAGCAGGAGCATACTCAGGATAGACGCGCGGACCTGGCGCCGGGAATGGGCGAGCGAGGAAGTCATGTCGGGATATCAGTCGATGCCGCGCTGCAGGGCTTCGGTCGTGAACAGGTCGTCCTGGATTGACGTGTTGTAGCGGACGCTCTCGAGTTGCAGCACGCTGGCGTGTTCCTGGCGGCCGTTGCGCGTGGTCACCGCCTGCTGGCGGCCGACGGTCCAGATGCCGTCGATCTGCCTGATGTCCCCGGAGCTGAAGTACTTCACCCGGTTGCCCCGGAGCTCCCAGGCCTGGGCGCGTACCTGGATGAAATTGTCCTTGCGAATCCAGGCCTGCAGGCGGGAATAACCGGTGGCGTCTTCCGCCTTCTCGCGAACCTCCGGCTTCGGGGTCGCTTCGATCACCCAGACCTCCTGGCCGTCGATGGTCTCCGCTTCGTTGATGTAGCGATAGTCGTACCACTCCAGTTCGAAACCGTTGATGTCGGCGAAGGTGAAATCACTGCCGAGAAAGGAGTCCGAGGTATCGGAGTTCGCCAGGCGCTTGACCCGCTGCAGGGCGGGCAGATAAAGCCAGGAATCGTCGTCCCGGTCCGGGTCGCTCCAGTCGTAGTTGAGATACGAGGTTCCGGCGATGTCCGCCGGTGACTGAAAGCGCGTCAGGGTGCGGGTGTCCGCCCCGAAATCCTTCGAGTACAGTGCCAGTTCCCTACTGCGTTCCCGGTCGCGGCGATCGATCAACACCATGGTGTACTCGGCGACCATGGTGTCGCCGTCCTCGCGGGCATCCACCCGTTGCATGACGTCGAAGGCGCTAAGCTCGGCCGCCGCGGCTGCGGCTGGAAGCAACAGGACGGCAGCCAGCCTGGCCAGGCCGATGATCGGTGGAGTCGGAGTGGGTAATCGCATGGGCTCTCCGTTCAGGTTTGCTGGAGTTTGTCTTGTGTGGCGATGGGCACTTTGTTGTTGTCTATAGAGCGGTTGTCCACCGAGTAGAGTATAGCGGGTAGGAAAATTAAATCTCCCAGTAAAGCCAGGGCCATGATGATGGAGCCGAATAATCCGACATAGATAATGGTGGTGAATGAGGCGAAACACAGCACGCTGAACCCGCAGACCAGGATCATCGAACTGAATACCACTGCCCGTCCCGATTCCTTCATGGCGCGGGCGATAGCCTCGTGGGTGCTCTCGCCCCGGCGACGATAGAGCAGGTAACGACTCATGACGTGAATGGCGTCATCCACGGCAATGCCCATCGTCATGGCGAATACGATCACCGAACTTTGGTCCAGGTAGATGCCGAGAAAACCCGCGATACTGGCCGTCAGCAGGATAGGGAGCACGCTCGGGATGATGGAGAGCAGTCCGTAACGCACGGAGCGGAACAGGATGATGAAGAACAGCGAAATCACCGCCAGCGCCACCAGGAATGACAACAGTGTGCCCTCGGCGACATACATGTCCTGCACCGTATAGAGGACCATGGTGCCGGTGATCAGCGGACTCAGGTGTGCGTAGTTGTCCTGCAGATACACGTTGATCGCATCCAGCTCCTCCTGCATCACCGAGGCGGGCATATTGACTACCGGGGCTATGAGCCGGGTATGGCGATTGTCGAAACCTTTCAGGTCGGACAGGTCTTCGTTGGTTCCCGCGCTGCTGTACAGCAGCAGATACTGCGCCGCCATCTCGTTGGTCTCGGGCAGGCGGTAGTCATCCGGATTGTCCTGATGCAGGGCCTGGTTGATCTCCTTGAGGTAATCCACCAGGGAATTGATCTTGCCCAGAGAGGGGCGCTGCGCGAGCCAGGTCTGAACGCTCTCCATGTCGCGGAGAAATTCGGGCTCCTTGATGCCTTCGGCGGCACCGCTGTCCAGGATGATGTCCAGCGTCATCATCCCGCCCCAGACATCGTCGAAATACTCGATGTCCTGCCGGGTCTGGCTACTTTCCTTGAACAGCGTCACGTAGTTGTTGTCGATTTCGGCGTTGGGCAGGTTCCACAGAGTAAACGCCACGATAATCAGGCCGGCGACAAGAATAGGCTTACGGAACCTGCGCGTGAAATCCGGCACCCTGTCCGTCAGGCGGGTCACGACGCCACTCTGCACCACCGTGCTGGTGCGCTGCGGTAACTCCTTGATGTAACTCAGCATCGCCGGCAGGACGGTGAGTGCGAACAGGAACAACAGCAATGGCCCGATCGCTCCGAGAAGCGCGAATTCGCGCATCGGCTGGATGCGCGTGACCGACAGTGCGAGGAATCCGGCGGATGTCGTGATCGCCGTAAAGAATGCGGGCATCCAGATATTGCGAATGGTAGTCGCGGCCGCGACTTTGCCGTCCCGTTGATGGCTATTGAAATGGAAAAACTCCAGCAGCACGTGCACGGTTATACCGATGCCGATGATGATCAGGGTCGGTGGCAGCGCACCGCTATCGATTGTGGTATGGGGGATGCCGAGGTAGTACTGGATCTCCAACACCAGCAACAGGCCGCTGGCGATCACCAGCCACGGCAACAGGGTCGCGATGATGGAGCGGAAGCTGAAGAAGAGGATCAGCATCATCACTACGACCATGATCGGAACGAGCAACGCCGTGTCCTGCGCAGAGACGGTCTCGAAACGTTCGTTGACCAGAGGATAGCCGGACAGGTGCAGCTCGAAACCGGCGCCTTCGATGTCTTCCTGCTCGACGAAGCGATAGAGATCCTGTGCCAGCTCCACCTTGTGCGCCGAAGTATCCTCGCGGTGCTCTACTCGCGCGGCCATGCGCACGTGGCGAAAGTCGGGCGTGACCAGCGTATCCAGGGCCAGGTCCTCTTCGCGTAGTGTGTCCTTCAGCCGCTGCACCTCGCGCGGGTCACTCCGCAATGCCGCGTAATCGTCGATCAGGTAGTTGGTGCTGAGGTCGTCACCGTCGGCGCGCAGGTACTGATAAGTCGTCAGTGAGCGTAGCTGGGTGACATAGGGATGGAATTCGAGGAATTCGGACAGCCTTATCAGCGCATCGAGAGCCTCGGGTGTGAAGACGTCCGCGCTGTCCCCTGTCGCCGCAATGCCGACGATCAGGTATTCGTTGTCGCCGAACAGGTCGAGCAGGGTGTTGTACTCTTCCAGGGTGGGATCGCCGCTGACGAAATAGCGTTCGGTGCTGTTGTCGAAGGGGATACTGCCGCCTGTGAACAGAAGCAGGGGAAGCAACAGGACGGTCGCCGCGATAACGAACACGCGCTTGGCAATGACGAATTCCGCCCAGGCACTGATAAACCCTTTCAACGAGTGACTCCCCGTCCGGGCAGAAACCTCAGCTCACGCCCTCTTCATTATTATAGTTTGTCATTATTATTGTTTGATGCCGCGTAGAATGCACGCACATATGGCACCAATTTCGGGGGATAGTCTAACTCTGGATATGAACCGCGTAAAGATTGCCGTTGCGGCCCAGGATGGCCTGGTCTGGACTAGAAAACTTCAATAATTATAATTTCTTATGAAGATATCTTAAAGTCAGTCGATAGTATGCCTGTGCGAATAAACGCCCCCTGGAACGGGACGATGCGGCAGTAAGGAGCGGTAAGAGCATGGCAAAGGACCTCAAATTCCCATTCGATCTGGATCTGAGCGCGCTGGATACCAGCAGTATCACCAACATCCTCAACGACATCGAACATCACCTGCCTTTGATGGAAACCGAGGGCGATCTGAGCCAGTTGCTCCAGGTGAAGGCCTTCTTCGAGGCCGAGCTCAAGGTCACCCACCGCCTGCACTGACTAGACGCATTCCCTCTTTCCCCCCCCCTCCCGCACACTGCTATGGCGCCTGCGGGTCATCTCGGCCTGTTACTGTGTACTCCTCCCAGGCCATGGTTTATTCTGCCTGACCCGGATATTTCAACAGCTTCCCACGCCGGCCAGGCTGGCTGCTACAGGCGGCTGCTGAAATATCCGGGCTTGACCAACATCGTTGCTGCGAGAGGCAGCACGAGAGAGTTTTTAGCCAAACAACCAACAAGAAGGTCTATGTTATGAAAGCGCTGACAATCATCCCAACCTTGCTGACTCTTAGTTTAATTTGCGGCAGCGCCGGTGCCCAGCTCAACACGGCGGCACTCGAGCGCGCCATGGCCAACCCCGAACGTCCGGCAGATGACAAGGAGCGCGATGCCAGCCGGCAGGCGCCCGCCGTGCTGAGCTTCATGGGCGTCGCACCGGGCATGACGGTATTGGATATCAATGCCTCCGCCGGCTGGTATACCGAAGTCCTGTCCTATGCCGTCGGTTCCAACGGTACCGTCTATATGCAGAACCCTGTTGGCGGTCGTGCCGAGGAAGCTGCCAATGCCCGCGCCGCGCGCCTGGACAATGTGGAGCAGATAGCCGCTATCAGCGATGCGCCGGCCGGTTCTGTGGACTTCGCCATCACGGCGCTGAATTTCCACGACTTCCACAATTCCGACCCCCAGGTCGCGCAGGGCATCCTGGCGCAGACCCTGACGGCATTGAAGCCCGGCGGTATCCTCGCCGTTATCGACCATGAAGGCACGCCGGGTGCGGATAACCAGGCGCTGCACCGCATCGCCTTCGACGAGGCCGTCAAGGCCATCGTCGGCGCCGGCTTCGCCCTGGTAGGTAGCAGCGAGGTCCTGGACAACC
>JBBDSI010000175.1:0-6444 GCA_040905005.1 Pseudohongiellaceae bacterium
CTAGATACTGAAACTTTCGCCGCAGCCGCACTCGCCTTTGGCATTGGGATTGCGAAATTCAAACCCTTCGTTGACGCCCTGTTTGACGAAGTCCATTTCCGTGCCATCGATATAGACCAGGCTCTTGGGATCGACGATGATCTTCACGCCCTGGTCCTCGAACACCTGGTCGCCGACATCAACCTTGTCGACGAACTCCAGGACATAGGCCATGCCGGAGCAGCCGGTGGTCGTCACACCCACGCGGATGCCGACTCCGTGCCCGCGGCTGGCGAGCTGCTGGTTCACGTGCCTGGCGGCGGTTTCGGTGAGTCTAATTGCCATGAATCTACCTTCTCAGTTCCTTTATCTGTCTTGCCGCTGCCTGTCTTGCCATTGCCTGTCTTTCAGTTACTTTCCATTACTTGCCATTACCTGCCGGGGCCCGGTACGGCGTCACTCGGCGGCTTCGGCGACGTCCGTGATGCCGCGCTTGCGCTTGATGTCGGCAATCGCGGCCTTGATGGCGTCCTCGGCCAGTACCGAGCAGTGAATCTTCACCGGCGGCAGTTGCAGCTCCTCGGCGATGTCCTTGTTCCTGATCGTCGTCGCCTCGTCCAGGGAACGCCCCTTCACCCATTCGGTGAGCAGGGAGCTGGAGGCGATGGCGGACCCGCAGCCATAGGTCTTGAACCGGGCATCCTCGATGACGCCGTCGTCGTTGACCTTGATCTGCAGGCGCATGACATCACCGCAGGCGGGTGCCCCCACCATGCCGGTACCCACGCTGTTGTCGTCATCGTCGAACTTGCCGACGTTGCGCGGATTCTCGTAGTGATCAATAACCTTGTCTGAATAAGCCATGTTTACCTCTTCTGCCTCAGTGCGCAGCCCATTGCACTTTATTTAAATCGACACCGTCCTTGTACATGTCCCACAGCGGTGACAGCTCTCTGAGCTTGACCACCGCCTCGTGAATCTTTTCGATGGCGTAATCTATCTCTTCCTCGGTCGTGAAGCGGCCGATCGTGATACGCAGCGAGCTGTGGGCCAGCTCATCGCTCAGCCCCAGGGCGCGCAGGACGTAGGACGGCTCCAGTGACGCCGAGGTGCACGCCGAGCCGGACGACACCGCCAGGTTGCGCAGGGCCATCATCAACGACTCGCCTTCCACGAAATTGAAACTGATGTTGAGGTTGCCGGCCACCCGGTGGGCGAGGTCGCCGTTGACGTAGACCTCCTCGATATCCTTGAGGCCTTCCAGCAGCCGGTTGCGCAGGGCCAGGACGCGGGCGTTCTCCTCATGCATCTCCTCTTTGGCGATGCGATAGGCCTCGCCCATGCCCACGATCTGATGCGTGGGCAGGGTGCCGGAGCGCATGCCGCGCTCGTGGCCGCCACCGTGCATCTGCGGCTCGATGCGCACCCGCGGCTTGCGCCGCACGTATAACGCACCGATGCCCTTGGGGCCATAGATCTTGTGTGCGGTCAGGGACATCAGGTCGACCTGCATCTTCTCCAGGTCGATGTCGATCTTGCCGGGGCTCTGGGCGGCATCGACGTGGAAGATCACCTTGCGCTCGCGGGTGATCTTGCCGATGGCCTCGATGTCGTTGATGACGCCGATCTCGTTATTCACATGCATCAGCGACACCAGGATGGTGTCGTCGCGGATGGCGTCGGCCACCTGCTCCGGCGTAATCAGGCCCTGCGCATCCGGCTCGAGGTAGGTGATTTCATAACCCTCCCGCTCCAGTTGCCGGCAGCTGTCCAGGACCGCCTTGTGTTCGATCATGGAGGTGATGATGTGCTGGCCCTTCTTCCTGTAGAAGTGGGCGGCACCCTTCAACGCCAGGTTATCGGCCTCGGTGGCGCCAGAAGTCCAGACGATCTCACGGGGATCGCAGTTGATGAGATCCGCCACCTGCTTGCGTGCGGTCTCCACTGCCTCTTCCGCCTTCCAGCCAAACATGTGCGAGCGCGAGGCCGGATTGCCGAAGTTGGCTTCCAGGGTCAGGCACTCGGCCATCTTCGCGGCCACCCGCGGGTCGACCGGGGTGGTGGATGAATAGTCCAGATAGATCGGAAATTGCATAGCTCAACTCTGCCTCGATTCAGAAAATAGTCGTTCGCCAGACACCGGGCTAGATACTGCTTACCGGTAGGCGCTGCTTCTTCAGCTTCTCGATGGTGTCCAGATTGTCCAGTTCGTTGCCGGCGCCGTCGGTCTCGCTCACGATCAGATGCCTGCGATCCTGCTTCTCGGCGATACGCTTGACCTCACGTTTGGCGACCAGGTCGGCCAGGCTGATGCCTTCCAGGAAATGATGAATCTGCTCGCTCAGATCCTCCCACAGGTAGTGGGTGAGGCAGGTCTCACCGCCCTGGCAGTCGCCCTTGCCCTGGCAGCGCGTGGTGTCCAGGGACTCATTGACGGCATCGATTATCTGCGCGATGTAGATGGCGCCCGCCCCGCGCTGCAATTCATAGCCGCCGCCGGGACCGCGCACGCTGGTCACCAGCGCGCCCTTGCGCAGTTTGGCAAAGAGCTGTTCGAGATAGGATAGCGAGATTGTCTGACGCCGGGAGATGTCCGCCAGGCTAATGGGTCCCTGATCCTCGTGCAGTGCCAGGTCCAGCATCGCGGTGACGGCGTACCGCCCCTTGGTTGTCAGTCGCATTGGATAAGTCCGCTGATGATCTCGATGGGCGGATTATCGAATACCTAAGTAAATTAGTCAAGTATTAGCCTGGGCGCCAGGGCCAGTAAATATACCGCCTCCAGGCCCTCGGGTCCGCACCCGGACGATCCTGCCCGGTCTGGCAGCACCATGATACGAGCCGCCACACAGGCGACACCGGGAACCCGGGTCAGGCCCCGTTTTCGAAGGCAAGGGTCGACGGCGCCTTGCCGATATGCGCCGGCAGCGTATACCCCCGCGCCTTCATCAGCAGCGCGATTATGGCCAGATGGTGGATGCTGTGACTGACCAGGGCCAGCATCTCCCGCGCCGGCGTACTGGACACGTCCGGCGGCGGCAGGCGCTGATCCACGCGCTCGCGCACCTGGATGAGCCGCGCCGAGTCCTCGGCCAGCCATGCCGCTTCGAGGTGCCGGCGCAGGCTGCCGAGGGCGCAGCGCGCCGCTTCGAGATGAGTCTCGAGCGCCGGGTCGCGCTGGCGGGCATCGTAATCGATGCAGTCGCCGGTCAGGCCGCTCAGGAAACAGTGATAGCGATCGAGAATATGGCGCGTGTGGGCGCCGACCGAGGCGGTGTCTCCGGCGCGGTGGCAATAATCACTGGCACTGACGGCGGCGAGGACCTGTGCGCACTGTTCAAGACAGAGGGTGCAGCCTGACAGCAGTTGCTCGCTCTGTCCGGCTGCGTCTGCCCCAGTTGTGTCTGCCTGATTCGCTAATGGTTTCTCTGATATCATAAGCGGGTTAACGCATCCCTGCGGAACCAGAGCCGGGGCGGTCTGCCCGGCACTGTGGCGAGGCTCCCGGTGCTCACTGCACTGGCAAACACACGTCTGTAGTCTGTCTCTGGCGGGATGGTGCTGCTCCTCCAAGTGTCGTTTCTATTGTAGCGTGTATAGAGTGAGCCTGCCCGATTCCCGGGGATAGCGGCGGCTCGTGAGTGTCACTTGTCTCTTTACTGGCTATGCAATTTACTGGCTATGCAGTTTACCTGGCGATGCAGTGACTATGCACCTGACTCTAAGACCGTCTCGCCCGGTGTTTCTTACAGCCACACCGCGGTGCCCGGATGTAAACCCAAGCAGTTACTAATCAGCCAGTTACAAGTTATGCCAAGCGATATCCCCATGAAAGCCGATCTGCATTGCCACAGCCACTACTCTGACGGCAAACATTCCCCAGCCGAGCTTCTCGACCGCGCCCACGACAATGGCCTCACTCATCTCGCCATCACCGACCACGACTGCGTGGCCGCCTTCGACGAGGTCACGGGCGACAGCCGCCTGACGCTGATACCCGGCGTGGAAATCTCCTGCGTCTGGGGCACGCGTGAGCTGCACATCGTCGGGTTGGCGATCGATCCTCACGAGGCGGGACTCACGACCCTGCTCGCCAGCCAGCAGGCGAGTCGCCGGCGCCGCATCCGGGCTATTGCCGAGCGGCTCGACTCTCTCGCCATGGACCTCGCCATCGACGGACTGCTCCCCTGGCTGGACGCCCTGCCCTGTCACGCGCTCACCCGCACGCACGTGGCCGACTATCTCGTCGCGACCGGGCGCTGCCGGAATCATCAGAAGGCGTTCAAGCGCTATCTCGGCAAGGGCGGTCGCGCCTACGAGCCCGGGCAGTGGTGTTCGCTGCCGGAGGCGGTGCAGGCGATTCGCGCCAGTGGCGGCATCGCCGTGCTGGCCCATCCGGGACGCTACGCGCTGGGCAAGCGGCAACTGGAGACTCTGGTGAGTGAGTTTCGCGACTGTGGCGGCGAGGCCATGGAGACCAGTTACGGCAATATCGATCCGTTGGTACAGCGGAGGCTGCGGGAGCTGGCGGACGCCAATGCGCTGTACCAGTCCCAGGGCTCGGATTTTCACACAGCGAGCGCGCAGTGGACCGATATCGGCAGATTCCCCGCCCTGCACCCGGGCATAAAAAATGCCATCTGGCATCATCCCGGATGGCATTTCTGAGCGCAGCGACTCGCGCTGTCGGCGAAGGGCTCAGCGACGACGGAGACGAGAGACTGCGTCGCGGAATATATCGAGCAGGGTTTCGTGCTTGTAGTCGGTGAATTCCCCGGCATCCATGAATATGCCGTGCTCCTCGCAGGCCTCATATTCCAGGTGGCGTTGCTTCGGGTCGTTGACCTTCTTCATCGGCTTGCCACAACGCGGGCACTGGATGTCGCGCACCGTGTTGTAGGTCTTGCCCACACCCGGGTCGCCTGAATCAGCGAAATCCGCCATCCAGTCGCCCTTGAGTTGTTCGGCTTCCCCATTATCGAACCACAGGCCGTGACAACTGTTGCAACGGTCGATGAGGACCTGGCCGTTGAGGGTCTCGATCTTGAGTTCTTGCATTTCAGAATTGCACTTCGGACAGTCCATCAGGTTCTCCTGGCTACGGCTTTTTCTTATTCGGGACTCTTATACAGGACTTTCCTATACAGGTCTTTCTTATACCTTATTCGGGGCCTTCATATACTTTCTTCTACTACCTTCTTCTACCTTTCTTCGAGACTTTGATTGCGACGCCCTGGACGGGACACGAGCTCCAGCGCCAGCGACTGATCGATTTTTAACCACTCAAATCTTAATCACTAAACTCTTTACTGCTCAACTACTCAACCACTCAACTTTTAACCACTCAATGACGCGCCTGTGGCAATCTTCCGGTGGTCGTGGCCGAATTGCAAGCAACAGCGGGCAAACGTCCCTGAACCGCTGGCATTTTAAAGGAAACCCGACGCCCAGACCAACCCCAAAGTGACTCTTCATGCCGTTCAGTGCCCGTTCACCTGGCACAGCCTAGCGTATGGATAAACATGGGCAGCATGAATAAAGAGTACAGCCAAACTGGATGAAGGGGGAATGTCATGTGGAAGTCACTCGTTTGCACCGGCGTATTGTTTCTGGGCGTGTTATTGAACGCCAGCGCACTGGCCCGGGGCGGCGCGGAGAACGTCAGCAGCGCCTGCGCCACCCTCGAGTTCATGGCCAAGATGGTCACGCTGAATGCGCTGCTGCCAGCCAATGACGATGACGTGCCATCACTCAGGCGGATGGAAGACGAGCTGCGGCAGCTCAATCGCCTCGCCTGCCAACCCGTCATCCTCACAGGCTATACACGTGGCAGCAGTCATTACGACAACGGGCAGCT
This sequence comes from Pseudohongiellaceae bacterium, assembly GCA_040905005.1. Lineage (GTDB taxonomy): Bacteria > Pseudomonadota > Gammaproteobacteria > Pseudomonadales > Pseudohongiellaceae > UBA9145. Next base: position 5,837 of record JBBDSI010000175.1, read on the forward strand.
CGCTTCCAGGGACCTGTACTACCAGCCCTGGCACTTTCCCAACGGACAGCCCTTTGTCGCGGCCCCTGGCGAGGACACGCGCATCTACTACCCCAACGGCCAGATCATGGCCTATCACTGGATGCATGGCGACCAGGCCCTGTTCTGGCCCAACGGCAACCTGGCCACCGAATACTTCCGCGCCTTCGATGTGACCTGGTACTACCCCGACGGCCACAACATCATCACTTACCTGGCCGGCCGCTCCGGCGGGCGCTGGTTCTACCCCTTCCCGCGCTTCGATGGCCGCATCGGCCAGGAAGAAATTTCCAAAGATTGGGGCGAAGCGGACGAAGACTTCACGTTCCTGCATTTCGACACGAGCGGCAGACTGTTCACGACGCGTGAACGCATCCGCCGCAAACTCGTCTTCGACGATATCGAACTTCTGGATGTGCCAGGTGTCCTTTTACTGATCACACGACTTTATCAGCAGGAGGATCGGGCGAAGGAGTTCGCCCCGGCCGACATCAACATCACTGGCGCGCCGTTCTAATAACTCGCTGATTAAGCCCTAGTAGCTGTATTCGACGCTGCGATCGCGCAGAGTCGCCACGTCGATGGTGCCG
>JBBDSI010000176.1:0-1093 GCA_040905005.1 Pseudohongiellaceae bacterium
CCTTGACCTTTATCTTGGCAATCTAATAATTCATATCCGTTGCTCATTTTGCGTGCCTAGGTAGACGGGTATATGCCCAGAAGCAACCACGGTAACAGATGGTCATTGAAACCGCCCACCTTACTCAGCAGTCAGAAATATAGGCTGCATCTGGATGCTTGAAGAACGCACGCACAAGCTTGGGATCGTTGGCGATCGCTTGCAGTTGGTCGTGCACGCGTTCTTCCAGTTTCTCGCCCTTTTGCAACGGACGTCGCGCCACACCGGTACGCTTGGCATGACTCCATACCAGTTCATCCGGATTCAGATCAGGCGCATAGCCCGGCAGGAAATGCGGCGTCAGCCGCCCATCGGTCGAGGCCACGTAGTCCTTCACGACTTTGTTCTTGTGCGCGGGCAAACCATCGATCACCAAGTGCAACGGCTTCTTGCGCCGGTACATCAGTCGCTTGAGCAATTCGACAAACAACGCGCCATTCAGCCCGCCCTGATAAGTCGCAAACCAGAACGCCCCCTTGGAATTGACCGCCGAGGCCGCACTCACGCCCTGGCGTTGGCCGGGTCGGGCGATCACCGGTGTCTTGCCGCGCTCAGCCCAGGTCTTCCCATGCACGGCATCGGCGCGAAAGCCCGACTCGTCCCAGAAATAAATCTCGGCTTTCTCCTTTTTCGCTCGAGAAACCAGCGCCGGATAGGTCTCACGCTGCCACTGCTCGACGGCTTCCGGATCGCGTTGATAAGCCCGCTGCAGGGGTTTCTGCGCCGTCAGATTGAGCTCGGCCAGCAAGCTGCCCACCGAGGTGACGCTCAGCTGAACTTCGAATTTCTTCAAAATCAGTTCGCGCACAATCGCACGCGTCCACAAACCGAAATCAAAACCATACTGCAGCGGATTCTTGCCATTGACCCAGCGAAACACTTGGCGCTTCTGGCTGGCAGTCAGTTTGCACGGACGGCCCGTTCCCTGACGCGCGGCCAGCGCACGTTTGCCACGACCTCGCCCCCGCGCCTTGGCCAGCCACTTGTACGCTGTGGTGCGGCACAAGCCATAGCTCGCCATCACACTCGCGACGTCTTCTCCTTCCAAGATGCG
>JBBDSI010000177.1:0-35830 GCA_040905005.1 Pseudohongiellaceae bacterium
CAGGCGCGCTCCTGCTTGCGGCCTGTGCCGGCACTCCCGAACCGGTCAATCCCAATGCCGGCCGTTACAGTATGGCGCAGGACCGGGCACCCGCCGCGGTGGTTGATCTCGCGAGCATCCCGGATGTGGTGCCGGAACCGGTCACCCGCACCCTGGCAGGCAACCGCAGCCCCTACAGCGTGCTGGGCAAGACCTACCATGTGCTGCCCAGTGAGGAAGGCTACCGCGAGCAGGGGGTGGCTTCCTGGTATGGCGAAAAATTTCACGGTCACCGCACCTCCAACGGAGAAGTCTTCGACATGTACAGGGTATCGGCGGCCCATAAGTCGCTGCCCATTCCCAGCTTCCTGCGGGTCACGAACCTGGACAATAACCGCTCCCTCATCGTGCGCGTCAACGACCGGGGCCCGTTCCACGGTGACCGCGTGATCGACCTGTCCTACGCGGCCGCCCTGAAACTCGATTACGCGGACCGGGGTACGGCGCGGGTGCTGCTGGAGGCGGTCACTGACGCCGCCTATGCGGATCGGCCCGCCGTGGCGCTTGCCGGCAGGTCAGTGGCAGCGCAGGATCCGGCTAATCCTGCACACTACCTGCAGGTGGGAGCCTTCGCGGACATCGACAGTGCCCGCCGGCTGTCCGCGCAGCTCGAGGACATGACGGCGCATCAGGTTTTCATCCGCTCGGTGCGGACTCCCGACGCCGGGGTCCTGCATCGCGTGCGCATCGGCCCCATACAGGATGCCCGGGAAATACAGCAGCTTACCCGAAGTGTGGTTGCCGCCAATCTGGGAAGACCTTACACTGTGTCCGAGTAAGCACGCTTGCCACGGTCAACCGGGTTCAACACTCGCCACGCCCGGCGACGGTTCCGGTCAGACGATTTCACGACGATTCTTTTCGCCTCAATAGCACGGTCCTATGATGTATAACGCCTTCACCCACGCCCGACCCCCTGGCAGCACAGCGCTGCTGCCAATGCTCGCCTCTCTATTGCTCGCCTCTCTATTGGCCTCCCTGCCGCTGCAGGCACAGACGATTATTCCACGCGCGCCGGAGGTCAATGCCATCAGCTACATCATGATGGACGCCAAGACCGGCCATGTGATTGTCGAGGACAACGCCGACGAGCCCCTGCCGCCGGCGAGCCTGACGAAGATCATGACGTCCTATATCGCCATCGAGGAGATACTGAGCGGTAACCTGGGGCTGAACGACATGGTCCACGTCAGTGAGAAAGCCTGGCGCATGGAGGGGTCCAAGATGTTCATCGGCGTGAATACCGAGGTGTCGGTGGAAGATCTGTTGCGCGGCATCGTCATACAGTCCGGCAATGACGCCAGCGTCGCCATCGCCGAACACATCGCCGGCAGCGAAGACGCCTTCGCCGACATGATGAATCAGTATGCCGAGGTATTGGGCCTGCGCGAGAGCTTCTTCATGAATTCCAGCGGCCTCGATTCCGAGGACTACTACAACACCATGTCGGCCCGCGACCTCGCCCTTCTGGCCCGGGCCACGGTCGAGAATCACTCGGAATTCTATCCGATGTATGCCGAACGCGAGTTCACCTATAACGACATCTCGCAACGCAATCGCAACACGCTGTTGTTCCGCGACCGCAATGTCGATGGCTTGAAGACCGGCTGGACCGACGCCGCCGGCTTCTGCCTCGTCGCGTCCGCGGAGCGTGATGGCATGCGTCTTATCACCGTCGTCATGGGCACGGAGAGTGAGGAGGCAAGGGCGATCGAAACCCAGAAGCTGATGACCTACGGCTTCCGCTACTTCGAGACGCACAAGCTCTACGACGCCAACCAGATACTGACCAATATCCCGGTCTGGTCCGGTGAGCAGAGCGCCGTGGATCTCGGCATCAGCGAGGAAGTCTGGGTTACCATCCCCCGCGGCTCCGTCGAATCCCTGAACGCCAGCGTCGATGTTGGCGAGGTAATACAGGCACCGCTGCAGAACGGCCAGGTCATGGGCACTGTCAATGTGAGCCTTAACGGCGAGAGTATCTACGAGGGCGACGTCGTCGCTATGCAGGATGTCGCAGAAGGTAGCATGTTCAAGCGCTTCGTGGACTGGGTCACGCTATCGTTCCAGAATCTGGTCTCGGACTGAGCCCGCGCTATGACCGACGATGTCCAATCAGCCGATGCGGATGCTCCGCGCATCGAATTCCCCTGCCTGTATCCGATCAAGATCATCGGCAGGGCGGATTATCAGTTTGAAGCGACCGTCATCAAGGTGGTGGAGCGGCATACCGGCAAGATCGATGCCGAGCTGATCAAGGTCCAGAACTCCAGGGCCAGTAACTACCAGTCTGTCACAGTCACCATTGCCGCCACCGGCGAGGAACAACTGCGCAACATTTTCCTCGATCTTAAACAGGTCGAGAACGTAAAACTGGTGCTGTAACCGGGCATCTCGACGCCCTCGCTACGATAGTTCATGGATTGGATAGTTCATGGATAGTCCATGGATAGTCCGGGCCAGAGGTGCATCAGAGCGCGCGGCGGAAACCCTAAAACCGGCCGTATGCGGCAATCGATCCTTGAATGAGCCTCTCTATGCTGCTGACCGACTACAAGTGGATTCAGGCACAACCGGCCGCGCCCGCGGCGTCCCCATTACCCGACCTCGTGGTCAGACGCCTGGGGCTGCAGGACTATGAACCCATCTTCAAGAGCATGCGCTATCTGGTGGATAATGGCAGGGCCGAGCGCAATGACGAGATCTGGCTGCTGAGTCACAAACCGGTCTACACCCAGGGCCAGGCAGGTCAGGCCGAACATATTCTCGATCCGGGCGACATACCCGTTGTCCAGGTGGATCGTGGCGGTCAGGTGACCTATCACGGCCCCGGACAACTCGTGGCCTATCTGTTGATCAACGTGCGTCGCCGCAAGCTGGGCGTGCGCAGTCTGGTGGACACCATCGAGCGGGCGCTGATCGCCACGCTGGCGCAATACGGCATCAACGGCTATACCCGCACCGGGGCTCCCGGGGTCTACGTAAAAGATGCTAAAATAGCCGCTCTCGGCCTGCGCATACGCAATGGCTGGAGTTATCACGGCCTCAGCCTCAATGTGAACATGGACCTGGAGCCGTTCTCCCGGATCAACCCCTGTGGGTTCGCGCGCTTGCCGGTCACCCGGATCGCCGATTTTATCGAACCCGAGGACGCCATGCTCCAGAGCGTCAGCAGGGTGTTGAACAACGAGCTGCTCAGGGAATTGGGTTATCGGCCCCACTATTCACCGCGCAGCTCCCCAAGCGAACAAGCAGGAACCGCATGAGCGAACAATCTACAGCCAGCCCGCGAAAACGCCGCAATGTACTGGTCGAAGGCGAGAAGCTGCGTGGCGCCGACAAACTGCGCCGCATTCCCGTCAAGGTCATCCCGACGAACGAGCTACCAGCCAAACCCGACTGGATTCGTGTCAAGATTCCGGCTTCGCCGCGGGTGAGTCACATCAAGCAGAAACTCAGGGAACATCGGCTGGCTTCGGTGTGCGAGGAGGCCTCCTGCCCAAACCTGGGCGAATGTTTTAGCAACGGCACAGCCACCTTCATGATCATGGGCGACATCTGCACTCGTCGCTGTCCTTTCTGTGACGTGGCCCATGGCAAACCGCGCCCGCTGGATACGCATGAGCCGACCGAGCTGGCGGTGGCGATAAGGGAGATGGGCCTGAGCTACGTGGTGATCACCTCGGTGGACCGGGATGACCTGAAAGACAGTGGCGCCGGCCATTTCGTCAGCTGCATCAACGAAACCAGGCGGCTGAATCCGGACATTACCGTGGAAGTGCTGGTGCCTGATTTCCGAGGCCGCATGGATATTGCCCTGAGGCTACTGGAGGCGACGCCGCCCGACGTCTTCAACCACAACCTGGAGACCGTGCCGCGGCTCTATCGCAAGGCGCGCCCTGGTGCCGACTATCAATGGTCGCTGGATCTGCTGGCCGCTTACAAGGAGCGCGTGCCGACGGTGATGACCAAGTCCGGACTGATGCTCGGCCTGGGCGAGACCATCGACGAAGTCAAGGAGGTCATGCGGGATCTCAAGCGGCACAACGTGGATATGGTGACGCTCGGGCAGTACCTGCAGCCCAGTCGCGACCATCTGCAGGTGGAGCGTTTCGTGCATCCCGATGAATTCGAGGCGCTGCGGGAATTCGGCGACGCCCTGGGATTCAGACACGTGGCCAGCGGCCCCCTCGTGCGTTCTTCCTACCATGCCGACAAGCAGGCTCAGGGAGAAGCGGTCGCTTGAGCGCTGACTGAATGGATCTGAGTCTGCGACAAGTCATCGCCAGCCTGCCTGGGGTGCTGGTAGCCGTCGCCGTAGTCATCTTCTTTGTCGACAATCCCGCCCGCATCGGCAGCCAGCCCTTGTGGTTGCGGGCCCTGATCCTGAATGTCGCCATTGCCTCGGCACTCTCTGCCGGCTACTTCCTCAACCCGCTCGTACGGGGCAGGCCATTGGCATATGTTCTGACCGTGTGCCTGCCCGCCATGCTGCCGGCCTTCGTGTATTTCCAGTTGCTATTGCCACGCCAGGCCGGCTCGGGGATCAGCGCCGGTGATCTGGAGCTGAATCTTATAACCGACCGTTCCAGTAACGGCATCGTCGAGGTAGGCTTCTCCTATCCCATCTTCACGCCGGCCATCGAACTGACCAATGAGGGGCTGTTTACTCGCCAGGTCATGATCTTTTTCCGCATGACCACTGCGGCTGGAGAATCACAGCTGTTCCGCGCCGTGCGCGCCGAAGTGCCACCATCGGGCCTCAGCGTGGAGGCTACCGTGCGTGGCATGCTCGCCGGGAATGCGGATTATCTGTTTAATCCATTGGCGCTGCCGCCCCGGCGCCCGGTGTCGGGGCGGGTCATCTTTGTAATCAGCAGCCTGGATGACGGCCGCTCATTCACCGAAGCGCTAGGTGCGGCACAGGCGGCGACGCTGGAGTTGCGCGAGCCGCAAACTGGCACCCTGATTCGGTCGATTGAGGTCGGTGGTCTTTAGTTTCGACTTTGCCCACACTCCCGGAAATTGCTTTGGCCCGTGCCCTCGTTTAACCTGTGCACAATCCCTACACTTCGTTGGTAAACGCATCATGAAGACACTACTCGAGACAACAAGAATAAACCTGCGTGCCCTTTTTTTGCTGGTTCTGTTACTGGCTTCCGTCGCAGCCTGGCAGTGGCCGGCGCTGGCACAGGACTTTCGCGGCCAACGCATCGTCCAGATTCTGCAGGAGCCCCGACATCGCACGGTACATCAGGACGGTGATGTCTACCTGCTGGACGTACAGATCAATCCCGGCGACAGCACGCTGCCGCATACCCACGACGCCGCCATCCTGTATACGTTCATCAGCAATGGCGAGGGCCCGCTCTACGGGCGTGTGTCGGGGAATACCGACTACGTCGAACAGAATTTCACCCATGCCGTGTCCAACGGCGGGCCCCACCTGTTTCGTATTCTTGCGCTGACCAATTACGGCGCCGGCCAGCCGAATCTGAACAGCGACCGGCCTCTGGGCATAGAAGAGGAGCCGCAGGAGGAGAACGAGTGGTTTCGCTCCTACCGTGTGACCCTGCAACCGGGTGAGGAGACCGCGGCGCACACCCACAACAATCCCGCCGTCGTCATCCAGGTCAGCGAGGGCAAGGTCCAGGTAACCCGGCACGACGGCATTATCACCGAACTGGATGCCATGGGTGACTGGGCCTGGCGGGAGTCCGGCAATGCCTTCAGCATGCGCAATGTGAGTGACGCTCCGATAGACGTGGTGATCAATGAGGCGCGTCGCTAGCCGGCTCGTTCGCTGGGGTGGCGGGCCGGGCCTGCTGCCACACCAGCCACCTGTCGGTCTGCTTCTCGCATGGACTATTCCTGGTTACTCATCCCTGTGGCCCTGCTCGGGCTCGCCACCGCGCTGTTCCTGTTCGCCCTGATATCCCGTGCGCCGGCCGGGGACGGCCGGGTGCAGGAGATCGCCGATGCGATTCACACGGGCGCCATGGTGTTTATCCGGCAGGAGTACTCTGTCCTGGCGCTCTTCGTGCTGGTGCTGTTTGTGGTGCTGTTGCTGGCAGCCGGTGTCGTCAGCGCCGGTGCCTTCCTGCTCGGGGCAGTGAGCTCGGCCGTCGCCGGTTTCATCGGCATGTATACCGCCACTCGTGCCAATGTGCGTACGGCAATCGCCGCCCGTGACTCGGGCTGCGAAGGCGCCCTGCGCATCTCCTTCATGAGTGGCTCGGTGATGGGACTGACGGTGGCGTCGCTCGGCCTGGCCGGTCTCGCCTGCCTCTACCTGCTACTCGCGGGGGATCTCGAGGCGCTGCAGGCGTTAAACAGTTTCGGCATGGGGGCGTCCTCGGTGGCGCTGTTCGCCCGCGTTGGGGGAGGCATCTTTACCAAGAGTGCCGACGTTGGCGCCGACCTGGTCGGCAAGCTGGAGGAGGGAATTCCCGAGGACGACCCGCGCAACCCCGGCGTTATTGCCGACAACGTCGGCGACAATGTCGGCGACGTGGCCGGCATGGGTGCCGATATTTTCGAGTCTTACGGTGGAGCCAACATCGCCGCCATCATTATCGCCGTGTCCCTCGATCTGGCCATGGCAGACTCGCTGGGGGGGCGAGACCTCCTGATCCTGCTGCCGCTGGCGCTGTCGGCTGCGGGCCTGTTGGCATCCATACTCGGTATCTGGTGCGTCGAGATATTTTCCGGCAGGGCGCCGGTCAAGGCGCTGCAGACCGGCCTGCTGCTGGCCAACGCCGTCTTCCTGGCGGCCGCCTGGTACCTGATCGCCCTGCTGGGGCTCGACGGTCGCCTCTTTCTCGTCGTGTTGCTGGGAGCCGCAGGCGGTATGATCATCGGGCTGGTCACGGAATACTACACCGAGGGGCGTCCGGTGCGCAGCATCGCCGAGGCGGGCCAGACCGGCGCCGCCACGGTCATCATCAAGGGCCTGTCGGTGGGGATGGAATCCATGGCGATCCCCATGCTGACGCTGGCCGGGATAATCTACCTGGCGACCGACCTGGTGGGCCTCTACGGAGTCGCGATCGCCGCCGTCAGCATGCTCGCCACCACGGGTATCGTCATGGCGATCGATGCCTACGGGCCGGTGGCTGACAATGCCGGCGGCATTGCCGAGATGGCCGGTATGGGTGAAGAGACGCGCGCGGTCACCGACTCACTGGATCGTCTGGGCAATACCACGGCGGCTATCGGCAAGGGCTTCGCCATCGGCGCCGCGGCCCTGACGGCGCTGGCGTTGATCAGTGCCTACGTACAGGTCATCGCCAGGCGCAACGTCGATTTCGAGCTGGTGATGACCGACCCCATCGTGCTGGTCGGGATGTTCATCGGTGGCCTGCTGCCATTTCTGTTCAGTTCTCTCACCATGACGGCGGTCAGCGAGGCAGCCGCCGAGATGATCGTCGAGATTCGGCGTCAGTTTGCCGAGATCGAGGGCCTGCGCGAGGGTACGGCGAAACCGGACTATTCGCTTTGCACTGCGATAGCGACGCGAGCGGCGCTCAAGCGGATGCTGTTGCCGGCGGTGATTGCCGTGTTGTCACCCCTGGTCGTGGGATTGTTGCTCGGCCCCTATGCCCTGGGTGGGATGCTCGGGGGCGCACTGCTGAGTGCGGTGCTGCTGGCTCTGCTCATGGCGAATACCGGCGGCGCCTGGGACAACGCCAAGAAATACGTCGAGCAGGGGCATCTCGGGGGTAAGGGTTCACCGGCACACCTGGCCTGTATTGTGGGCGATACGGTCGGCGACCCGTTCAAGGACACCTCCGGGCCTTCGCTAAACATCCTGATAAAAGTACTGGCTATCAGTAGCCTGGTTATGGCACCATTTATCTGAATAAATACAGCCGCTTAGCGCCGCTTGCGCGGCTGCAGGAGACTGCCGCCCGCAACGGTGCGGGGGCCAACGATGTCGGGTGGCATGCCGACAACAATTAATGACGTATACTGCAGCATCCCGGGTGTTGTTGGTAGTAGAAGGACAGGTAACGAACATGGCAAAGACTTTAGAACTCACGGACGAACAGCAAGAGTTACTGGCAGACCTTCTCAAAGGTGTGCTGGGTGATCTCAGTTATGAGATCGCGGATACCGACAACTCCACTTTCAAAGACAAGCTGAAGAAACGCCGAGACGCGTTAAAGGCCTTGGCCCAGCAGTTGCAGGACTGACTGCGACTGCCTCCTCCGGCTCCGCCCGCCCACGCTGGGTAAGACGGCAGCGAGGCGGTTTACGATAATTCGATTCAGATTCTGCACGCGTTGCGCGCGGGTACTGCCGGCATCGATACGATCGGTCGCCTGCAGTGCGCGTTCCAGGTTATCCAGATTGATCTTCACGACACCCGGCAGGTGCCAGGCCTGCTCGCGGCGTCTTCACCATAATCCGCGGCAGCGCAGGGCTGCTTGCCTCCGAGGCGTCGGCGGGCACTTCGTCTATGACCCTCGTGGAGGACGAGTGAAGCCTCTACTGCACCAGGAATGTGCGCTCGAAATGTGACAAGTCGGTTTGGCATTGCGGGCACTTGTTTGTGCATAATGCATAGACAGCACAATCTCTGCCGACGAGAGCTGTCCCGTACTTTCGCTACGTGCCGCTCGTTGGTGAACGAAGGCGACCGGGTTGCCGTGACGATGAACGACAGTGCCTTGCCAGATGCAATCGAAGACGACGAGGCAATGCGGGCATTGCTGGACTTGCTCGGTATTGCCGAGTCCTACATCGATTTCGATGGCAATACCGTTGCCATCCCCTCTGAGGACCGGCTGCAGATACTGACCCTGATGGGAGTGAATTGGGCGGAGGAGCCCGACCCGGCGCTGCACATACGGCGTCTGGCGTCGGTGACTCCCGATAGCCCGCTGCCACGGAAGGCTGTCGTGGCGGACAGCCAGGGCCGGATAGCTCTGTTCTTCACGGAACAGAACCTGAAGCAGGAGTATCGCTGGGAACTGGTATTGGAAAACGGTACGCACCTGCGCGGCACACTGCGCGGAAGCGACTTGCCGTATCAGGAGCGGTTCACGTTTGCAGGCCAGGATTTCAGCAAACGCCTGTGGTCGCCGCCGCCGATCGAGGACGGTTATCATGAGTTGCACCTGGCGGATGGCAATGGCAGCGCCAGTACGCTGCTGATTCACTCACCCCCACGCTGCTTCGAGCCGCCCTGGCTCGAGTATGGCCGGCACCTCGCCGGGTTGTCGGTGCAGTTGTATGAGCTGCGCTCAGGCCGGAACTGGGGCATCGGTGACCTGAGCGACCTGACCAGCCTGATTGAGCAGGCCGCGGAGCAGGGTATCGATTTCATCGTGATCAATCCCCTGCATGCGCTTGATCTGCTGCACCCGGAGCTCTGCAGCCCCTACAGCCCGCTGGATCGTCGCTACCTCAATCCTCTCTATATCGATGTGGAGGATGTGCCCGAGTTCGACGCCAGCGACGCGATCCGCGAGCGCGTGCAGGGTGAGGTGTTTCAGCTACGTCTGCGGGAACTGCGCCGGGGCGGGGACATGGACTATCGGGCCGTCGCGGACCTGAAGCTGGATATTCTGCGTCGGCTCCATGGCGTTTTTCAGCAGCAAGTGGCTGGCGGAGAAGACAGGGCGGGGCGCTACCGGCAATGGCGGCGCGCCAGGGGAAGCGCGCTCGAGGCATTCGCCCGCTTCGAGGCGCAGAGGCAGGTCGCGACCGACCCGGAATTTCATGTCTATCTGCAGTTTCTTGCCGAGGAACAGTTGCAGCGCTGCCAGGCGCTGGCGCGAGAGCGGGGTATGGCGCTGGGCCTGGTGCGCGATCTCGCCGTGGGGGGTGCCCGTGATGGTGCCGAGGTGCAGCTGAATCCAGGCTTGTTCAGCGTTGATGCAAGTATCGGCGCGCCGCCGGACGTATTTGCGCCACAGGGACAGAACTGGGGATTGCCCCCGGTTATTCCGAGGGCGCTGGAGGAGTCGCGTTTCGCTCATTTCATCGAGCTGCTGCACAGCAACATGGCACACTGTGGTGCGCTGCGCATCGATCATGTCATGGCACTGCTGCGGCTCTGGTGGTGTCCAGCGGAGGGAGGACAAGGGCGGGGCGGCTATGTGCATTACCCGGTTGACGCGCTTTTCGCCATCGTACGACTCGAGAGCCAACGCAGGCGTTGCGTGGTGATAGGTGAGGACCTGGGCGTCGTGCCGCCGGAGATACGGGCGACCATGCGCGACTCGGCGGTGCTATCCAATGTCCTGTTTTACTTTGAAAAGGTTGATGCCATCCATTTCAGGAAGCCCTCAGACTACCCTGAGCGAGCCCTGGCCATGGTGGCCAATCACGACGTACCGACTCTCAAATGCTGGTGGGAGCGCACGGATCTGCGCCTGCGAAGAGAAATCGGCCTGTTGGACGCGCAAGAGGACTATGAGCGCTTGTTGCGGGAGCGTGAATCTGATCTCATCCAGATTCTCCACTGGTTGCAGGAACAGGACCTGCTGCCGGATAATTGGCGTGAATTCAATATACATCATTCTTTCGACTATTTGCTGTGTCGCGCCCTGATCAGCGCAAACGGTCGGGCAGCCTCGTTGCTCGTTTCCGTTCAGTTGGCCGACCTCTGCCTGATGGAAATGCCAGTGAATATACCTGGCACCTCGACAGAGTATCCGAATTGGCGCAGGAAGCTGCCACTGGAAATAAATGAGATATTTGCGGATCCGGAGATTGTCGAGACGCTGAGCGGTTTCATCGCCTCTCGAAGAGAGCAGGACTAAAGGATTGGAGCCTTTTACTTGGAAGTAATGAACGAACGATTCGACAGCACACTGGATTCCGATGACGTGCTGGACATCGTGCAGGGACGTCATCAGGATCCGTTCGCGATTCTCGGGGCCCATGCACTCGCCGATGGCGAAGACTGGGTCGTGCGTGTGTTCAGGCCCGGGGCGCTGGCAGTCAGCCTGGTGTCACGCGAGGATCATACGCCCTGCGCCGAAATGCGACTGTTGCATGACGAGGGCCTGTTCGAGGCGGTCATCAACGAACAGCAGGCCGCCGACTACAAGCTGCGGGTCAGCTATCCCGAATTGAATCAATATCAGGAAGACGCCTATCGATTCCCGTCCGTGATCTCAGCCGACGACCTCTACCTGTTTCATGAAGGCAGTCATGAGTGTGCCTACGAGTTCCTTGGCGCCAACTGCCGTGAAATCGATGGCGTGTCAGGTGTCCTGTTTTCCGTATGGGCACCCAACGCCCGTCGGGTGTCGGTGGTGGGTGACTTCAATCATTGGGACGAGCGGACTCACGGCATGCGACTCCTGCTTGATAGCGGAGTCTGGGAATTGTTCGTGCCGGAGCTGGAGTTCGGCGCATTATACAAATACGCGATTGTCGCCCCCTCGGGCGAGCGGCTGCCGCTGAAAGCCGATCCCTATGCGCGGCAGATGGAGATGCAGCCGGGCACGGCATCGCAGGTGGCTGAACCTGCCCGCTACCAATGGAGCGATGAACGCTGGATGCGGGAGCGGGGAGAACGCCAGCACGCGGCGGCCCCGATCAGTATCTATGAAGTGCATCTGGGATCCTGGAGGCGCAAGCAGGACAATGAATTATTCGGCTACCGGGAGCTCGCCGAGCTGCTGGTTCCCTATGTGCGGGATATGGGTTTCAGTCATATTCAGCTGATGCCCGTCAATGAACATCCCTTCGGCGGGTCCTGGGGCTACCAGCCTATCGGCATGTTTGCACCGACCAGCCGTTACGGCTCGGCGGATGATCTACGCTACCTGATCGAGCAGGCTCACAAGCACGAAGTCGGTGTGCTCCTGGACTGGGTGCCCGGTCATTTTCCCACCGATGAACACGGCCTCGGCTGTTTCGACGGGACTCACTTGTATGAACACCAGGACGGGCGCAAGGGATTTCATCCGGACTGGAAGACCTATATCTACAACTATGACCGTGCCGAGGTGGTCAGCTATCTGCTCAGCAACGCCCTGTACTGGCTCACGGAGTTTCATATTGACGGTCTGCGCATCGATGCCGTCGCCTCCATGCTCTATCTGGACTACAGCCGCAAGGAGGGCGAGTGGCTGCCCAATGTGCATGGCGGCAGGGAGAATCTCGCTGCGATTCGTGTGCTGAGACTGATTAACACGCGGGCCTATTCCCGTTTTCCCGACATCATGATGGTCGCGGAGGAGTCTACGGCCTGGCCCGGAGTGACGGGTATGGTCGACTCCGGGGGACTCGGATTCGGCTATAAATGGAATCTCGGCTGGATGAATGACACTCTGCAATATATGCAACGCGACCCCATTCACCGCAAGTATCATCACAGCGAAATGACGTTTGGCCTGATCTATGCGTTCAGCGAGAACTTCATCCTGCCGCTCAGTCATGACGAAGTCGTACACGGGAAGCGGTCGCTGTTGCAGAAGATGCCCGGCGACGAGTGGCAGAAATTCGCCAACCTGCGCGCCTATCTCGGGTTCATGTGGGGCCACCCTGGCAAGAAGCTCCTCTTCATGGGAGGCGAGTTTGGTCAACGCCGGGAATGGCAACACGACTATAGCCTGGACTGGCACCTGTTGCAGCACGACAATCACGAAGGCCTCCAGCGTCTGGTTGTCGACCTGAATCGCTACTACCATGATGATCCGGCGCTGTGGCTGCAGGATTCCCGGGCGGAGGGATTCGAATGGATCACTGCCGGCGAGGAGTCCGGCGCCATCTTCGTGTTCCTGCGTAAGGGAAGAGACCCGGATTCCGGGGTCGAGCGGCGGCTACTTGTCGCCTGCAACCTCACGCCGACCGTCTACCAGGGCTATCGCGTCGGTGTGCCCGGTCCGGGAGTCTATACCGAGAGGCTCAATACTGACAGCCGCTACTATGGCGGCAGCGACCAGGGTAATCATTTCCCGTTGCGCGCCGTTGAGGAACCTGGTCATGGCCGTCCCTGGTCTGTTCAGCTGACCCTGCCGCCCCTGGCGACCCTGTTCATGACGATCGATTGAGCGAGGCGGCGAGGGCATGGCGAGGCTGAAACTGCTGGATGGTGATCCCTACCCGTTAGGCGCGAGTTGCACGGAAGGTGGGATCAATTTCGCCCTCTTTTCCGCCCACGCGGAGCGCGTGGAGCTATGTCTGTTCACCGCCGACGGCAGCTATGAATTGCAACGCATTGCCTTGCCCCGTGTCAGCAATCAGGTCTGGCATGGATTCCTCCCCGGCGCGGGGGAGGGCACGGCCTATGGCTATCGTGTCTACGGTCCGAATGAACCGCAACTGGGCCACCGCTTCAATCCCAATAAGCTATTACTCGACCCTTACGCCAGACGCCTGCTCGGTGGTTTCACCTGGTCCGATTCGCACTACGGCTTCGCGAGCACGGAACCCGAGGCGGATCACGGTCTGGACACCAGGGACAATAGCCGCTTCATGCCGAAATGTGTAGTGATGGCGCCCAACGGCAAGCCACCGCCGCGCCGCAATCGCATCGGCAAGAACGAGACTATTTTCTATGAGACGCACCTGCGCGGCTTCACTCGCCTGCACCCGGACTTGCCGGAATCCATCCGCGGCACCTGTGCCGGCTTCGCGGACGATCGCGTACTGGACTATATACGCGCGCTGGGTGTCACCAGTATCGAACTCCTCCCTGTGCACTACTTCATCAATGAGAGCTTCCTGGTGGAGAGAGGGCTGAGTAACTACTGGGGCTATAATTCACTCGCGTTCTTCGTTCCCCACCAGGCCTATCTTGCCGGGGATGACATCTACGAGTTCCGGCGCATGGTGGATCGTATTCATGACAAGGGCCTGGAAGTCATACTCGACGTTGTCTTCAATCACACGGCCGAGGGAGGGCGACTGGGACCGACGCTGAGCTTTCGTGGCATCGACAACCTGTCCTACTACCGCCTCCAGTCGGAGGACAAGCGCTTCTACATCAACGACACCGGTTGTGGCAACACCGTCAATTTCTCGCACCCGCGCGTCGTGCAACTGGTCATGGATTGCCTGCGCTACTGGGTCACCACCATGGGCGTGGATGGCTTCCGCTTCGACCTGGCGACCGTTCTCGGCAGGGAGCCACAGGGGTTTCATGCCGGCGCCGGATTCTTCGATGCCCTGCAGCAGGATCCGGTGCTCGCGGCGACGAAGTTCATCGCCGAGCCCTGGGACATTGGCCCTGGCGGTTATCAGCTCGGCGCGTTCCCACCGGGCTGGGGCGAATGGAATGACCGTTATCGCGACACGGTGCGGCGCTACTGGCGAGGTGACCCGGGCATATTGCCCGAGTTCGCGCGCCGGATTCATGGCTCCAGCGATATCTTCGAACACTCAGGCCGGCGGCCCTCGGCCAGCATCAATTTCATCACCAGCCATGACGGCTTCACGCTGGCCGACCTGGTGCGTTACCGGGAGCGACACAACGAGGAAAACGGTGAGCAAAACCGTGACGGTCACCGGGAGAGTTTCAGTGACAACTATGGCGTAGAGGGGCCGACCGATGACCCGGCCATCGTAGCCCTGCGCTGGCGTCAGCAGAAAAACCTGCTGGCGACACTCCTGTTTTCCCAGGGCACGCCCATGCTGGTGGCCGGTGACGAGATTGGGCGCACCCAGCGTGGTAACAACAACGCTTATTGCCAGGATAACGAGATCAGCTGGATCGATTGGGCGGGTCAGGATGCGGCTGCACGCAATCAATACCGTTTCGTCGCCCATATCGCCTCGCTACGCAAGCAATTCCCCATCTTCAGCCTCGACCGCTATGTGCACGAGGCCCTGGCGCCGGAGGACCCGACCATCGAGTGGTATAACGATGCCGGCCACCTGATGCAGCCCGGTCACTGGGGTGAGTCCCAGGTCAAGACGCTGGGACACCTGCTGAGCTGGCATGACGCGGAGACCAACACACGGCAGTATCTCTTTTTCATTTTTTATGCCGGGCGCGATGGCAGGGATTTCGTTTTGCCGATGCTGGAAGATGTGTGCCGCTGGGAGATTCTGTTCGATACGAACTTGCCTGCGGGGATTCCGGAGGGTGACAATTGCCTGGCCGCTAATACACTGGAAATGAATTCCTTTTCCACTGTTATGCTGAAGGCTCATTGCAGTCAGCAGACAATGGATTTTTCCGCAAATGCTGGAGCAGTATGAACAAATTGCCCGAACAAAACTTTCTTGACGCAGACGACTCACGCTGGCTCGGCATGGACAAGGCGAGCCTCACCAGTGATCTGTATCGACATTTCCATCTGACCCTGGCGCGAGACTCGCAGCATGGGGGAAATGTATATCTGTTCCAGGCCGCGGCGCTGATGGTACGAGACCGTCTGGTGGAGCGCTGGCGGGAATCACGCATGCAACGTCGCGAGTCAAAGCCCAGGCGGGTCGCCTATCTGTCGATGGAGTTTCTGATGGGGCGCAGCTTCTGCAATGCCGTGCTGAACCTGAAACTGGAGGAACAGCTCAGGGAGGCGCTGATGGAGTTCGGCGTCAGCCTGGAGGAACTGGCGGCTGAAGAGCGCGATGCGGGATTGGGTAACGGGGGCCTGGGGCGGCTGGCGGCCTGCTTCCTGGACAGTTGCGCGACCCTGGAACTGCCCGTCACCGGCTATGGCATGCTCTATGATTACGGCATTTTCAGGCAGAAGGTCCAGGACGGGCACCAGGTCGAGCAGCCCGACAACTGGCTGCGCTATGGCAATCCCTGGCTGATGCGCGCGCCCCAGGACGGCCGCCTCATCAAGTTCAAGGGCCACACCGACGTGGACATCCACAGCAACGGCAAGCGTTATGTGCGCTGGGTGGATACCGAGGACGTCATCGCGGTGCCTTACGACATGCCGATTCCCGGATTTAACAACGACCGGGTCAATACCCTGCGCCTGTGGAAGGCGGAGGCCACGGAGGAGTTCAATCTGCACGAGTTCAATGCTGGCAGTTACGATGAAGCCGTCGCCGCCAAGAACAACGCCGAACAGATCTCCATGGTACTTTATCCCAACGACGCCAGCGAGAACGGCAAGGTCCTGCGCCTGCGGCAGCAGTATTTCCTGACTTCCGCCAGCCTGCAGGATGTGCTTTCGCTCTGGGTCGACGATTATGGCCTGGATTTCAGCCGTTTCGCCGAGATGAACTGTTTCCAGCTCAATGATACGCACCCGGCGGTGGCCGTGGCCGAACTGATGCGCCTGCTGGTCGACGACTACGGACTGCCCTGGAACCAGTCCTGGGAAATCACGACCTCCACCATGGCCTATACCAACCACACCCTGCTGCCGGAAGCGCTGGAGACCTGGTCGATAAGCCTGTTTCAGGAATGGTTGCCGCGCTTGCTGGAGATCATTCGCGAGATCAATGCTCGCTTTCTCAGCGAGGTGGCCCGGCGCTGGCCGGGAGACACTGCCAGGCAGCAGGCGATGTCCATCGTCGGCGGCCACGATGACCCGCGGGTGCACATGGCCCGCCTGGCGGTGGTGGGCAGCTTCTCCGTCAATGGCGTCGCCGCATTACATACCGAGCTGCTTACCAAAGGCCTGTTCAGGGATTTTTATGAACTATGGCCGGACAAGTTCAACAACAAGACCAATGGCGTGACGCCCCGCCGCTGGCTCGCGTTCTGCAACCCGGGTCTGTCGGCCTTGATCGAGGAGGCGATCGACAACAACTGGCGCGCGGATTTGACCGAGCTGGCAAACCTGCGTCCGTTCGCCGAGCAAGCGGAGTTCCGCAAGCGCTGGGCCGCGGCGCGCCTGGCGAACAAGCAGCGTCTGGCAGAGCTCGTTGAACGCACAACGGGTGTAGGGTTCGACACCGCCATGCTGTTCGATGTCCAGGTCAAGCGCATCCATGAATACAAGCGCCAGTTGCTGAACGTATTGCACGTGATTCATCTCTACGACCGCATACTGAAGGGCGATACCGAAGACCTGGTGCCGCGCTGCGTCCTCTTCGCGGGCAAGGCGGCGCCCGGTTATTACATGGCGCGACAGATCATCAAACTCATCAATAACGTGGCCACAGTCATCAACAACGACGAGCGGGCCGGCGACCTGCTTCGGGTCGCCTTCATGCCCGACTTTCGGGTCACTGCAATGGAAGTGATCTGCGTCGGCGCCGACCTGTCGGAACAGATCTCCACGGCGGGAAAGGAAGCCTCCGGCACGGGCAACATGAAATTCATGATGAACGGCGCGCTCACAATCGGTACGCTGGACGGCGCCAATATCGAGATTCGCGATGCCGTCGGTGCGGAAAATTTCTTTCTTTTCGGGCTGACGGCGGAGGAGGTGGAGCAGATGCACGGGCACTATGACCCGGACAGCATCATCCGCGACGACCAGGATCTCGGTGTGGTCATGACCATGCTGGAGAGCGGCTATTTCGATCAGAACGAGGCCGGCCTGTTCTCGGACATCGTCAACTCCATTCGCAGCCCCGACGATCCCTGGATGACGGCGGCGGATTTCCGTTCCTTCGTCGAGGCGCAGGGCGAGGTGAATCGACTCTTCAGGGACCAGGACGAATGGACACGCAGGAGCATTCTCAACACGGCGGCGAGCGGCTGGTTTTCCAGCGATCGCACCATTCAACAATACGCTCGCGAGATCTGGAAACTGGAACCGCTTAAACCCGAGGGGTAGTCTCATGGAACTCGACAGTTCGCGTTACATCAGCAACATCACGCGCAGCACCTACGCACTCATTCTCGCTGGCGGTCGCGGCAGCCGGCTCTATGAACTGACCGACTGGCGAGCGAAGCCGGCGGTCTATTTCGGCGGCAAGTTTCGCCTCATCGATTTTCCCCTGTCGAACTGTGTCAACTCCGGTGTGCGCCGTATCGGCGTGGTCACCCAGTACAAGGCGCATTCTCTCATCAAGCACCTGGTCAGGGGCTGGGGGCACTTCAAGAAGGAGCTGGGCGAGGGCGTGGAGATACTGCCTGCCTCGCAGCGCTATTCCAATGACTGGTATCAGGGCACGGCGGACGCGGTATTCCAGAATCTCGATATCATTCGCGGCGAGATTCCGGAATTCGTGCTCATCCTGTCCGGCGATCACATCTACCGGCAGGATTATGGCGGCATGCTGGCCGAACACGTCAAGTCCGGCGCGGACATGACGGTCTCCTGCATGTCGGTACCGCTCGCCGAGGCGGCGGGCACGTTCGGCGTGATGGGCGTGGACGGACAGGAACGTATCATCAGTTTTCAGGAAAAACCGGAGGCGCCGATGCCGTTGCCGGACAATCCGGATTACTGCCTGGCCAGCATGGGCAATTACGTTTTCAACACCGAATTCCTGTTCGAGCAGCTGCGTCTGGATTCGAAGGACGCTGCATCCGATCATGATTTCGGCAAGAACATCATTCCGCGCATCATCGAGGATAACCTGGTCAGGGCCTACCGGTTCTCCGACCCGCATGAGGATACCGCGCCGTACTGGCGGGATGTCGGTACGCTCGACTCCTACTGGCAGGCCAACATGGAGCTGGTGCAGCCGACTCCACCGCTGAATCTCTATGATCGGCGCTGGCCGATCTGGACCTTCCAGGAGCAGTTACCGCCGGCGAAGTTCGTCTTCGACGACGACGAGCGCCGCGGCTGCGCCGTGGACTCGATGGTATCCGGCGGTGTGATCATCTCCGGCTCCAGCGTCCGCCGCTCCGTTCTGTTCTCCAACGTGCGCGTCAATTCATATTCGCAACTGGAGGAGGCGGTAGTGCTGCCGGAAGTGGAAATCGGCCGCCATTGCCGCCTGCGCCGGGTGATCATCGATCGCGGCTGCAACATTCCCGAGGGCACGGTCATCGGCTTCGACAGGCAGGCGGATAGCGAGCGCGGCTTCCGTGTCACCGACCAGGGCATCACCCTGGTCACCCGCAGGATGCTCGGGCAGGCGGAAGGCATCGACTACAGGACAGGACACTAGATGCATATCCTGATGCTGGCGGCGGAGAACGACTCGCTGCCGGGAGGCAAGGTCGGGGGGCTCGGCGATGTCATTCGCGACCTGCCCGTGGCACTGGCTGCGGCCGGACATCGGGTCACGATCGTGACGCCAGCCTACGGGATCTATGACTCCCTGCCGCAGGCGCAGGCACTGGCGGAGTTGCGCGTCCCCTTCGGTGGCGGGGTCGAAGAGGTGGGCGTGTACACGGTAAGCCTGCCCGCTACCGGCCCCGCGGTCACCACCCTCGTGCTGCGACATCCCCTGTTCGCCGCAGGCGGGCCTGGCAGAATTTACACCGATGATGGCGAAGGGCCATTCGCCACCGACGCGCACCGCTTCGCGCTGGCGAGTGCGGCCGCCGCCGAGGCCCTGCTCCAGGGTGTCATCGCCGGCGTCGATGTGGTGCACTGCCACGACTGGCACACGGCAGCGTTTCTGTTCCTGCGGCGGTTCGATGAGCATTACGCCGCGCTGCGCGAGCTGCCCGCGGTCTTCACGATTCACAATCTGTCCCTGCAGGGGATCAGGCCCCTGCGTGGGCACTGGTCTTCGCTCGAAGCCTGGTTCCCGGGCATCAGTTATGCGGCCGACCTGATTATCGACACGCGTTATCACGACTGTGTGAACCTGATGCGTGTGGCCATCAATCTCGCAGACCGGGTCAGCACGGTCTCGCCGGGATACGCCCGCGAAATCACCCGGCCCAGCGACTGGTCCCAGGGCGTCGCCGGCGGTGACGGCCTGGAGTCCGACCTGCGGCGACTTAGCGACGCACATACTCTGGTGGGGATCCTGAACGGTTGTGATTATGACGCGAAAATTCCGCCTGCCGTGACTGCCACTGAGCTGTGGCCACTGGTCGAGCTGCAGCTCGATCACTGGGCGGCAGCGACACCGGCACCCAGCCATTATTTCGCATTAAAGCAGGTGCTGCATCTGCGCAGGCGACGCAGGCCCGTGCAGCCGCTCTTTCTATCCGTCAGTCGCCTGACCTATCAGAAAATGGGATTCCTGGCACTGGATCATGGCGGACAGACGGTGCTGGACGCCATCCTGAGTGCCCTGGGGTCCGGTGTCTATATCCTGCTGGGAAGCGGCGACGAGTCGTACGAGGCACTGTTCAACGAACACATGCGCCGCCATGACAACTTTCTCTATCTGAGCGGCTACGCCGAGAGTCTGGCGGACACGCTCTACAGTTCCTGCGACCTGTTCCTGATGCCCAGTGTCTTTGAGCCTTGCGGGATCAGCCAGTTACTGGCCATGCGGGCCGGTATGCCTTGTCTGGTGCACCGCACGGGCGGCCTGAACGATACCGTGCGCGATGGCGACAACGGCTTCAGTTTCGGTGGTGATTCGCTCGCGGAGAAGCTCGCGAATCTGTTGCGCACCGTGGACAGCGCGCTGGATCTATATCACCGGCAAGCGGACGCGTGGCAGCGGCTCGCCGCCAGTGCGGCAAGCACTCGCTTCACCTGGAAGCTTGCCGCCGAGCAATATCTGGAATCGTTGTATGCGCCGGCTCAAGGACTCTCGGATTAACACGCCTCAGTCATTGCCGTCGTCTCGCTGTGATTCTGCCTCCCGCACCAGGCGAGTCATGGCCAGCACGCTGTCCGGATTCAGGGCGATGGACTGGATCCCTTTCTGCACCAGCCAGCGGGTGATTTCCGGGAAGTCCGACGGCGCCTGACCGCAGATGCCTATATATTTTCCCTGTCGGTTGCAGGCATCGATGGCCATCTCCATGAGCACCGCCAGTGCCGGGTCACGCTCATCGAATTCACCCAGCAGCTCCGAGTCACGATCGACACCCAGGGTCAGCTGCGTGAGATCGTTGGAGCCGATGGAGAAGCCGTCGCAATGCGCCAGAAAGTCTTCGGCGAGCAGCGCATTGGCGGGGATTTCGCACATCAGGTACACGCTGAGGCCCTGGACGCCGCGTTCGAGGCCGTGCGTCCGCATCAGTTCCAGTACCTGGCATTCCTCAGCGACGCTGCGCACGAACGGGATCATGACCTGGACATTGTCCAGTCCCATCGTCTCCCGCACGCGCTTGATAGCTTCGCACTCCAGGGCGAAGCAGTCGGCGAAACGCTCGGAGTGGTAGCGGGAGGCGCCGCGGAAACCGAGCATGGGGTTGCTCTCCACCGGTTCGTAGTCGGCACCGCCTAGCAGTTGCGCGTATTCGTTGGACTTGAAATCACTCAGGCGCACGATGACCGGCTTGGGGTGAAAGGCGCAGGCGATGGTGCCGATCCCCTCGGCGAGGCGGGCCACGTAGAACTCCCGCGGACTCTCGTATCCGGCCACGCGCCCGGCGATCTGCTCCTTGAGTGATGGCTCAAGCGAGTCGAATTCGAGGAGGGCGCGGGGGTGGATGCCGATGCTGTCGTTGATAATGAACTCCAGCCGCGCCAGGCCAACCCCGTCGTTGGGCAGGCGCGAGAACTCCAGGGCGCGGCCGGGATTGCCGGCGATGAGCATGATCTTCGTCTGCGGCCTGTCGCCGGTGGAGAGATCGACTTCCTCGGTGTCGAACGCGAGGCAGCCGGCGTAAATGCGACCGGTTTCGCCCTCGGCGCAGGAAACAGTCACTTCCTGGCCGTCGCTCAGGGTCGCGGTGGCGTCGATCGTGCCGACGACCGCCGGTATCCCCAGCTCGCGGGCAATGATGGCCGCGTGGCAGACGCGCCCGCCGCGATTGGTGACGATCGCGCCGGCCTTCTTCATGATCGGCTCCCAGTCCGGGTCGGTCATGTCGGTGACGAGAATCTCTCCGGCCTTGAGTTCGCCCATGTGCGACGCATCGAGTATTGTGCGTACCTTGCCGGCACCGATGCGTGCGCCAACGCTCTTGCCGGTCAGCAGCACCTCGCCGTGCTCACGCAGGCGGTAGGTGAGCTGCTTGCTGGCATCGAGATTGGACTGCACGGTCTCAGGCCTGGCCTGAACGATATACAACTGGCCATCGATTCCGTCCTTGGCCCACTCGATATCCATGGGGCGGCCGTAGTGCTTCTCGATGCTCATGGCAAAGCGGGCAAGCTGCAAAACCTCGTCGTCGCTGATGGCGAAGCGTTGGCGCTCCGGCAGACGCACCTCCACGTTGCGGGTGGCCATGCCGGTGACGCTGTCCTTGCTGTAGATCATGCGCAGGGCCTTGGAGCCGAGAGTGCGCCGGACGATCGGGCGGTAGTCGCCGGTGAGGGTATTCTTGAACACCATGAACTCGTCGGGATTGACCGCGCCCTGGACCACGTTCTCACCCAGGCCATAGGCGGCCGTGATCATGACCACATCCGGAAACCCGCTCTCCGTATCCAGAGTGAACATGACACCGGATGTAGCCAGATCCGAGCGCACCATCCTCTGCACGCCGATGGACAGGCCCACACTCATGTGCTCGAAGCCCTTGTGCACCCGGTAGGTGATGGCGCGGTCCGTGAAGAGAGAAGCCAGCACGCGCTTACAGGTGCGTTTCAGGTGCTCCTCGCCACAGACATTGAGATAGGTCTCCTGCTGACCGGCGAAGGAGGCATCCGGCAGGTCTTCGGCGGTGGCGGAGGAACGCACGGCGACGGCGGGGTCCTCGCCGTCGTTACCCTCTCGCAGCAGATGGTAGGCGGCGGCGATCTCCGCCTCGATTTCGGCAGGCATCTCGCCATCGATGATCCAGCCACGAATGCTGGCGCCGGTCTGGGCAAGCTGGGCCATGTCCTGCACATCGAGCGCCGCCAGCGCCTCGGTGATCGGTGCGCGCAGACCGTTGTGGTCGAGAAAGCGGAAATAGGCGTCGGCGATGGTGGCGAAACCATTCGGCACGCGCACATTCTCACCGGACAGTTCCCGGTACATCTCACCCAGCGAGGCGTTCTTGCCCCCGACCAGGGGCACATCGCCGATCCCCAGTTCGGCAAACGGTCTTACGTAGTTGAACTCAGACAAAGGTTTCTCCAGTGGTGGTGGCCGATGGGTTTATCGGGAGGCGATCAGGCGATGGTGACGGCGGTGTCGAGGTAGACGTCCTGGATGGCATTGAGCAGCGCCACGCCGTCCTGCATCGGCTTCTGGAAAGCCTTGCGCCCCGAGATCAGTCCCATGCCGCCGGCGCGCTTGTTGATGACCGCGGTGCGCACGGCCTGGTGCAGATCATCCTGGCCGCTCGGTCCGCCGGAGTTGATCATGCCGGTGCGGCCCATGTAGCAATTGGCTACCTGGTAGCGCACCAGGTCGATGGGGTGATCGGAGCAGAGTTTTCCATACATGTCAGGATGGGTCTTGCCGAAGCCGATGGCCTTGAAGCCGCCGTTGCTCTCGGCCTGCTTCTGCTTGACGATGTCGGCATCGATCGTGGCCGCCAGATGATTGGCCTGGCCGGTGGTGTCGGCCGCCGTGTGGTAGTCGATGCCGTCTTTCTTGAAGGCCGAATTGCGCAGATAGGCCCACAAGACGGTGACCATGCCCAGTTCGTGCGCGTGCTCGAAGGCCTCGCTAATCTCCTGGATCTGGCGCCGGCTCTCGGGGGAGCCGTAATAGATCGTGGCCCCTACCGCCACCGCGCCCATGTCGAACGCCTGCTGCACGCTGGCGAACAGCGTCTGGTCATACATCGTCGGGTAGGTGAGCAACTCGTTGTGGTTGAGCTTGACGATAAACGGAATCTTGTGGGAATAGCGGCGCGCAACGGAACTCAGCACGCCCAGGGTCGAGGCAACGGCATTACACCCCCCTTCGAGCGCCAGTTCGACGATGTTGGCCGGGTCGAAATAGATCGGGTTCGGTGCGAACGAGGCGCCGGCGGTGTGTTCGATACCCTGGTCGACCGGCAGGATGGACAGGTAGCCGGTGTGCGCCAGGCGTCCGTGGCCCATCAGGCCGGCGAGGCTGCGCAACACCGAGGCATTGCGCTGTTTGGCGCTGACGACGGTATCGATATAGTCGGCTCCGGGAAGGTGCAGCGCATCCTTTTTTATGCCCTGGCAGACATGCCCGAGCAGGTCATCGGCCTCATCGCCGAGTAGTGATTTTATATCCATGGTAATTCCTTGAAAAAGATGTAGGTCATTCTCTATAAAATAGCGGAATTCATTGACAGTTTCCCTGCACTGGCCGGCTTGACACTTGATATCGCTCAACATTGAATTCACTAGCTGAAGGCTGCATGTCTCTGGCCTTCAGGCTCCGGAAGAGGCACAGTAGAATTAAGCAATGGGCTCTTCAGCAGGGCGCCCTTCTACAAAGAGCCCTTCAACAGAGAGCCCTTCAAAAGAGAGCCCTTCAAAAGAGAGCCCCTTGCGAAATAAGTTCTGATTCGACATGTTGCAATAGACACCACTCGTGCACAATGATGACGGAGGAGTTGCCCGACGGCAATGTGAACCGTTCAAGGAACCCGGGAAATGCGACGCTGGAACCCTGACCACCTGCAAGACCTGATCGATACGCTGAAAGCCCGTGAGTATCGGGTGCTCGGGCCTCGGGTGGACGATCTGGCGATCGTCTATGACGACATCGGCTCGTTGCCCGTGGGGTGGGGTGATCGCCAGGAGGCCGGTCACTACCGGCTGCTGCAGCGGGGCGACCAGACCCGCTTCGGCTACAATCTCGGGCCCTCGACCTGGAAGCAATTCCTGTTTCCGCCCGAGGAGACCCTGTTCCGGGTCGAAGACGGCGCATTCGTGAGTGCGCGCGAGCGACCCCGGAAGATGGCCTTCATCGGCATTCGCGGCTGCGAACTGAATGCCATCGCGGTGCAGGACAGGGTCTTCCTGGGCGATGTGCATGATCCCTCCTACGCGGCACGACGCCAGTCGCTATTCCTGGTTGCGGTCAATTGTTCACAGGCCGCGGCCACTTGTTTCTGCGCGTCAACCGGCGACGGGCCGGAGGTGCAGGGCGCGGCGGACCTGGTCATTACCGAGTTCGAGGCTAACGATCCCTACTATCTGGTAGAGGCGAGGACCGACAGTGGCCGAGAGCTCCTGGAGGCTGTGGGTGGCGAGCCGGCGCCGGAAGACGCTCACTCCCGCATCCGTGCGCTGGTCGCGGCCACCGCCGGGCAGATGCAACGGCGGTTGCACAAAGAGGGGATCGTCGACGACCTGCTCGGCGCCCTCGAACACCCAGAATGGGAGGCGGTTGGCGGGCGCTGCCTGGCCTGTGGCAATTGTACCCAGGTCTGCCCCACGTGTTTCTGCAGCACGACAGCCGAGACGGCCGATGTCGTGTCCGGCACCATCGACCATACTCGGCGCTGGGACTCGTGTTTCACGGAAGGACATTCCTACCTGGCCGGTGGCGTCGTGCATGCCAGCGTGCGCTCGCGCTATCGGCAGTGGCTGACGCACAAGCTCGCTAGCTGGGAGCTGCAATTCGATACCTCAGGGTGCACCGGCTGCGGCCGCTGCATCAGTTGGTGCCCGGTCGGTATCGATATTACCGAGGAAGTGGAGCGAATCAGGGAGTCATAGGGAATCATAGGGAGCCATGATGAAAACCATTGCCGATGAGTTGCTGGCACACCCGTTCTTCGCCGAGCTGGACGACGATACCGTGCGCCTGATCGCCGGTTGCGGGCACAACGAGGTCTATGCCCGCGACAGCGTCATGGCGGCGGAGGGCAGCGAGGCGAACGAGTTCTTCGTCATTCGCCGTGGCCGGGTTGCGATCCAGTTGCATGCCGCGCCGACCGGCACCGCACTGCTGCAGACGCTCGATGCGGGCGATGTGCTGGGTTGGTCCTGGTTGTTCCCACCCTACCGCTGGACCGTCGAGGTCAGGGCGGTGCAGGAGGTACACGCCATCAGGCTGGATGGCGCCTGTCTGCGCGGTAAGTGCGACAGCAACCCGGCGCTCGGCTACGAACTGATGAAGCGCTTCTCGCGCATCATGACCCGGCGCCTGGAAGCGACCCGGTTGCAGTTACTCGATCTCTACGGCAGGGTGAACACACCGTGACGGACCCCTGGCTGCCACAGTCCTGCGGCGTAAAGTCCTGTCACAGGGAGAGTCGGGATGTCTTCACCCTCTCCCTCGAACCGCCGCCGGCCTATACCCGCTTCAGCGCCGGCCAGTTCAACATGCTGTACGTTCCCGGTGCCGGTGAGGCGGCGATCTCCATCAGCGGAGATCCCGATGACGGTGACAGTCTCGTGCATACCATCAGGGACATGGGCAACGTGACCGGGCAACTGCATCGCCTCCAGGCGTCGGATCGCGTGGGCCTACGCGGTCCCTTCGGGCGGGGCTGGCCGCTGGCGCAGGCCGCGGGCAGAGACCTGTTGATCCTGGCGGGGGGGATTGGCCTGGCGCCGCTGCGACCGGTCCTGTACCAGGCGTTGTCACAGCGCCAGCGCTATCGGCGCATTCACCTGCTGCTCGGTGCCCGCTCTCCGGCTGACATTCTTTACCGCCAGCAGCTCCTGGACTGGAAACGGCAAGCCGGACTGCAGTTGCTGGTGACCGTGGATACCGCCGATGCGGACTGGCACGGTGATGTGGGCGTCATCACCGGTCTGATTCCCAGGCTCGAGTTCGACCCGAATAACTGTCTCGCCCTCATCTGCGGTCCGGAAATCATGATGCGTTTCTGTGTGAAGCAGTTGCAGGAGCGGGGAGTCGCCGATGCGGACATTCATGTCTCACTGGAGCGCAACATGAAGTGCGCTCTGGGCCAGTGCGGTCACTGTCAGCTCGGGCCGCATTTTCTCTGTCGCGACGGACCGGTGCTCCCCTATCCGGAGGTCCGGGACTATTTGATGACCAGGGAATTCTGATGACCAGGGAGTTCAGATGAGCAGGCCAAGTCTTGCCGTGTTCAAGTTTGCCTCCTGTGACGGCTGTCAGCTCAGCCTGCTGGATTGTGAGGACGAGTTGCTGGCCCTGGCGGGGAGTCTCGATATTGTCAATTTCCCGGAGGCGTCGGGACGCATGCTGCCCGGCCCTTACGACATCGCGTTGGTCGAGGGGTCCATTACAACGGATCACGACCGCGAACGGATCCTGGAAGTGCGCCGCCAGTCCCGCCACCTGATTACGATCGGTGCCTGCGCCACAGCCGGGGGCCTCCAGGCACTGCGCAATTACGCCGACGTGACGGAATTCGCGCGCGCTGTCTATCCGCATCCGGAATACCTGTCCACCCTTGCGACATCGACGGCGATCGCGCAACACATCACGGTGGATTTCGAACTGCATGGCTGTCCCATCAACAAGCACCAGCTCATCGAGGTGCTGCTCGCATTCAGTAGCGGGCGCAAGCCTGGCATCGCCAATGAGAGTGTCTGCATGGAGTGCAAGGCCCGGGGCAACGTCTGTGTGCTGGTCGCCGGCGGACAGCATTGCCTCGGACCCATTACCCAGGCAGGATGTGGCGCGCTGTGCCCCGCCTACAATCGCGCCTGTTACGGTTGCTATGGTGTGAAGGAGAGTGCCCGCGTCGGCCAGTTGTTCGACTGGCTACAGACTCGCGAGGGCATGAGTGATGCGCAGAAACTGCGCAGCCTGCGTGCCTACAATGCGGCGGCCGAGCCGTTGCGGATAATCGGCGGAGGGGGTGAGACCGATGACTAGCAAGAAGATTCCGGTCAAGGCCGGAGTGAAGAGTCGGCGCATCGAGGTGGACTATCTCGCCCGTGTCGAGGGTGAAGGGGCTCTCTATATCGATGTGGAAGACGGCGAGCTGAAACAGGTCCAGCTCAAGATCTTCGAGCCGCCGCGTTTCTTTGAAGCCTTCCTGCGCGGACGCGCCCTGACCGAGGCGCCGGACATCACCGCCCGCATCTGCGGCATCTGCCCGGTCGCCTACATGATGAGCGCGGTGCATGCCATGGAGAGTGCGCTCGGTGTCACGGTGGACGAAGGCATTCGACGCCTGCGCCGGCTACTGTATTGCGGTGAATGGATCGAGAGTCACGTCCTGCATATCTACATGTTGCACGCGCCGGATTTCTTTGGCTACGACGATGCCATCGCCATGGCGAAGGAACACCGGGATGCCGTCATGCGCGGGCTGCGCATGAAGAAAGCCGGCAACGAGCTGGTGCGCATTCTGGGTGGCCGCGAGATACACCCCATCAATGTGTGTGTCGGTGGCTTCTACAAGCTGCCGCGACGCGAATGGTTCACGGACATGCTGGATGAACTGAAGTGGGCCCGTGACGCTGCGGCCGAGACGGTGCAGTGGGTCGCGGGCTTCGACTTCCCGGAACTCGAACGCGACTATGAATTTGTCGCCCTGCGCCACGCCAGTGACTATCCCTTCAGCGAGGGGCGCATCGTCTCCAGCAAGGGACTCGATATCGCCATGGATGACTACCCCGATCATTTTGTGGAACACCAGGCGCCTTATACCAATGCGCTGCACTCGCTCAGGCAGCCCGGGGGAACGCCATACTTCGTGGGGCCCATGGCGCGTTATAACCTCAACCGGGACCGCCTCTCGAGCAGCACCCGGTCCCTCGCGCAGGAGACAGGTTTTGATCGCACTGTCGTGAACCCCTTTCACAGCATCGTCGTGCGAGCGCTGGAAGTGTTCCAGGCCTTCGATGAGGCGGTGCGACTGATCGAGGAATTCGTCGAGCCGGCTCAGGCGGCAATAACCCTGCCGCGACGGGCCGGCGTCGGCATGGCGGCGACCGAGGCGCCACGTGGTCTCCTGTTTCATCGCTATGAAATTAATGAAGAGGGACTGATCGAGACGGCGAACATCGTGCCGCCCACGTCGCAGAATCAGCTCACGATCGAGGACGACCTGAGGGACCTGGTCGCCGCCAATCTGGCGCTGTCGGAGGCGGCGCTGACGGCCCGTTGTGAGCAGGCGATCAGGAATTATGACCCCTGTATTTCCTGTGCCACGCACTTCCTGAAGGTCAGGATCAGGGATGTCGCCGGGAGTTGATTATGGGACTGGACACCAGGATTCTGGGAGTGGGAAACAGCTATCGCGGCGACGACGGGGTAGGCCCCTGGGTGATCGCGGCGTTGCGGCAGCGCTTGCCCCGTGCGAGTCTCGCAGTCAGCGACGGCGAAATGAGCAACCTCCTGGCCGAGTTCGGCGGCTGCCAGGCCCTGCTGCTGATCGATGCGCTGGACGCCGCCACGGCGGGCGTAGACGCGGGCACGGTGGTCAGGCTGGATGGGCGCGATGCGAAGCTGGAGGCGACGGGACTGCGCGCCAGCACCCATGCCATGGGCGTGGCCGAGGCCGTGTCCATGGCGAAGGCGCTGGACTGCCTGCCCGGGGATTTTTCGGTCATTGGCATTGCGGGCACGTGCTTTGAGAATCGTGAGGGACTGTCGCGGCCGGTGCGGGATGCCGCCGCCGCGCTCGTCGAGGAACTAATGCGGGAGCTGGAACATGCATGAAGCCGGATTGATCAGGGACCTGCTGACCAAGATTGATGAACTGGCGGCGAAAGAAGAGGCGCAGGCCGTCACCCGAGTCTCGGTCTGGCTGGGAGCGCTCAGCCATATTTCCGCCGGGCATTTCCGCGAGCACTTCAACAACGAGACCGCCGGCAGTATCGCCGCCGGCGCCGAACTAGAGATCGAGACCTCGGATGACATCAATCATCCGCAGGCCCAGGATATCCTCCTGCGCAGTATAGAAGTAGCCGATGCTTGAGACCCGCCACCTGACGGTCCGGGGCCAGGTGCAGGGCGTCGGCTTTCGCCCCTTCGTGTTTCGCCTGGCCACCCGTCTCGGGTTGGCCGGCGAGGTGTGTAATCGCAGTTCTGCCGTGGACATCGTCGTCCAGGGTGAGCGCGCCGTACTCGATGTGTTCCGGGCACGGCTGCCGCGACAGGCGCCGGGGCAGGTCGAGGACATACAGTGCGAGACGCTCAGGGCACCCCTCATTACACCCCGGTATGACGGCTTCCGCATCATGCCCAGCCGCGGCGATGCCGGCATCGCGAGTGTGCTGCTGGCAGATCGAGGCATCTGCAGCCATTGTCTTGCCGAATTCAACGACCCGGACGACCGCCGTTATCGTTATCCTTTCATCGCCTGCACGAGCTGCGGACCGCGTTATGCAGTCTGTCAGCAGTTGCCCTTCGATCGGGAGAACACCTCCTGGCGCGCGTTTCCCCCTTGCGCGGATTGCCAGGCCGAGTTCGCCGACCCCGGCGATCGACGCTTCCACGCCGTGAGCATCTCCTGTCCGCGCTGCGGCCCGCGCCTGTTCACTCCGGACGGGGCGCAGGACGCGGACGCGCTGGATGAGGCTGCCGCCGCGATTGCCGGGGGTGGCATCGTTGCGGTCCGCGGCATCGCCGGCTTTCACCTCCTGGTCGACGCGACCAACAGCGAGGCGATCGCCCGCCTGCGGCGGCGCAAGCGGCGGCGTAAGCCGCTGGCGATACTGGCGCCTGATCTGGACTGGATAATCCGGCATGCCCGTGTCGAGGGCGCAGAAGAGGCGGCGCTGACAAGCCCGGTGCGTCCCATCGTGTTGCTCGACAGAGAGAATGAGGGTGAGAGAGAGAGCGCCGTGGCGCACTCGGTGGCGCCGGGAACGGGGACCCTCGGCGTCATGCTGCCCGCCAGCGCCATTCAGCACGGCCTGTTGCAACGCCTGCGGCGCCCCCTGGTGGCGACCAGCGGTAATCTCGGCGGCACGCCGCTGCTGTATGACAATGAGCGGGCGCGGGAGACGCTTGCCGGTGTTGCCGATGCTTTCCTTCTGCATGACCTCGAACTCACCTGTGGCCTGGACGACTCGGTGCAACGGGTCATGGGCGGCCGCCCCGTCAATCTGCGCCTGGGCCGGGGACTGGCACCGCAGGTGCACAGGGTGCCAGGTCGTGCCCGGGTGCTCGGCTGCGGTGCTCATCTCAAGGTCAACGTGGCCTTCCAGGAGGGTGATCTGCTGGTGGTCGGGCCGTATATCGGCGACCTGGAGGGAGCGCAGACCCGGGAGCGCTACCGGCTGCAGAAACAGCAGCTGCCTGCGCTGTTTCAGGCCGGGCAGTTTCAGGCAGGACGAACTGAGGCGGAAAATAGTGCAGAAGTCACGGACCTGCACCCGGATTACGCCTCCACGATCGACGCCGACTACCGGGCGCGTACCGTCCCCCACCACGTCGCCCACGCCATGGCAGCCTGGGTGGAACATCAACCCGTGGGACCATTTCTCGCGCTGACGTGGGACGGCATCGGCCTCGGTCCCGACGGCACCGTCTGGGGAGGCGAGTGCCTGCAATTCGACGCCGGCCTGCGCTGGCGACGCCTGGGCAGCATGCGGCCTTTCGCGCTGCCTGTCGGCCATGACATTGCCCGTTATCCGGGCCGCATCGCCCGGGTGCTCGCGGGCGGAACTCTGCCCGGGCAGTCCGTATCCTGCACGAGCATGGGGCGCCTCATCGAAGGCCTGGCGGCCCTGGCGGGTCTGCGTGGCGAGAATGACTACGAAGCGCAGGTCGCCATGGAGTGGGAGGCCCTGGCCCGCAGCACTTCCCTGGCCGCCGCCATGGATTTTGGACTCGCCGCGGATGAACTGGACTGGCGGCCGCTGTTGCCGGTGATCATGGATGGCAGCATTGACCTGGCGGCCAGGGCGCGGGGCTTTCATCTGGCCCTGGCGCGGGCGGCACTTAGGCAGTGCGCTATCGGCGAGGGCAGCGTGGTGTTACTCTCGGGCGGCGTATTCCAGAATCGCCTGCTCGTGGAGTTGTTGCTACAGCAGGGGAGCGCATTGGCCCTGGATGTACGCTACCCCCAGCGCCTGCCACCCAACGACGGCGGTATCTCCGCCGGACAATGCGTCGCGGTGGCCATGGCCGTGCAACATGAGGAGACCCTGGAACGATGTGCCTAGCCATACCCGGATTACTGACCCATATAGAGGGTGAAGACCTGCAGCGCCGCGGCCTGGTGCGTTTCGGTGCGGTGCAGCGACAGGTCAATCTCGCCCTGACTCCCGAGGCGCAGGTGAACGACTATGTCATCGTCCACGTCGGCTGCGCGATCAATATCGTCGATCGGGACGAGGCGGAACGCTTGTTGTCCCTGCTGCGGCAGGCGGCCGCCATGGAGGAAGAGCGTGAAATACCTTGAGGAGTTTCGCGATCCGGCGCTCGCCCGGGTCGTCCTCCAGCGTATCGAGAGAGAATTGACCGGTCCCCGGGTGCTGATGGAGGTGTGCGGTGGTCAGACGCATTCCATCATCCGCCATGGCATCGACCAGTTGTTGCCACAGGGTATCGAGCTGATTCACGGGCCGGGCTGCCCCGTCTGTGTGACACCGATCGCGTGCATCGATGAGGCTGTTGCGCTCGCCGAGACGCCGGGCATGATCCTGGCGACGTTTGCCGACATGCTGCGCGTGCCTGGCAGCGACAGCGATCTGCTGGCTGCCCGGGCCAGGGGAGCAGACGTGCGCAGCCTGTACTCGCCCCTTGACGCGGTGCGCCTGGCGCAGGAGAACCCCCGGAGTCAGGTGATTTTCTTTGCCGTAGGCTTCGAGACGACAGCGCCGGCGAACGCCCTGAGCGTGTTGCAGGCCGAGTCTGCCGGGCTCGACAATTTCTCCCTGCTGGTCAGCCAGGTCATGGTGCCGCCGGCGATCGAGGCTATCGCCACGGCCGCCGACAATCGTGTCCAGGCTTTTCTGGCTGCCGGCCATGTCTGCACGGTGATGGGTTACTGGCAATACGAACACCTCACCGCGCGTCTCGGCACCCCTATCGTCATTACCGGGTTCGAGCCACTGGATCTGCTGCTCGGGATCGAGGCCGCGGTCGCCCAACTGGAGAAGGGCCAGGCGCGCGTCGACAATCAGTATGCCCGCTGTGTGACCCGCGACGGCAATCGTGAGGCTCAGGCGCTCATGGACCAGGTGTTCGCGGCGTCTTTGCAGCAATGGCGCGGCCTCGGTGACCTGGCCGCCTCCGGGCTGCGGCTCAGAGAGGGTTATGCCCGCTTCGATGCACGGCGCCGCTTCAGTCCGCGTCCCGCTACGACGGAAACCCGCAGCGACTGCCGGGCTGGCGAGGTGCTCACCGGTCGTATCAAGCCCGATCAGTGTCCTCACTTCGGTGGCCGTTGCACGCCCGATTCCCCGTTGGGGGCGACGATGGTGTCGGCCGAGGGCGCCTGCGCCGCCTATTACCGCTACCGCCCGCTCGCACAGGCGCACCATGGCTGAGTGCCGCTTTCCGTTCGCCAAGTATCCGATAGTGACCCTGGCCCATGGCGCGGGCGGCCGATTTACCCAGCAGTTGATTGACGATATTTTCAGTGCGGCGTTGCCCCATGCCCAGGTGCGGCATGATGGTGCTCTGGTTGAACTGACCGATCGGTCCGGCACCGTGGTCATGAGCACCGATTCCTATGTCGTCAAGCCGCTGTTTTTTCCGGGGGGCGACATAGCCAGCCTCGCGGTGACAGGCACCTGTAACGACCTCGCCATGTGTGGCGCGCAGCCGAAGGCGCTCAGCTGCGGCTGGATAATCGAGGAGGGATTTCCAACCCGGAAACTGTATGACCTGGCCCGATCGATGGCGGCGGCGGCCGTCGAAGTGGGCGCCGACGTAGTGACCGGTGATACCAAGGTCGTCGAGAAGCAACACGGCGATGGTGTCTACCTCAATGTCACCGGCATCGGCATGCCGCGCTTCGCCAGTCATCCCGATCGCATCAGAGCGGGTGCCGCCGTGTTGCTCTCCGGCGATGTCGGGCGGCACGGCTGTGCGATCCTGACCCAGCGCGAAGACCTGCAACTGCAGGAGCCCATCCTCAGCGATTGCGCCCATCTGTGGCCGCAGGTACAGCGCCTGCAGCCGCTGGCCGCAAGCGTGCATTGCCTGCGCGACCTGACCCGGGGTGGGCTGGCGACGGCGCTGGCGGAACTGAGCGAGGCGAGCGCCACCGCGATTGTTATCGATCGGGAACGAGTGCCGGTCAGCGACGCCGTAGCCTCCGTCTGTGAGCTGTTTGGCCTCGATCCGCTGTACGTGGCCAACGAGGGACGCATGGTGGTGATCTGTGAGGACGGGGCGGAGGAGATGGTACGCGCCGCCATGGGTGCAGACGCCGTGTGTATCGGTCGGGTGGAAAGCGGCCGCGGCGTCGTCGCCAACAGCGCCTTCGGCGGCAGTCAGGTACTGGACAGGCTCAGCGGGGAACAGCTGCCGCGCATCTGCTGAGACAGTTGCCAGGCCGTCTCGAAACGCTGGCGCGGATCAGCTGTCGGAGCGGACCAGTCCCAGGCCCTTGTATTCGGCGATGGCCAATCCGGCGGCGACGCTGGTGAAGGGGTCGTGTTCGATCACCTTGTTCGGGAAGCGTTGCTCCAGGATAGTACGTACCGCCGGGATCAACGAGGAACCGCCGGTGCGAATGACCAGCTGGATGTCGGCCGGCGTCACTCCGGCGGCGTCCAGGACTTTCTCCAGCGCCTGTTCCAGGCGCGTCAGGAGAGGCCCGATGATGCGCTCGAACTGCGCGCGGGTGACGACGAGTTCCAGGTCCAGCTCGGGAATGTCCAGGTGCGCTTCCTGCTGTGTGGACAGGTTTGCCTTGAGTTCTTTCAGACTCTGGAATACCAGGTAGCTGTAGTTGTTCTTGATGAGGTCATAAAGGCGCATGAACTTGATGGCCGCCGCGTCGCCGAACTGAATGCGCTGCATCAGCGGGCTCGTGTAGCGGTTTTGATTGAGCATGTAGCTTATCGGCCAGTTCAACAGCAGCTCTTCGTAGTCCTCGAAGGGGAACAGTGTCTCGATCTCACGGTCCTCGCCGCTGCGCCGCCAGCGCTCGCCCTTGCCGAGGAGGGGGAACAACAGGTCGCGGAACAGCGCCTGGT
The DNA here is from genome assembly GCA_040905005.1 of Pseudohongiellaceae bacterium. Lineage (GTDB taxonomy): Bacteria > Pseudomonadota > Gammaproteobacteria > Pseudomonadales > Pseudohongiellaceae > UBA9145. The sequence continues at coordinate 34,815 of JBBDSI010000177.1, forward strand.
CGATATGGTCGCCACCCAGGCTGATGCCGTGGGTGGCGAGCACGCCGAAGTCCTGCCCGCGGCGCCTGAGAATACACAGATCCAGGGTGCCGCCACCGAAGTCCACGGCCAGGAGCGTTTGTTCGCCATGCTCCTCCCGCCCGTGAGCGTGCAGATAACTCAATGCCGCGGCGATAGGCTCGGGATAGAAAGACTGCCGCTCGAAGCCGGCGTATCCGTAGGCTTCCGCCAGCAGGCGCAGGGCGGTACTGTTGCGTTTACCGTCGCTACCCTCGAAATTCACCGGATGGCCGATGCAGGCGTGATCCGCCGCCGGTTGCTGCAGTTGCTGCAGAAGCCGGGTAAGCGACTCGCGAATGCGCAGCAGCAGTGGCGTGATCAGGGCGACCAGGCGGAAAGGACGATCGAACACCATGAGGCGGGCATCGCGGCCGCTGCCCAGCAGTCTCTTGACGCCACGAAACAGGCGGCCAGGCTGGCCGGCATCGACCACGGACTGACCGTAAAAGGTCTCGGTGGAGGCTTCCTCGGGCAGGCCGCGGTCGCCGATCTGACCCGTCGAGCCGCGCCCCTCGCCCAACACCTCGGCGCTCAGCTCCACCGTCCGGCCCATGTTGCTCTCGATGTACTGGTCAATGGCCTGTTGTCCGGTCCTGATCCGGAGATCGCGGTCCACGTAGGTCGCGGAGGGCATTACGGGGCTGTTGTTCTCCAGCATGGCGAGGTGTACGCGACTGCCGTCGAACACGGCGGCCACGCTGTTGCTGGTGCCGTAGTCAATGCCGATTCCCGAACCTGGGCGCCGGGTGTTGCTGTCGCTGGAGGTCACGGATTGTCTTTTATAGAATGAGCGGGTAAAAATCTACGTGGCAGGTCGCGGGCGAGTCCGGCGGGAAGCGTCTTTCGCCCTCGTTCTGTTGCGCATTCTAACCCAGTCACAGCGGCCCCGCAGCGTTTTTCGATCGCTGCCGCCAGTTGAAGTTTGCGCCTGATTGGCCTATTCTCCGCCGGTCATG
>JBBDSI010000178.1:0-1088 GCA_040905005.1 Pseudohongiellaceae bacterium
TGGATTTTCTGCGGGATCTTCCGCCCTGCCTGATCGGACTGGAAGCCTGTGCGACAGGGCACTTCTGGGCGCGCGAGATTGGCGCGCTGGGCCATGACGTGCGGCTGATACCGCCAGCCTATGTGAAGCCATATGTTAAACGGCAGAAGAATGACGCTGCCGATGCGGAAGCCATCTGCGAGGCGGTGACCCGGCCCAACATGCGCTTCGTTCCGATCAAGAGCGCGGAACGTCAGGGCGTGTTGATGCTGCACCGGACGCGCGATCTGTTGATGCGCCAGCGCACCATGTTGCTCAATGCGGCCCGTGCCCACCTGGCGGAGTTCGGCATTATCACGGCGCAGGGACCGCACAGGATACTGGCCCTGATCAGGGCGATCCAGGCAGGCGAAGTTCCCGGATTACCGCAGATCGCCGGCGCAGCTCTCGAAAGCCTGGCCACGCAGCTCGACAACCTCGCCGGCGAGATCCGCAGGCTCGAATGCCGGCTCAAGCTCTGGCACCGTGCCGACGAGACCAGCCAGCGTCTCGAGACCATCCCCGGTGTAGGCATTCTCACCGCCACAGCCCTGGCCGCCAGTGTGCCCGACCCGTCGGTGTTCAAGTGCGGCCGCGAGTTCGCGGCTTTCCTCGGCCTGGTGCCACGCCAGAACTCGTCTGGCGGCAAAGACCGTCTCGGCCGGATCTCGAAGATGGGCGATGGTTATCTGCGCAGGCTTCTGGTCGTCGGTGCGACCTCGGTGGTACGACGCGCCGGCAGCAACCCATCGGCAACCGGGACCTGGGTGCGCAGCCTTCTCGAGCGTAAACCTGCAAGGCTGGTCACCGTCGCTGTCGCCAACAAAACCGCCCGCATCGCCTGGGTCATCCTCGCACGCGGCGAGACGTATCGTGCGCCGATGACCGCGTAACGACGCGACCGGAAAACCGCACGGCCATCGCGCCGCAACGTATCGCTGCAAGGGCAAAAGGGAGTGATGATGATCGACGGGGCCGCTGCCAGGAAAACCCGAGGCACTGTCAGGACGTTACAGTCCGGTGCTCTGAGAGGGACCTGGCCCGCGGACTTCATCAGGGCCAGCGGTCAT
>JBBDSI010000179.1:0-6391 GCA_040905005.1 Pseudohongiellaceae bacterium
ATGGTGCCCAGGAGAGGACTTGAACCTCCACGACCTTTCGATCACTAGCACCTGAAGCTAGCGCGTCTACCAATTCCGCCACCTGGGCTCAGGGAGGGATGCCGGTTGAAAACCGGAGCGCAACTCTACCGGCCTGTTTTCGTGCTGTCAACTGTCGCAGACATCTGCTGGAGTCCCGTGTATACTGGGAGTCTCACACGCACGAACCGCCTTCCATAACTGCCTTCCGTAAGAGTCACATGCCAAAATCCAGTAAGCCCCGCGATCCCTTTGCCCAACGCGAAGCGGACAAGTACGACAATCCCATTCCCAGCCGCGAACTCATCCTCCAGGAAATGGAGCAGATCGGTGAGCCGGTCAGTCACGAGGAGCTGTGCCAGCACCTCCATCTGGAGGGCGAGGACGAGCAGGAGGGCCTGCGCCGGCGCCTGATCGCCATGAGCCGCGATGGGCAGATCATCAGCAACCGCCGCGGCGTCTATGGCCTCGCCGCCCACATGGGGCTGGTGCCGGGCCGGGTGCAGGGCAACAAGGATGGCTTCGGTTTCTTCATTCCGGACGACGGCTCCGGCGATCTCTTCCTCAGCCCCAGGGAGATGGACAGGCTCTTCGATGGCGACCGGGTCCTGGCCCGGCATTCCGGCTTCGACGGCCGTGGCCGCAAGGAAGGCACTGTGGTGGAGATCCTGGCGCGCCGCTACAAGGAGATCGTCGGCCGCTTCTACCGCGAGCAGGGTCTCGGCCTGGTGGTGCCCGACAGCAAGCGCGTGTCCCACGAGATCCTGATTCCCGAAGGCCAGTGTCGCAGCGCCCAGGATGGGCAGTACGTGGTCGCAGAACTGCTGGAATATCCCGATAAGCGCCGCAAGGCCATCGGCCGCGTACTGGAGGTGCTGGGCGATGTCAGCACGCCGGGCATGGAGATCGATATCGCGGTGCGCAGTCATGGCCTGCCCGACCAGTGGTCTTCGGCGGGCAACAAGGAGGCGGCACGCCTGCCGGAGCAGGTGGCCCCTGAAGATCAGCAGGGCCGCTTCGACCTGCGCGAGCTGCCGTTCGTCACCATCGACGGCGAAGACGCCAAGGACTTCGATGACGCGGTGTACGCGCGCCGGGAGCGACAGGGCGGCTGGACGCTCTTCGTCGCCATCGCCGATGTGTCGCACTATGTCGAGCCCGGCAGCGCGCTGGACGAAGACGCCCTGGAGCGGGGGACCTCGGTGTATTTCCCGGGGCACGTCATCCCCATGCTGCCGGAAAAGCTCTCCAACGGGCTCTGCTCACTGCGCCCCGAGGTGGACCGGATGACCCTGGTGTGCGAGATGACCATCGCCGCCGACGGCGAGCTCAGGGACTATTGTTTCTACGAGGCCGTGATCCACTCCCACGCCCGCCTGACTTACACCGAGGTGGCGGACTTGATGCAGGAGCCGGACAGCCCCACTCAGGAGAAGCAGCGCGCGCGGCTGCGCAAGCGCTATGATGCGCTGCTCGGGGATCTGCAAAATCTGTACGCGCTGTACGAGGCGCTGCGCGACCTGCGTGCGTCCCGCGGCGCCATGGACTTCGAGTCCACCGAGACCCGCATCGTCTTCGGCGAGGATCGCAAGATTCGCGAGATCATCCCGGTAGTGCGCAATCACGCGCATCGGCTGGTCGAGGAATGCATGCTCAGTGCCAACGTGGCGACGGCGCGGCTGCTCGAGGCGCACAAACTGCCGGCGCTGTATCGGGTCCACGAGGGACCGAACCCGGAGAAGCTGGACAGTCTGCGGCAGTTCCTCAGCAGCCTGGGGCTGAGCCTGGGTGGTGGCGAGCAGCCCAGCCCCCAGGATTACCAGAAGGTCCTCGCCCAACTGGCCGGGCGGCCCAACAGCCACCTGCTGCAGGTGATGCTCATCCGCTCCATGATGCAGGCCTACTATTCACCGGAGAATCTGGGCCATTTCGGCCTCGGATTCGAGGCCTATACACATTTCACCTCGCCCATCCGTCGTTATCCCGATCTGCTGGTGCACCGGGCCATTCGCTACCTGATTCATAACAAGTCCGGCAAGCAGCTCAAGCGCCATGAGCAGGCGACGAAGCTGGAAAAACAGATCATTTATCCTTACGGCGCCAACGACATGGTAGAGCTGGGGGAGCACTGCTCCATCACCGAGCGCCGCGCCGACGCCGCCAGCTACACCGTGGTGGACTGGCTCAAGTGCGAGTACATGCAGAGTCATGTGGGCGACGAGTTTTCCGGCACCGTGGCCTCGGTAACCAGTTTCGGCCTGTTTGTCGAGCTCAACGATATCTATATCGAGGGGCTGGTGCACGTCACCGAACTCAGCAACGACTATTACCAGTTCGATCCGACCACTCAGAGCCTGCGTGGCGAGCGCAGCGGTGTCGTCTATCACATGGGTGATACGGTGCAGGTGCGCGTGGTGCGCGTGGACATCGATGACAAGAAGATCGACCTGCAGATGGTGGGCAAGAGTGACGATCACGGCGGCAAGCGCCCGGACTCCGAAGGGGGGAAACGGGGTGCCGGCAAACCTGCCGGGCGCAGGAAGGGTGGCGGCGGCAAACGCCAGGCCGGCGGGCAGCCCGCGCGGGGCCGGGAAGCGGCGGATGGCGGCAAGAAAGGCGCCGAAAAGAAAGGCGCCGAAAAGAAAGGCGCCGACAAGAAAGCTGCCGGCAAGAAGGGCGCTGGCAGGAGGCGGGGTGGCAAGGGCAAGGCCGCCGCACCGTCGGGCCGCGCCAAGACCGGCCCGTCCAAACGCAGACGCTAGTCTACTCTGATACTAACTTAGCCCGGACTATTCATGAACGACCTACTGCGGACGCCCTCTTACCTCAAAAGAGACCCGAAAAGACAGCGCGTGCTCCCTCCAGGTGCTCGACGTACTGTCAAGTACGCCTGCGCGCCTTCCGGTCCGCGCCACGCTGTCTTTCCGGGCATCTCGACGCCCTCGCTACGGCAGTTCATGAATAGTCCGGTTTAGATGAGCGCAGAAGGACAATGGATCCGTGGTCTGCATGCGGTCACGGAATTGCTGCGCCAGCGGCCGGGGGACGTGCGTCAGCTGCTGCTGCAGTCCGGGCGCCGCGATGCCCGGCTGGAAGCGCTGCGCGACGCGGCGACCCGCCAGGGCATCGTCATCGGTGAAGTGCCACGCGAGGAACTGGACAGGCTGACCGGCGGCAAGCACCAGGGTGCGGCGGCGCTGAGTGTCGGTCAGAAGCAGGCGCTCGCCGAGGCCGACCTGAAGGCATTGGTCGGGGGTCTGGAGCATGCCCCGCTGCTGCTGGTGCTGGACAGCATTACCGACCCGCACAATCTCGGCGCCTGCCTGCGCAGCGCCGATGCCGCCGGCGTCGACGCCGTGATCATCCCCAGGGACAAGGCCGTGGGCCTGAACGACACCGTGCGCAAAGTCGCCAGCGGTGCCGCCGAGATCGTGAATCTCGTAGTGGTGACCAACCTGGCACGCTGCCTGGCGGACCTGAAGGAACTGGGAGTATGGCTGGTCGGGACCGATGACGAGGCGTCGCAATCGCTCTATGAGCAGGATCTCTCCGGCCCCATCGCTCTGGTCATGGGCTCGGAGGGCAGCGGCCTGCGCCGCCTGACCCGCGAGCGCTGCGATTTTCTGGTGCGCATCCCCATGGCCGGCCAGCTCAGCAGCCTCAATGTGTCAGTGGCGACCGGTGTCGCTCTGTTCGAGGCGGTACGACAGCGTGGGGGAGAACCACGCTGAGCCGGTTGCGTCCGCTTGCCATGTTTTGCTGTGGCGGATTTCCCCCGATGAGTTTTCCCACTGCCTTGCCACTGCCTTCTCAAGGCTGTGTTCCTGACCCAACTGAAGAGCAGCATCTTGAGGAGACGCAACCGGGGTCTCAGGAGATGCGCGCCCGCCTTAACCTGAGGCTGTTGCCCACGACGGTAACCGAGCTGAAGGCCATGGCCAGGGCCGCGAGGATGGGGTGGAGCTGGCGGAGCATCATGGGCAGGCCCGCGAAGGGATACAGGGCCCCCGCCGCTACGGGGATCAGCGCCACGTTGTAAAAGAACGCCCAGAAGAGGTTCTGCCTGATGGTGTGCATGGTCGCGCCCGAGAGTGCCAGGGCCTGGGGCACGGAGCGCAAGTCACCGCGCATGAGGGTGATGTCGGCGGCCTCCATGGCGATGTCGGCGCCGGTGCCGATGGCGATGCCCACGTCGGCCTGGGCCAGCGCGGGCGCGTCGTTGATGCCGTCGCCCACCATGGCCACCAACGCGCCCTCGGCCTGGAGGTCGCGCACCACCGCGGCCTTCTGGTCTGGAAGTACCTCGGCCCGAACCTCCTCGATGCCCACCTCACAGGCGATGGCCTCGGCCGTGCGCCGGTTGTCCCCTGTGAGCATGACCACGCGCAGGCCATGGCGGCGCATCTCCGCCACCGCCTCGGCGGAGCCCTCCTTGACTGCGTCGGCCACCGCGATGAGCCCAACGGCCGTGCCGTCCACGACGACCCAGAGGGGAGTGCGCGCAGCCTCCTCAAGGGCCTCGGCATCGGTCTCGAGGCCATTGCGGTCGCAGCCCCGCTCCTCCACGAGCCTGCGCGACCCCACTAGTACCCTGCGGCCGTCCACCTCGGCCTCTGCCCCCCGGCCGGGCACGGCCTGGAATCCCACCGGCTCGGACAGGGCGAGGGCCCGCTCCCGGGCAGCCCGCACCACGGCGCCCGCCACCGGATGCTCGCTATGCCGCTCCACTGAGGCGGCGATGGCCAGGAGCCATGCCTCGGGATCGTCGGCCGCGACGGAGTCGGGAACCCGTGCGACCACATCCTGGACCACGGGCTCGCCTCGGGTCACGGTGCCGGTCTTGTCCAGGACGACGACGCCGAGGGCGTGTGCCCGTTCCAGCGCCTCCGAGTTACGGAACAGGATGCCGAGCTGCGCCCCCTTCCCCGTGCCCACCATGACCGCGGTCGGCGTGGCCAGCCCCAGGGCGCAGGGGCAGGCGATGACCAGGACGGCCACGCAGCGTATCAGCGCCGGGGTGAAGCCAGCCCCCACGACTCCCCACCACACCAGGAACGTCACGATTGCGATGCCGATGACCACGGGCACGAAGACCGCCGCGACCCGGTCGGCCAGCCGCTGGATCGGTGCCTTGCTGCCCTGTGCCTCCTGCACGAGACGGATGATGCGCGCCAGGGCCGTCTCCGAGCCCACGCGGGTGGCGCGCAGACGCAGCGCTCCTTCCCGGTTCACGGTGGCGCCCACGACCGCATCTCCCGGGCTCTTCTCCACGGGCATGCTCTCCCCGGTGAGCATGCTCTCGTCCACGGCGCTGCGGCCCTCCAGGACCTCCCCGTCCACGGGGATCCGTTCGCCCGGCCGGACCAGCACGACATCGTCGGGGGCCACCTCGCCCACGGGGACGTCTACCTCTTCGCCGTCGCGCAGCACGCGGGCCGTGTCGGCCTGGAGCTCCATGAGCTCCCGGATCGCGGCGCTGGTCTCGCCCTTCGCCCGGACTTCTAAGAGCTTGCCGAGCTTGATGAGGGTGATGATGAGGGCCGCGGTCTCGAAGTACACATGGTCCCCTGTCGCGGTGGAACCGAGGGTGAGGGCCGTGGCCACCACCACCGAGTACCCATACGCCACCGACGAGCCCATGGCCACGAGCACGTCCATGTTGGCCGCGCCATTGCGCAGGGACTTCCATCCGCCACGGTAGTAGTCGAGACCGACATAGAACTGCACGGGTGTCGCCAGCGCGAACATCAGCCAGTTGACCCACGGAGCATGGGACCACATGCCGATCAGGCCGAAGTCCCGGGCCATGCTCAGAAGGAAGAGGGGGAGGGCGAAGACCACACCCGTCCAGAACTTCCGCATCTGGTCGTCGATCTCGGCGCGGCGGGCCGCAGCCTCTGCGTCCTCCATGTCGGTGGGCGAGGCGTTCACCGCCGTGTAACCAGCCCTCCCGATGGTGTCGGCGATCTCCTGCCACGTCGTAGCACCGGCGACGACCTCCACGGCCGCCTTCTCCGTGGCGATGTTCACCACGGCCGAAACCAGCCCGGGCACCTGGGACTTCAGCGTCCGCTCGATGGTCGCCGCGCAGCTCGCGCAGGTCATCCCCGTGATGGGGATATCCAGCTTCTGCGTCGGGACGCCGAACCCGGCCCGCTCGATGCGTGCGCGGAGTTCGTTCGCACTTACCTGCGCGGGATCGAAGCGGACCCGGGCGCGCTCCGACGCGTAGTTGACGGTCGCCTCGGCCACGCCCTCGGTCTTGCCCAGGGTGCGCTCCACGGTGGCGACGCAGTTGGCACAGGTCATCCCCGTCACGGGGATAGTCAGTTCACGCTCCAGTCCCACGGTTCCTCCCTTCCTCGACCGGGCT
>JBBDSI010000180.1:0-6390 GCA_040905005.1 Pseudohongiellaceae bacterium
CTCTTTGGACTCGATACCGATCTGGTCAGGCGCTGGCAGGGTATCCGCCCCAACTAATCGCGGCATGTACTCTAGTCCGGGCTAGCGCCTCCTGCCGGTAGACTTTGTCGGGAGGGGCTTTTATGCTTGCCTGCGAAATAATAAGCAATAATAAAGAGGAACAGATGATGATAAACACCCGTCGATCCCGGTCGGTCTCCCTGTGTGCCCTGGCACTGACCCTGCTGCTGAGCGGCTCGCTGCAGGCACAGAAGACCACCAATCCCATGAACGAGCATCCCAATCCCTACCGCACGATCAATGGCTATTTCGATCTGCCGGGTGGCCGTGACTGGGGCGCGACCAGCGCGGTGGATATCGCTCCCGACGGCGAGTCCATCTGGGTGGCGGAACGCTGCAGCAGCAACAGTTGCGCATTGTCTGATGCCGATCCCGTCATCAAGTATGACGCCGATGGCAATATCCTCACGTCCTTCGGTGGCGGCATGATCATCTGGCCACACGGCATTCATGTGGATGACCAGGGTAATGTCTGGGTCACCGATGCCCGCGCGGCATCGCCGAATGAGCTGGCTCAGAATCCCGATGCCGCCGGCAAGGGACACACCGTCTACAAGTTCAGCCCCGAGGGTGAGGTGTTGCTGGTATTGGGTGAGCCGGGCGTGGAGGGCGATGGCACGGGGCCGCTGCTCAATCAGCCTAATGATGTGATCACCGGTCCGGATGGCAGCATCTATGTCGCCGACGGTCACAGCGGCCAGGGCGCCGATGCCGACCTGTCCACGGTCTCCCGCATCGCCAAGTTCGATCGTCACGGCCGCTTCCTCGACTCCTGGGGCAGCATCGGCACCGCCCCCGGCGAGTTCCGCACACCCCACGGACTGGCCTTCGATTCCCGCGGTCGCCTGTTCGTCGCGGATCGCGGCAATGTGCGCATCCAGATCTTCGACCAGGAGGGGAACTTCATCGACGAGTGGCATCAGTTCGGTCGCTTAAGCGGCATCTATATCGATGACAACGATGTACTCTATGCGGCCGACTCCGAGTCCAGCGCCACCAGCAATCCCGGTTGGCGCCGTGGTATCCGGGTTGGCAGCGCCATCACCGGCCATGTCTTCTCATTTATTCCGGACCCCCAGCGCAACCCCGGGGGGACGAGTGCAGCGGAGGGCGTGGCCGCCGATAAATACGGTAATATCTACGGTGCCGAGGTCGGTCCCAGGCAGCTCGTCAAATACGTCCGCGAGGACTGACGGCGCGCACACTGATAATTCCGGAGACAGTCTCATGATCGAGAAAAGTGCCAAATTCGCGACCTATTCCCGGCCCCTGTGCTGGATCGTCGCGGTCATATCCCTGCTCGTGGCTTTGCTCACGTTTAGCGGTGGTGCCGAAAACGGTTCGCTACGCGGCCTGCTCTGGCTCGGCGTGGCCGTCGTATTCGCGGCCTCGGCGATTTTGCTGGGTCGCAACCGGCCCGCGGCGACGCCGGAGAACGCCGCTGCCGTCCCGCCGTCGGCTGCCCCGGCCGGAGACCCCGGTGTGAATGCCGCTGAGACAGACGGCGAGCAAGCAAGCGAGCAAGCAAACGAGAGAGAAGGCGAGAGAGAAGGCGAAAACGACCGCCGGGAATGATGCTCAGGCCGGCGGTGGCGGGGAGTCTAAAGAGTCGCCGGCCACTCGCAGGCGGGTGAATTTTTCCTTCAGATCGCCATCCGGCACCATACCCATTTGCATCGCCAGTCGTTCAAGGTTGGCCGTCATCGCCCCGGCGCCGGCTATCCCCGTTCCCTTGAGCTGGCCGGCCAACCGCTCCAGGATCTGTTGCTGCAGGCGTTCGGCCTCCAGTTCACAGCGTTTGATGCGCTCGCGCAATTGCCCGTAGGCGGGACGGCTCCCGGCGGGCACCTCCTCGAGCCTGCGCTTCATGTGCCGGCGCAGGTTGCGCAGTGGTTGCACCTTCAGGGTGCGCCAGGCGTCAGCATGCTGCCGCGCGCGCGCAAGCGCGGCGTCTGTCAGTTCGCCCCGGGTTACGCCGAACCAGAGGCAGAACAAAACCAGGTTGATATCGAAGCCCCGTTCATCCTGTAACTGCAGGCAGAGGCTGTCGATCCCGTCATTCGTGTAAACTTTGTAGGAAAAATCCCAGAACCGGCGAGTATTTATACCCATGGTTGCCCGCGTGTTGTGACCCAGCCGAATATCCTAACCCATGATTTATGCTATAAACACGCGAAAATAGAATGAGCAGATCGGACTTGCGCAATATGCATATCCACATATTAGGGATTTGTGGCACCTTTATGGGCAGCCTGGCTCTTATCGCCCGCCAACTTGGCTACCGGGTGACGGGCAGCGATGCCAATGTCTATCCGCCGATGAGCACTCAGTTGCAGGAGGCCGGCATCGAGCTGATGGAAGGGTACGAGCCAGGGCATATGAAGGCGCGTCCCGACCTGGTGCTTATCGGTAACGCCCTGTCGCGCGGTAACCCCGCCGTGGAGTACGTGCTCAACGAAGAACTTACCTACACGTCCGGCCCCCAGTGGCTGGCCCAGTTCGTCCTGCACGACAAGTGGGTGTTGGGTGTGGCGGGCACCCACGGCAAGACCACAACCACGGCGATGCTGGCCTGGATCCTGGAGTACGCGGGCCTGAAGCCGGGCTATCTTATCGGCGGGGTCACGCACAATTTCTCTCGCTCGGCCGATCTGGGCGATTCCGCATTCTTCGTCATAGAGGCCGACGAATACGACAGCGCATTTTTTGACAAGCGTTCCAAGTTTATTCATTACGCGCCGAAGACCGCGATACTCGCCAACCTGGAGTTCGATCATGCTGATATCTTCGGCAGCCTCGAAGATATCGAGACGGAGTTTCACAATTTGGTGCGCACCGTGCCGGGGAATGGCCTCCTGATTACACCGTATAACGATTCCAGTATCGAAGCCGTGCTGTCCCGCGGAAGGTGGACGCCGCGGCAGCAATTCGGGGTTAACGTACCAGAGGAGGTGTGTCAGAAACTGGCCGCCAATGGCAAGGTGTTCTGGAATGCCGGCCCGGCCGACCCTTCAGGCCGCGAATTCGAATTGATGAAATATGGCCAGGGCTCGTCCGGGCGAATCATCAACCGGGCGCGAGTGCAGTGGCAGATGACCGGGCTGCACAATGTGCGCAATGCCCTGGCGGCCATCGCCGCCGCCAACCATGTCGGGGTGGACGTGAATGCCGCCTGCGCTGCGCTGACCGCCTTCAAGGGTGTAAAACGTCGCCTGGAACTACGTGGCACCGTCGAAGGCATCCAGGTGTTCGATGATTTCGCCCACCACCCCACGGCCATCCGCCTCACGCTGGAAGGGTTGCAGGCGAGGCTCGCGCTGGAGGGCAGGAGCGGGCGGCTGCTGGCGGTGATCGAGCCGCGCTCGAACACCATGAAACTCGGTATTCATCAGGAGGATTTCAATGCCTCGGTTGCCGCCGCCGATCTGGTGGTCTGGTTCAAGCCTGAGAATTCAGGCATCGCATTCAAGGAACTGCTGGCCGACAGCAAAGTGCCAGCTTATGCGTTCCCAAGCGTTGAGGAAATCGTACGCTTTCTGGAGGAGATCGCCGTCGCCGGCGATTCGATCGTGATCATGAGCAACGGTGGGTTCGGCGGTATCCACGAGAAGTTGCTCAAGGCCCTGAGTCACGATCCCACCGCCCTGGGCTGACCGCCCGCCGCGGCGATGCAGATACCTGTTAAGGACCCTCTGAATTAATCAGAGGGTCCTTAAACTTGAGGCAGGGTTCCCAGGTTATGAATGAATTTCAGGAAATATCCCTGTTCCCCCTGAAGGTCGTGTTGTTCCCTGGCGGGCGGCTGGACCTGCAGATTTTCGAGCAGCGCTATATCGATCTTGTCAGCTCTACCCTGCGCAACGACACGGGCTTTGGAATCTGCCTGCTCAAGTCCGGTGAAGAGGTGATTCGCGAGGCCTCGCGGCAGACTGTCCATCGCATCGGTACTTACTGCCACATTGTCGACTGGGACCGGCTCGAGAACGGCCTGTTGGGCATCACGGTGCAGGGCGTGCGCAAGTTCAAGGTCGAGGACTGCTGGCAGTCCGACGGCGGCGTGCTGCAGGCTCGGGTACTGTTCAACCGCGAAGACAGCACCGACAACTCGCCGCTGCCGGTCGACGATGACTATGATGGCCTGGTAGACCTGTTGCAGAGCCTGGAAAACCATCCCATGGTGGCCGCGCAGAACCTGCGTATCGACTACAACAACCTGCGGGAAATCGGCTGGCGTCTGGGCGAGCTGCTGCCCATTGACGTCCATGAGAAGCAGCAGCTGCTTGAAATCGACGACTCGCATCAGCGCCTGGAACAGATCGAGGCCCTGGTCGCCAACCTCGCCAACAATACCTGAGGGCTGTGTGGCTGCCACGGCCGACGGGACAAATCATGCCGATTTATCGGATAATGCCCCGCTCACGATACTGAAAAAGAGAAAACCGCCGCGAACCCGTGCTTGCAGAACTCATCGACGTCTCCGGCTGGACCCACGAGCAGTGGCTGGCTGCGTGTATCCTGATTTTCATTGTACTGGCGGTGATTCTGCTGCTGGTCCGGATCGTGAAAATACTGCGTCTGACCCGCAGGCAACCCTTTCAACCCAACCTGCGGCCGCTGCGCCGCGGCCGACGGAGACCCTGAGCCGTGTGCGCAAGACTGATGCTACTGCTGCTTCTGGCCCTCGGTATCACCCTGGGCAGCGAAGCCATCATCATTCGCCACGACGTGGCGCCGGGAGACTACGAGGCCAGAGCGGGCGACTATCCGGCGGTGTTCTTCCTGGAGCAGGAGGGCCTGCGCAAGATCTGCGTGGCCACCGTGATCCATCCGCGCTGGGCGATCACCGCCGCCCACTGTGCCGAGCGCACCCTGTTGGGAGACACCATGGCTCAGGACCGGCGCTTCGCCGTGACCGTGGCAGGCCGGGTGCGCGAGATCGATACGGTCATAACTCACCCGGACTACGAGCCCGGTTCGCCCCGGGACGTGGACCTGGCGTTGCTGCGCTTCCGCGAGTCTGCGGCCCGTCCCGCGCCGATGCCGGTCAATCTGGAGCCGTTCGAGCAGCACCAGGTCGTCAATCTGCTGGGCTGGGGCTATTTCGGCCGCGGCACCTTGGGACGGGAGTATGACGATGGTCGCCTGCGGCGGGCGGAGAACCGTATCATCAGTGCCGACCGTCGTCTGCGCCTGCGCTTCGACGATCCGCGCCTGAGTGCCGACACGTTGCCGCTGGAGGGGACATTGGGCCTGGGCGACAGCGGCGGGCCGGCGCTGCTGGAGACCGCGACCGGCTGGGTCCTGGCCGGCGTCGCCGTGGGCGAGGTGGAGGGAGCGGACTTCAGCGAGGAAACCCAGGGTCAATACGGCGCCGTGGCGATCTACGAACGCCTGTCCAGACATATACAATGGCTGGAGACGGTCATCGGCAGTCCGGCACCGTTCGACAGCTAACCGGGCGATCATCCGCCATGGCACCGAATACAGGAGAGCTTTCATGCTGAAGAATATTGTCATTTCAATACTGGTGGTGATCGCGCTGGTGGTCGGCGGCACCCTGTTCTACCTGGATTCCCTGGTGAGGAGCGGCGTCGAGACCGCGGGATCGCGGGTGCTGGGCACCCAGGTGGCCGTCGCCGGGGTGTCCCTGTCACCGTTCTCCGGTAATGGCGCCTTGCGCGGACTCACCATCGCCAATCCCGAGGGCTTCAGTGTCCCCTATGCGTTCGAGCTGGGCGAGGTGAGCATGCAGCTCAATACCGGTTCCCTATTTGGCGAGGTGATCGAGATCGATTTCATCCGTATCGACAGCCCCAACATCAACTACGAGAATACGCTGCGCACCGACAACCTCCGTGCCCTGCTCGCCAATATCCCCGACAGCGGCCAGACACAGACCGACGACACGGGGCCCGGTCGAGAACTGTTGATCCGCGAGTTCCAGCTGCTCAGCCCCCGGCTAAACCTGGTCACGCCGGTTGCGTCCGGCCCCATCACCATCCCCGACATCACGCTCACCGACATCGGCACGACCGGCAGCGGTGGCGCCACGCCCGAGGAAGTTATCCGCACGATACTCGCCCGCATCAACCGGGCCATCGTCGAGGGCAATCTGCCGCAGGTTCAGGAGTACCGGCAGCGTGTCCAGGAACGCCTGCAGGAAGTGGAAACCGACGCGCGTCAGCGCCTGGAAGAAGCCGAGACCGAGGCGAGAGACCGGGTCGATGAGGCGGTGCAGGACCTGGGCGGGCGTCTGCAGGACATTCTTAACTAGGAGCGGGTTATCCTCCGCCACGGCGCAGTAGTTGTCGTCCGCCGGCAGCAGATGGC
>JBBDSI010000181.1:0-6355 GCA_040905005.1 Pseudohongiellaceae bacterium
CCCCGGATCGCCGCCGGTTCGGCGGCTACCACGCCGAACTCGGTTATCAAACCGCTCACCAGGCGCGCCGGCGTCACGTCGAATCCCGGATTGGCTGCCTCGGTACCCGGCGCCGTCAGCGCCACCCGCGCCGGCAGGCCTTCCGCGTCGGCGCCGATCATGGTGGTGACCTCCGTGGCCGCGCGCTTCTCGATCGGGATGTCGCGACCGTCGCTGCGGGAGAAATCGATGCTGGAAACAGGCAAAGCCACGTAGAACGGCACGCCGTTGTCGTGGGCCGCCAGCGCCTTCAGGTAGGTCCCGATCTTGTTGCACACATCGCCGTTGGCGGCTGTGCGGTCACTGCCCACCAGGCACACGTCCACCTCGCCCCGCTGCATCAGGTGACCGCCGGCATTATCGACGATCAGGGTATGGGGAATCCGGCGCTGACCGAGTTCCCAGCAGGTCAGCGCCGCACCCTGATTGCGCGGCCGGGTCTCGTCCACCCACACATGCACGGGAACACCCTGCGCCGCCAGCTTGTAGACGACGGCCAGGGCCGTACCCCAGTCCACCGTAGCGAGGGCGCCGGCATTGCAGTGGGTGAGAATGTTCAGGCGCGCTTGCCGGTCCTGCCGTGCTTGCCACAGGTCGCCGAGCAATGCCGCCCCATGCTCACCGATGGCCTCACACACGGCAATGTCTTCGGCTTCCATGGCCCGGGCCAACTGCAGCGCCCTGCCCGGCCGCTGCGCGTCGGGCAGCTCCGCCAGCGCCTCCCGGCAACGGCTCAGCGCCCACTGCAGGTTCACCGCCGTCGGCCGTGTCGCGGCGAGACGCTCGATGGCCTCCTCCAGGCTCGCGGGTGCCGCGCGCAGCGCCAGATAAACGCCGTAGGCGGCGGTCACACCGATGAGTGGCGCACCGCGCACCTGCATGCTGCGAATGGCGTGACAGGCGGCTGTCAGATCGGCCAGGGTGAGAATCTCGAACTGATGCGGCAGGCGTGTCTGATCGATGATGCGCACGGCGTCCGCTTCAGGGTCATACCAGATGCTCTGCAGGGCCTGATCGGCGATCTTCATGTTCAGATCACGCGCTCGTTGCCGCCATCAATGGGCACCTGCGCCCCCGTGGTCCTGGCAAACGCAGGCCCCAGCAGGGCGATCACGCCGGCTGCCACATCCCGCGCCAGAATCTCCGTCTTCAGGACATTGGCGCTGCGGTATTCCGCGACGCTGAGCCCATAGCGCCCGGCCCGCTCGGCGAGGACCTCGTCGGTCCAGATGGCGGTGTCATAGACGGCATTGGGATGCACGGTATTGATGCGAATGCCGTGCTCTCCGAGTTCCAGTGCCGCCACCCGGGCGAGCTGGGTCAGACCGGCCTTGGCTACTGAATAGGCCGCCGCCCCCGGCCCCGGCGCCGGCACGTTCTTGGAAGCCACCATCACTACTGCGGGATCGAAGCCCGACCTGAGGAACGGGATGGCGGCGCGCAACAGGCGCATGTGCGCAGTGAGGTTGAGCTCGAGTGAGGCCTGCCAGACCTCATCCTCCATCGCCTCGAGGGCCATGCTCGGCGGGAAGCTGCCGGCATTGGACACCAGCATATCGAGCCCGCCGAAGCGCTGCACCGCCTGCGCCAGGGCCGCCTCCAGGGCCTCCCGATCGGTGACATCGACCGGCACTGTCAACACGCCGGCGCCGGCAAAGGCCTCGGTCACCGCCGGATTCAGGTCGAGAGCGACCACGGCGGCGCCCCTGGCGAGCAGGGCGTCGACACAGGCGCGCCCGATTCCCGAGGCCGCGCCGGTGACCAGTGCCACCCTGCCCGCCAGCGGCGCGCGGCTGGCACCCCCTTTCAGCTTGGCCTGCTCCAGTTCCCAGTACTCGACGGCGAACAGTTCCCGGCGCGGCAGCGACTGCCAGGCAGCGATCGCCTCGGCCCTCTGCATGGCGGCGACGGTGTGCCGGGTGATGTCACGCACGATCCCCAGGCGTTTGGCATTGGCTGCCAGATAGACCATGCCGCGTCCGCTCCAAACGCCGTAACGCGGCACGGGGTCGAGGGCGGTGTGTTCCGGCCCGGCGTGGTCCTGGAAATAGGACTCATAGTCCTGGCGGAAGGTCTGCAGTCCGGCACTGGGGTCGGCCCCGAAAACGGCACCGAAAGGCTTGGCATGTATGGTGTGATCCGGCGTCAGCGGGCCGCGCCCGATGAGTTCGGCCGCGTCAGCGCGGCCGGCAAAGTCAGTCGCCGCTGTACTGGTGTCGAGTTGCACCAGCAGCGCATCGCCGCAGATCTCGCCGGCGGCGCGGCGCAGTTCGCTCAACCGCAGCAGCGCGGTGAAATCCACGCTCGCCGTACCACCCTTCACGTCGTCGGTACGCGTCGGGGCAAGCCGCGCGGGCGCGCCGGCCAGGCGCAGCAGCGCCTGTTCCGCCCGCTCCACCAGGTCGATCATGTTGTCGTAGCTCTGGCGCGCCTCGTCGGCGAAGGTGAAGATGCCGTGATGCAGGAGCACCATGCCCCTGAGCCGGCTCCAGTCCACTCCCCGGGTGGCTTCCGCCACCTGCCGCGCGAGAATGAAACCCGGCATGGTGTAGGGCAGGATCAGGACTTCGTCGCCGTACAGCTCACGCAGCCGGCTCTCGCCGTCGGGGGTATTGCTCAGCGTCACGACAGCATCGGCGTGCGTGTGATCGACGTAACGGCAGGGAATCAGGGCATGGAGAATGGCCTCCACCGAGGGCGTCGGGGCACCGGGATCCAGCAGCCCCAGGCGGAGCTGGCGCATCATCTCGCTGTCACTGAGTGCCTCCAGCCGGCCAAGACGCTCAAGGTGAGCAAGGCGCACCGCGGGGAAACCGGCGGCCTGAATGCTGCGTAAGTCCCAGCCGGAGCCCTTGACGTACAGGACCGGCACGGCCTCGCCAAACAGGTCGGTCACCTGGCCCTTGAGCGAGGTGTTGCCGCCACCATGCAACACCAGATCGGCGTCAGCGCCCAGCAGATTGGACGTGTAGACCCGCAGCCCCAGGGGCGATTCCGCCGCCAGCGCGTCCGCCCTGGCCTGATCCCATCGATTCTTCATGGTACAAGTTTACTGGAATTCGCTGTCACTGGAGGGGAGAAAGAAAACAAAGGCAACAAAAAACGCACCGTCCGGAGAGGGTGCGTTTTCTACCTGCTAAGGATCGAATCAGGGTTCGGCTATGGTTCGGCTAAGGTTCGACAATGGAAATATTTGCCATGCCAGCCTGGCGGGCCGCGTCCATGATCAGGACCAGGGTGGCCACGCCGGAATTGGGATTGGGCTGGATGATGACCGAGGCGGCGGGATTCTCCGCCTTGAGCCGGTCGATGTTGGAGCGAATCTGGGTGCGGATGATGGGCCGCGGGTTACCGTTGAGAATGATCTCGTTGTTGGCACCGATCTCAAACAGAATGTTGCGGTCGTCCATGTCTTCCGGCGGTGGCTGGTCCTGGTTGTTTTCGCTGCTGGCGGCGGAAATTGCCGTTTCTGACAGGAACGTGGCGGTAACTACAAAGAAAATGAGCAGGATGAACACCACATCCAGCATCGGCGTAAGGTCGATTTTGGCGTCGTCTTCAGATCTGCGTCCGGCAATCTTTTTCATTGGCTAATCCTGGCTGCTCTATTTACATCAGAGTCTACTTCAAAGATCAAAGTATAGCAGTGCCAGCGCCTTTGGCAACAGTCCGGGAGGCCTGCCGTGGCGGGGCGCTACCCCGCCACTCTCCGGAGAATTACTTCTTCAGTGAGGCAATGGCGAAAGTCGCCAGGTCTTTCAGTTGCTTGGCGTTCTTGCCATCGCGGGAATTGACGCGGAGGCCGTGCAGCGTGTTCATCAACACGTCGGCGGCAAATTCCGCAGTCACGCCCTTCCTGAGCTTGCCCTTTTTCTGGGCTTCCCTGAGGCGCGCCAGCAGGGGCTTGCGAATGGCCGCGAGGGAAGCGCGGACGATGCGCTTGATGTCCTTGTCGTAGTTGGTGCTCTCGCAGAGAGAATTGACCAGCAGGCAGCCCATGCTGCGGTGCTTGTTGGTGATACTGACGACGGTCTCATCGAACAGGGCAGCGATGGACTCCCAGGGGCCCAGACTCTGGTTCTTCAGAGAATTGCTGATCTGCTGATTGAGAATGGCGTTGTATTGATCGACACAAGACTTGAAAAAAGTGTCCTTGTCGCCAAAGGAATTGTAGAGGGTGCCGCGGTTGATGCCTGTGCAATCTAGTAGCTTCTGGACCGAACTCGCTTCGTATCCTTCCTTCCAAAACTGCTCCATTGCATTGGTCAATACCTTGTTTTCATCGAATTCGACTGGTCGTGCCATAGATCTATTCTCGATACCTTTATCTGATTTACGGTTAATTCAATAACCCGGTCCGATGATCGCACTGTTCGACAGTAATCGTGGAATCGCGGAAATTGAGAGCGCGCTATTGTATTACAGACATGCCGGATTTACACCAATTGACAAACAAAATTTTCTTTCACTGCATCACAAAACGGTGATCGGCGAATCATCGCGGGATGCACGCCGCAAATACCAGCGCCTCGCCCCGAAAACTGCTCGACCGGCCTTCTATTCATGACGCTTCATTATAAAATAGCGAGAAAGGGCAGGGCCTGTCCAAATTTGAATGGCAGGTCAACTAATTCCTAGCACATTTAACTGGACATTTGAACAGAAATCGCCTTTCAGGCACCCAGCGCCGTTACCGCGACACCGATGAGACCACCGAAGGCACAGCCCCACACCACGAGCCAGCCGAGATGCTCGCGAATCATGCGTTGCATGATGTCCTTGACCATGGGTGGCGTCAACTCGTCCAGACGCCGGTCGATCAGGCGCTCCAGGCGCTCCCGGATGGCCTCCTCATCCATGGCGGCGCGCATGGCCTCGTTGAGCTGCCGCTGAAAACCAGGCTCCCTGAGGCGCGACTGGATGAATTCTCGCATACGCTCGACGAAGGGTTCCTTCAGCTTGTCCAGGGCGCCACGCCCGCCCATCATGTTCAGCATGGAGGCGAACGAGGAGGCCATGATCACTTCCACCAGGGATTCGAACGCCTGATCCAGGTCCAGCTCGTCCACGACTCGATTCAGGCTGTCCTGGACGCGCTCGGACGACTCACCAATCTCATGAAACCAGGCCTCCAGATCGGCCGTGTGGAAAAACTGCTCCATGATCAGGTCACGGATGCCCTGCTTCAACTCGGCAAAGCGAAGTTGCACGACGCCGGACCCGTACAGGCCCGGCACGCGCTCGAACAGCATGTGCACTGCCAGCCAATTGGTGATACCACCAGACAGGGCGAACAGGCCCGCATTGAGCACGAATACCTTGAGCGGCCCGGACACGAGCAGGCCCGCCAACACCAGGAGGGCGGCAATGCCGTTGCTGATCAGAATCATTGCAGCCGCACCTGGCTAGCAATCGGCATGCGCCGACGCACCTCCGCAACCTGCGCCGGGTCAATCTCCGCCAGGGCGACCCCCTCCCCGGCCTCCTTGACCTCCGCGAGCACCCTGCCCCAGGGATCGATGACCATGGAGTGGCCCCAGGTCTCGCGTCTGTCGTTGTGCCTCCCGCCCTGACCCGCGGCGATGATAAAGCACTGATTCTCGATGGCACGGGCCCGCAAAAGGCTTTCCCAGTGCGCCTGCCCGGTCACATAGGTGAATGCGGAGGGCACGGTGACGATCTCGGCGCCCCTGTGGAACAGGGCCCGGTATAGCTCCGGAAAGCGCAGGTCGTAGCAGACGCTGAGGCCGAGCTGGCCCAGCGGGGTGGGCAGTGTCACGAGCTCAGCGCCGGGCTCGTAGCTGCGGGATTCCGAGTAGGACGCCTGGCGATCCTCCACCTCGACGTCGAAGAGGTGGATCTTGTCGTAGCGCGCGATGCAGGCGCCGCTGGCATCGTAGACCAGGCAGGACGGGCGCACCCGACCATCCTCGATCAGCCAGTCGGGATCACCGTCGCTGCGCCCCGGCCGGGTAATAAGCGGTATGGTGCCACCGACCAGCATGATCCGATGCTCTCTGGCCTGAGCCGCCAGGAAGCGCTGTATCGTGCCCTCGCCTTCGCGCTCCCCATACTCGCGCATGGGGCCGCCCTCGAGCACGGCGAAGACTTCGGGCAACAGCACCAGTTCTGCGCCCTGGCCGGCAGCCGAGGCGATCAGGCGCCCGGCGGCGGCCAGGTTATCCTCCACCTCGCTACTACTGACCATCTGGATGGCGGCGACCTTGTGACCCACGGGCAATTCCTGCTAGCGCTGACAAACGGGCTGAACAGCATAGCAGAAGCCGCCCGGCACGACAGCGTCGACCACTGCGGT
>JBBDSI010000182.1:0-1077 GCA_040905005.1 Pseudohongiellaceae bacterium
CGCTGCTGTTCGTCGCCGAGGGCAACGCCGCCCCTGGCGCGGGACCGACCATGCGCGCCATCAACAAGGAGACCGGCGAGGTCGTCGCCGAGATCGAGCTGCCAGATAATCAGACTGGCCTGCCCTTCACCTACGAGCACGATGGTACCCAGTACCTGGGCTTGTGGGTCGGCGGTCGCGGCGATCCGGCACAGTTGGTTATGTATACTGTACAGTAACCATCACTGGCACTGGCACTGAAAAAAGGGGTCACTTAGACCCCTTTTTTTATTTCCGGATCAGCGCACAACTGACTACAGACACCAGGAGAAACCCACTATGGAATTGAAACTCAAGGGAAAAATCGCACTGGTCACCGGCGCCACCAAGGGTATCGGACGCGCCATCATCGAGCTGCTGTCCGACGAGGGCTGTCACATCGCCTTCTGCGCGCGTAATGAAGAAGACGTTCAGGCCACAGTCAAAGCGATATCCGCCAAGGGCGTGAAGTGCTTCGGGCGCCCCGTCGATGTCTTCGACGGAGACGCCTTCAAGAAATTCATCACCGATGCGGCGAAGGAACTCGGCGGCCTGGATATCTTCGTCTCCAACGTCACCGGCAGCAACGAGCCCGGGGACGCCGGCTGGCTCAGCCAGTTCAACGGCAACGTCCTGGCGGCGGTGCACGGGGTCGAGGCCAGCACGCCCTACCTGGAAAAATCCGGCAGCGGCAGCATTGTGATGATCGCCACCACCGCGGCCCTGGAATACTTCATGAGCGCCGGACCCTACAGCGCCATGAAGGCGGCGCTGATCAACTACGCCAGTAATCTGGCCTGCGAACTGACGCCCAGGGGCATTCGGGTCAACACCGTCAGCCCGGGTCCGATCTTTATCGAAGGGGGCGTCTGGGACCAGGTGAAACAGCAGCGGTCCGAGCTGTACGAGTCCGTGAAGTCGCAGGTGCCGCTGGGCCGAATGGGAACCGGGGAAGAGGTCGCGACCCAGGTGGCACTGCTGGCCAGCCCGCTTTCGGGATTTACCTCGGGGACCAATGTGGTGATAGACGGGTCGTTTACACGGCGTGTGCAGTATTAG
>JBBDSI010000183.1:0-6295 GCA_040905005.1 Pseudohongiellaceae bacterium
GCGCCAGTGTCAATTGGTGTTCTTGGCGTCTTCGCGGCTTGGCGAGAGCAAAAAAAATTGATCCGGGAAAAATCAACCCAAAAAATGTGCTCAGCCACCGTTATTTTTCCGTGTACATCATACACTTGGCACCCTCTCCGAGCGAAACATCTACCCACAGATTTTGCGGAGAAGCCCTTATTTCCTGCCGGACACGGGATTATCCTGCCGGCTCTATCGCCCGGGAAATCCTTCCCCGGCCCGCCCTACTCGTGCCGCAACGCCTCCACCGGGTCCATGTCCGCGGCACGCATGCTGGGGTAGATACCGAAGATCACCCCGATCAGCGCCGAAATGGAGAAGGCCAGGATAGGCGCGACGGGGGTGACGATGGTGGTCATGCCCCAGAACAGGGAGATAAAGAAGGGAATGCTGATGCCCAGCACCACGCCGATGAGCCCACCGACGCCGGACAGGATCACCGCCTCCACCAGGAACTGGGCGATGATGTCGCGCTTCTTCGCGCCCAGGGCGCGGCGGATGCCGATCTCGCGGGTGCGTTCGGTGACGCTGGCGAGCATGATGTTCATGATGCCGATGCCGCCCACCAGCAGGGAGATGCCGGCGATGGCGCCGGCGACGATGGCATCGCGCAGCGCGCTGGCCTCGGCCTGGCGCAGCAGGGCCAGGGGCACCTCGACTGTGTAGTCCTCGCTGCGGTGGTTGCGGGCAAGGATCTGTTCGATCACTTCACCGATCTCGATCACCGTGTCCTGACTGTCCACCTGGATGATGGCTTCGTGCAGTTCCACGGTCTCCGACTCCATGCCGCCGGCGGTCTGGCGCACCGAGGTCTCGCCGAAGCGGCTGCGCGAGGAGGTGATGGGAATAAAGATGCGACCTGGCGCGGAGTTGGAACTACCGGCCTGATTCTGGCCCAGGTTGGAAAACCCCTCCGACTCCATCACCCCGACGACGTTGTAATAATCCTCGTCGATGCGAATCGAATTACCGACGGGGTTGTCGATGGGAAAGAGCTGCTGTGCCACCTCGTCACTAAGCACCACCACGTTGGCGTGATCACGCACCTCGGACTGGCTGAAGAAACGACCGGCGCGCAGGTTGTAATTGCGCGAGGCGGGATAGTCCACCTGGGTGCCGACGATGTCCGTGTTCATCGAATTGACCAGGTTCCACACATTCTTCTTGACGATGCGCGAGGGGATGACGTTCGTCACCCCGGGTATGCTCGCCTGGATGGTGCGGATGTCGCTGTAGGTCAGCCCGTAGACGGCGGCCTGGGGCGGCCCGAATCCCTGTCTCGAGGACTGCTCTACCTCCACCGGCTTGACACTCTTCAGCAGGATGTTGCTGGCGCCCAGGTCGCGGAACTGCTGCTGGGCCTCGAAGCTGGCGCCCTCGCTCACCGCCAGCATGGCGATCACGGCGGCAACACCGATAACGATGCCGAGCACGGTCAGCAGCGAACGCAGGCCGTGACTGTAGATGCTCTTCAGGCCGACCTGGGAGATCTTCTTGAAGCGCACGAAATTAAAGCCACGGCTCCGGCGCGAGCGGATATCGCGGGCGGTCGACGGGCCCTCATGCGGCTGGCGTGAAGAATTAACCGTCAGTTCGCTCATCGCTCTCCACCCTGCCGTCCAACAGGCGGATATGCCGCCGCGACCGCTCCGCCAGTTCATCGGAGTGGGTCACCATGATCAGCGTCTTGCCCTGGGCGTTGAGTTCGTCGAACAACGTCAGGATTTCCGCACCGGACCGGGAGTCCAGGTTACCCGTGGGCTCGTCGGCGAGAATGATCAGCGGGTCCACCGCCAACGCCCGGGCGATGGCCACACGCTGCTGCTGGCCGCCGGACAGCTCGAAGGGTTTGTGGTCGACCCGGTCCGCCAGGCCCACGCGTTCGGCCAGGGCCATGGCGATGTCATGGCTTTCCGCCTCCGCATAGCCCTGATAGAACAGTGGCATCTCGATGTTCTCCAGCACATTGAGCTGCTGGATCAGGTTATAGGACTGGAAGATGAAGCCCAGGCGGGCCCCACGAATGGCGGACAGCGCATCGTCGTCCAGTTGCGAGGTATCTTCTGCGCCGAGAAAGTATTTGCCGGAGGTGGGCTGGTCGAGACAGCCGAGGATGTTCATCAGCGTGGACTTGCCACAACCGGAGGGGCCCATGATGGAGATATAATCGCCGGCATAGAAATCGAGGCTGATGCCGTGCAACACCTGCACCGCCAGCGCGCCCATGTGGTAGGTCTTGCGTATGTCCTCCAGGTGCGCCACCACATTTTGCTGGCGCGCGGCGAGGCCGGGCGGGACGGCCGCACTGTCCGGCCGCGCGCTGTGTACCGATGTCGTCATGAATAGTCCGGGCTAGCCCGCGGCGCGGCTGGCCATCTGCTCGGTCGGGGGCAGCAGCAGGACTTCCTCGCCCTCCTGCAGGCCGCTGCGGATCTCGATGAAGGATTCGGAGAAGGTGCCCACTTCCACCTCGCGCCTCTCGGCGCGGCCGCCGCGGTTGACGTAGACCACGCGTCGATCATCGATATAAGAGACGGACTGCAGGGGCACATAGAGCACATCCTGCAGGCGATCGACCATGATCTCCACCTCCGCACTCATGCCCGGGCGCAGCCACTCCTGCACGCCGTCGATCTTGACGGTGGTGGGATACACCTTCAGGTCCGGGTTCATGAAGGAGTTGGACGAGTCCGCCACCACGGCCACCTTGGTGACCACGCCGGTCAGGCGCGCATCGGGGAAGGCGTCGATACTGACCCGGGCCCTCTGACCTACGGCAACTCGCTGCACCGCGGATTCGTGGATGTTCACCTTCACCGCCATCTCGCGCATGTCGGGAATGGTCAGGATGGCCTGGCGCTCGCGCACCGTGGCGCCTTCCTGTATGGCCTCCTCGTTGCCCCGGAAGCGGCGATTGTTCTGATTTGAGGCGCCATAGACCACCAGGCCGGGACGCTGGGCCTTGATCGTCGCCATCTCGATCTGCTGGTTAACATCGGCCAGCTTCACCCGTTCCAGATTGAATTTGCGTTCGGCCGAGCGGAAGCGTGCGCGTTGCTGCGCCTCTTCGGCGATGTTGTCGATGAGCTGACGCTGGTAGCTCATCACCGCGTTTTCGAAGTCAGACAGCCTCTGCTCGGCATCCTTGGGGAAGGTGTATTGAATATACAGACGCAGGGCCGTCTCTCTCTGCTGCTGCTTGTTGAAGGCCTTGCTCAGGTTCAGCTCTTCGGCCTCCAGTTCGGTCGGCGTGATGAAACCCCGGTCTTCCAGCCGCCGCTGCCCCTCGATGCGGTCCTGGGCCAGCAGGTATTCCTCCTGCGCCACCTGCAGCTCGTCCATCAGGGCCCGCAGCTGCTGCTTTGCCTCGCCATCCTCTAACAGTTCGATGTCGGCATAACGGGTGAAGTCGAGACCGCTGCGCACGGCCATGTAGGACTCATCCATGAGCATGGAACTGACCTGGATCTCACCCTCGTCCGCCGCCACCGGTGCGAGGAGCAATTCCTCCGGTTCATTGCGTACGATGTCTGCCGGCTCGGTGGTGGGCAGCTCGCCATCGGGCGCTCCGCCCTGCCCGCGCGGGAAGCCGCCCTGGCCGAAGCGCTGCATACGCTCCAGCATTTCCTGGGGCACCTGGCCCCCATTCTCGGCCATCAGTTGCCGCACCCGCTGCTGCACCTGGGGTGGCAGGGAGTCGATATCGAGCTCCTCCGGCATTGACGCCGTACCGGTGTCGATCCGCTCCGGCTCCGCAGCCGGCATTGGCGCGGCCCGATTGGCGAGTTGTGCCGCCTCGGCCCGGGCGAGGCGTTCTTCGATCTCCAGAGTCTCTATGATGTCGGTGACGATGTTGCCGCCGAGAAATTTCTCAAAATCCAGGCGCGCGAAACGCATGGTCTGGCGGGCATCGTTCAGCTCGGTCATGTTCCGGTTGAGCTGAATCTCGTACTCGGCCTTCTGTTCGATATAACTCGCCTCGGCCGTCTCCACGGCGATCTCCTGGTTGAGCTGCTCATCCACCAGGGCGGCGGTATCGAGTTCCACCAGTATTCTGCCGGCACTCACATCCTCCGGTGTCACGCGATAGCCTTCCTCGACGATGCTGAGGATCTTCACACCCTCACGACCCTTGACCTGGGAACGGATCTCCTGGGACTGCAACGCTTCCAGGGCGCCGCCCTCGAGCACGGTGATGTCCAGGTCGCCGCGGCGCACGATGAAGCCCACTCGCTGACTGCCGTCATCAGCGCCGCCCAGCAGCCCGCTCACGAGCACGATGGCCAGCACGCCGACGCCCCCGGCGATGGCGACCTGGGTGCCCTTGCCGGCCGCGCGAAACTTCGTCGCCGTCGCCCGCAGCGTGTCCTGTACCGACGCCGGCAGGCGCTGCCAGAGCTGTGTCAGTATCTGGTCTCTATTGAGGCTCATCGCTGCCTTCCTCCCATTGACCGGAATCGTCGACGTAGAGCAGACCCACGTCGCGCCAGAATTCCAGCTTGGCAATGTTGTGTTCGACGATAGAACTGATCAGTTCGGTTCGCGCCGCCGTCAGATCGTTCTGTGAATCCACGGTGTCCTGGATGTCTCCCAGGCCCAGCTCAGCCCGCAATTCTGCTTCCTCTACCCGACGCTCATTGATCTGCACGCTGGTAACGTTGATGTCGTAGCTCTTGCGCGCCTCGCTCATGCGCCGGTAGGCATCTATCACGTCCAGGGTGATAGTGTCGCGCGTCAGCAAGTAAGAACGTGTGGCGGCCTCGTAATCGATCAGCGCCCGCCGGTAATCGTTGCGCTCGGCCTTCGTGTCCAGCGGCAACTCCAGGTCGAGCCCGGTGCTGTAGACGGCCCGGTTAAAATCCAGTTCGCCCAGTTGACCGCTGGGCGAGTCGGGCACCGAAGCCACGAAACTGAAATCCAGCGCCGGCTCCAGGGCATCGGCGGCGACCTGGATGCGCCTGGCCGCGTCCTGCACCTGGTCCAGTTCGGTATACAGGTCCAGGCGGGTGCGCTGCGCCAACTCGATTGCCTGGTCGAGGCCGATATCGGGGCTCGCCATGCCGGTCTCGGCGATCAGCGTCATTTCGGTGTCATCCAGCACGATACTATCATCCGCACTCAGTCCCAACAGTATCTTGAAATTGTCCAGGCTGCGCTTGTATCGCGTAATCGACGCAGTCCAGCGCAGATCGGCCTGTAGAGTCGACTGCTCCAGGCGCCCTACCTGCAGCAGGGTGCGCAGGCCCTCCTGCTGAAACGCCTGTTCCCGCTCCAGCGACAGGTTCTGCGCATTGAGACCGGCATAGTTGTTGCGCGCCGTCTCCCGGTTCAACAACACCGAGTAATAGGCGGAAGCGATGGTGACGGCGAATTCCTTGCGGAAGCGGGTGAAGTCGCGTAACTGATACAGCAGGTCGCGTTCGGCCTGCATCAGGGTCTCGGTCTCGATCGCCGCCCCGAAATCCCGGAGCAGCGGCTGGGTAAAGGAACCGATCAGCGCGCTGCTGCCCACCTCGCGCACGTCGCCAGTGAGAAAGCGGGTGAAGTTGCCGGTCAGGTTCAGGGCGATGGCGCCGCCGCTCTTCAGCAGGTAGCGGGCGCCCAGCGTGGTGCCGGCATCGATACTCTCCGAGGTGCTGATCTCACGCATGCCGGTCAGCGCCTGCATGTCGGCGACGAAGCGGTCGTCAGTATCCCAGATATAGTCGCCGCCGGCGGCGGCGGAAAAGGTGGGCGTGTAGCGATAGCGATCGAAGGTCAGCGCCAGGGCTTCCAGGTACAGCCTCTCCTTCTGGTTCTGAAAATCGCGGCTGTGGCGAAAAGCCAGCTCCAGGGCGGCATCCAGGCCGAGGATGCGGGCGCCGATCTCGCTGCCCGCCTCCTGGTCGAGGAATTCGAAGGATGCGTTGTTCACCGGGAAGACGGACAGATTGACGGCGGTCTCGTTGTCGATATCGACCGACTCGGTCATGCCGGGCACCTGCCCGGCCTTGCCGGCGATGGCGGCATAGGTCTCCCGGTCGGCGCTCTCCCGATAATCCGTCGTCGAGCAGGCACCCAGCAACAGCAGCAGGCCGCAGCCGGTCAGGTTGGTGACCATGGATCGCAAGCGTTGCATAGAGCGTGGCCTTCAATGCGTTTAGTGCCTATTTATAACCTATAGCCTTCTGGCGACAGGCACCGGATTATACGCGTGCCGGGGCGAAACCCTGCCCATTGTAACGACCAAGCGATAGTGAGGCACGGGGGATAACAATATGATTTCCGTGTTTTT
>JBBDSI010000184.1:0-1197 GCA_040905005.1 Pseudohongiellaceae bacterium
AGAATCCGCGTCGTGGAATTGAGTATCTGGGCAGTCTTCTCGTCGAAGAGGTTGCGGATACCGAAGGAGATGATGGCACGATCCCTGGAACCGGTCTGCACACTGTAACCATACTGCAGATCGATGGTGGTGATATTGTCGACCAGCTGATTCAGCTCCTCCACATCGAGTTCAGAAATATCCTTGAAGGAGTCGAAGTAGTTGGTGATCGCGCTGGCGCTGTGGTTGCCGAGTTGCCAGGTGAGTTTGAGAGAGCTTTGCAGCTCGGGATTGAGCACTCTGTCGTCCAGATCGGCCAGCTCGGAGTTGGCCAGTTCCATCAGCGTGCCGTTGTTGGCGAACTGCTCGACGTAGGTGGTCTTCGTGCTCAGGGTGAACTGGCCGAAGCGATTCGTGTCCCACACATAGGAAGCGCCCAGATCGAAGCCATTGGCACGCAGCTGGTTGCCAAGCAACGGGTTGTCCAGGCTGAGTTCCTGACCTGATCCCGTATCCGGCAGAAGAGTGGTTGTGGAACCCTGCCATTCTCCCCCCACCACGCCGATCGCCGGCGCATCCTCTACCTGCTGGCGCCAGGCATCGGCGTGCAGATTCAGGCCTTCCAGGGGAGTAATACCGACGCTGAGATTGTAGTTGAGCGCCTCTTCCACCACGGTGTTCCCGATTTCCTGGCGGTCCTGCGACCCATCGCGGACAATGCTCAACAGCGGCGAATCCGCACTCAGTGGGGAGGCGGGGGCAATACGGAAATTCAGGGTCGAGCCAGCCGCATCGTCGGCGCGCACAATCTCCTGCGCCGAGGCCGGAACGGCCGCCAGCAAGCCTGCCGCGGCCAGCAGGCCGGGGCGGAACAGGTTGGCGGATAGCTTGTGCATGACTACTGCCTTGATAGTGTTGTTCTGTTTCTAATTTACCGGCCGCGCTGTCTGCTTCTAACGTTGAATCTGGCGGCGCTCCCGCGAGTCACGCGGAACCCGGGATGGCGCAGTGTTTGCCGGTTGCTGGCAGCGGTATCGGGAGTAACCCGGCTAGTTTGTGGGCATCCGGGGCGTTCTTCCCGATCACATACCGATCCACGGATCTAGGCTACCACTTTTATTTCAATTGTCACATCCAAAAATGTAGTAATTCGTCACCGAAAACCGTCCTCTCTGCCCATACTGGCAGAAAGCCAGGGAACGGCGGGCAGCCACGTTC
>JBBDSI010000184.1:1297-3051 GCA_040905005.1 Pseudohongiellaceae bacterium
GGCGAGAGAGGGGTGAGGTCGTGCGCGGGCAGTCCGTCCAGCAGTTCCTGCACTGACACAGGCCAACCCGGTAATTGCAGTGCCGGGGCGAGATCGGCGAGGGGTCTGAGGACGAATGCACGCTCTGCCGCGCGCGGGTGCGGCAGAACCAGCCCGGGCGTGCACAGCTCGCGCTCACCGAAGCCGAGCAGGTCCAGGTCGAGCGTGCGGGCCTCGTTGACGACGCCGCTGCGGCGGCGGCCGAAGCGGGCCTCCAGCGCCTGCAGCCGCTCGAGCAACGCCCGGGGGTCCGTTGCCGGGTCCAGGGTCAGCATGGCGACGGCATTGACGAAGTCCGGCGCTCCCGGAGGGCAGTCCTGCGGCGCCGACTGATACAGACAAGAGCAGCGTAGCGGTGCCTGGGACAGGGCAGCCAGGGCGGCCAGTGCCGCCCGCAGAGTCTCGGCCGGCGTACCGGCTGGCGATGGCAGGTTGGCGCCGAGCGCGACCAGGGCCGTGTCTGCAGGCAGGCTACGAATGGTACTGGGCTGAATGCTCATGGACGGCCGCGACGAAGGCCGCGACGTGCTCGGGATCGACCTCCGGCGTGATGCCGTGACCGAGATTGAAGACATGTCCGGCGCCCGGCCCGAAGGCGGCCAGGATCTGCTGCACCTCGGCCGCGATCGCGGCCGGCGAGGCATAGAGAATCGCCGGGTCCATATTGCCCTGCAGGGCTACCCGGTCACCCACGCGCTGGCGCGCCTGGCCGATGTCGGTGGTCCAGTCGAGCCCCACGGCGTGGCAACCGCTAGCGGCGATCGCCTCCAGCCACTGGCCACCGTTCTTGGTGAACAGTATCACCGGCACCGGCCGGCCTTCGCTCTCCGGAGTCAGGCGGCTAACGATGCTCTGCATATAGGCGAGGGAGAACTCCTGATAGGCGCGCGGGGTGAGAATACCGCCCCAGGTATCGAAGATCTGCACGGCCTGGGCGCCTGCGGCGATCTGACCGTTCAGATAGTCGACGACCGCGTCGGCGAGCCGCGCCAGCAGCAGATGCATCGCCTCGGGGTGGTTGTAGAGGAAAGCCTTGGCGCGGCGGAAATCCTTGCTTGAGCCGCCCTCGAGCATGTAGGTCGCGAGGGTCCAGGGGCTGCCGGAGAAACCGATCAGCGGCACGCTGCCATTCAGTTCCCGGCGGATGAGCGCCACGGCGTCCATGACATAGGAAAGCTCGGATTCGACGGCGATGGCCGGCAGCTTTTCCACATCCGCCGGCGTCTCGATCACCTTGCGGAATTTCGGCCCCTCGCCGGTGACAAAATAAAGGCCCTGCCCGAGGGCATCGGGAATCGTGAGGATGTCGGAGAACAGGATGGCCGCATCGAAGTCGTAGCGACGCAGCGGTTGCAGCGTGACCTCGCAGGCAAGTTCCGGCGTCTGGCAGAGCGTCATGAAGTCTCCCGCCTGCTCTCGGGCGGCGCGGTATTCGGGCAGATAGCGTCCAGCCTGGCGCATCATCCATACCGGCGTGACATCCACGGGCTGGCGCATCAGCGCGCGCAGGAATCGATCGTTTTTCAGTGTCACAGTGTGCTTCCGTTTGGCTAGGCTGCGCCCCGGCTTTCGGGCCGGTTGCGCAAAAAGGGCTCAATTCTACACGAGGGCGACAGACAGAGAAACGCAGGCACTGCCCCTGTGGATCAGTGCAGAGAGCATGATCGGCGCCTGCCAGGTTCCTGACAACCAGGCTCCTGGCGAACGCCCGGGCT
>JBBDSI010000184.1:3151-4486 GCA_040905005.1 Pseudohongiellaceae bacterium
TTAACGACCAGGTTTTTAACGAGAAGACAGTTGTTGCCGCACCGCCGCCTGGATATCTTCCAGGCTGCGAACGAAGGGCTGCAGAACGCGCACGGGTTCCGGCAGCCCGGCAATGACGGCGCTGGCGTCGGCACGGTCAGTAAAGTTGCCGTGTACCACCACATACCAGGGCCGATTCTCAAACCGGGTTTCGATGACGCCGGAATCGGCCGCGGAAAAGTGCGTGTCGAGGAAGCGCCGGGCGTTGTCCTGCGAGCGGGTGCCCATCACCTGAATCGTGAAGCCTTCCGGCGCGGCGTCCAGCAGGGACCGAGTGAAGTCCGGCAGGGAGGCGACTACCGGCGTTGACGCAGGCTGCGGGGAAGCGGGCGATCCCGGGCGTGCATCGGCGTCAGCCGGCGCGACTGCTTCCGCCGTGGCGGGGGACTGTGCCTGCGGCGCATCCGGCACCGGGTCTGCTTCCGGCATGGCACCCGGTTCGTCCTGTACGAGCGAAGTTTCGGCGGGTACCGGGGCTTGCGCCGGCGTCGTGTCGCGCTCGACCTGGCCGTCGGCATTCACCGCCACCGGGATGGATCGCGTCGCCGGCATACTGCCCGCGCCACCATCATCGACAAACAGGAGAACTCCCACCAACAAGACCACGAGTACCCCGGCCGCGAGCCAGTAGGGCTGGCCCTGGCTGAACAACGAGGGTCGCGCCGGCACCGACACTGCCGACGCGACCGTGGCCTCGCTTTCCATCAGCGCCGCGGCGATCAGGGCATTGAGCCTTGCCGGATTGCCCCGGGCCTGGTCGTACAGAGCGCGGAGCTGGCCTCCGGACAGTGGCAGCGCCTGGGTATAGCCGGCGGTCGCCAGCTTGAAGCGCACATAGTCAAAGCTGTCTTCACTGCTCAAAGGCGCCAGTTCGAACCAGGCGACCCGCGCCCGCATGGCCGCCGGCAGAGACTGGCGCAGCAGGTTGGGTAGCTGGGCCTCCCCCAGCAGGAGCAGTGACAGCCCCCCCTCGCAGCGCTTCAGTATCTGTGCCAGCACCGCGACCACTTCGCTGCCGAGTTCATGGGCGTCGTCAATGATGATGACGAGCGCGCGGGCTTCCAGGTCCAGGTCCGCGGCACGCCGGGCGATGGTATCCAGGCAACGCAGCCAGTCCTGGCCGGCGTCGAGCCAGGGCAACTCCGCGGCGAGGTTATCCAGAAACTGGGTATTGTTCATGAACAGGGTAGCCTGGATGCGGGCACATTCCGCCTCCTCGCCACAGCGCTGGCGGAATTCCTGCGCCAGGGTAGTCTTGCCGCTGCCCGGTTCCCCACTCACACAGGCCAGCAGGCC
>JBBDSI010000184.1:4586-6274 GCA_040905005.1 Pseudohongiellaceae bacterium
AAACTACCTGCAAAGTGCTGTGCCGGCCGTCAGGGTGGCGGTCAGGGCGTCGCCATCCACTGCAGCGGTGATGGCCGCCGCGCCGATGGCGCTTAGCAGGATGAAACGAATCCTGCCGCCCTCCGCCTTCTTGTCCGAGGCCATGAGATCCAGATACTGTTCTACCTCTATATCGGCAGGCGGTACGACCGGCATACCGAATTTTTCTTCCAATACGCGGCGCACCTGACCAGCCTGCTCTGCCTCCAGCCAGCCAATCCGGCGCGACAGATCCGCCGCCATAACCATGCCCATGGCCACGGTCTCCCCGTGCAGCCAGGTGCCGTAGCCGCTGGCGGTTTCGATGGCGTGCCCGAAGGTGTGTCCGAGGTTCAGCAGCGCCCGCACGCCGCTCTCGCGTTCGTCGCGGGCCACGATGTCGGCCTTGATCTCACAGCAGCGTTGCACGGCCCGCGCCACGGTCTCGGCGTCGAGCGCCGTCAAGGCGCTGGCATGCTCCGTCAGCCAGTGAAAGAAGTCGGCGTCCACGATCAGGCCATACTTCAGTACCTCCGCCAGACCGGCTCTCACCTCTCGTTCCGGCAGGGTCGCCAGCACTCCGGTGTCGGCCAGAACACTGATCGGCTGGTAGAAGGCGCCGATCATATTCTTGCCGCGCGCATGATTGACTCCGGTCTTGCCACCCACCGATGAATCCACCTGCGCCAGCAGGGTCGTCGGGATCTGGATGAAACGCACGCCGCGCTGGTAGGTGGCGGCCACGAAGCCGGTGATGTCCCCAACCACGCCGCCACCCAGGGCGACCAACACGGTCTTGCGATCGAACTTGCCCGCGAGCAGCCGGTCGTAGATCGTCTCCACCGTTGCCAGGGTCTTGTGCGCCTCGCCATCCGGGAGAATGATTGCGTCGGCATAGTGCTCGCCGAGCAACGCCCGCACCCGCTCGAGATACAACGGCGCCACGACATCGTTGGTGACCACGACGGCGCGTGAATCGGCCAGCAGGGGGCGCAGCAGCTCGGGCCTGTCCAGCAGGCCGCTGCCGATATGAATCGGGTAGCCGCGTTCGGCGAGATCAACCTGTACTGTCAGCATCACTGGTTTCCTGCGTGGAGCCCCGCAACGCTGGTAGTTGTCGGCAGATCTCCTGGCTGATGGTTCTGGGATTGCGGCGATTGGTATCTATCACCAGGTCGGCTATCTCCCGGTATAAGGGGTCGCGTATCTTCATTAACTCCCGAATCTTCTTCTCCGGGTCAGGCGTCTGCAGCAGCGGCCGGTTCTTGTCGCGACTGGTCCGATCGACCTGCTGTTTGATCGATGCCCGCAGATAAACCACCCAGCCGCGATCACGCAGTCGATTGCGGTTCGTCTCGGCCATGACTGCGCCGCCGCCGGTGGCCAGGACGATACCGTTGCGCCGGGTAAGCTGATCCAGCATCCGCGTCTCGCGCTGGCGAAAACCCGCTTCGCCTTCGACATCGAAGATCCAGGGAATATCGGCCCCCGTGCTGGCCTCGATCTCCCGGTCGGAGTCATAGAAATCCGCGCCGAGCATGTCCGCGAGGGCGCGGCCGATGGTCGTCTTGCCGACACCCATGGGGCCGACCAGGAAAACACTCTCGGATTTTTTCATCGCGGGTCACTGCCAGAATTTGCGCTATTGTACCCGCATTGACGGCAATGCA
>JBBDSI010000185.1:0-1069 GCA_040905005.1 Pseudohongiellaceae bacterium
AGATACTACCGGGATTCATCCTCAAACAGCCACACCTGTTGATATTTGCATTGCTGGCCACAATGAGTTCCGGTTTCGGCCAGACATTTTTCATCTCCATCTTTGGCGGCGAGATCCGTGCGGCATTTGATCTGAGCCACACGGCCTATGGTTCACTGTATGCAACGGCCACTGTGATCTCGGCATTATTGCTGGTGAGACTGGGTACGCTGGTGGATATCTGGCCCCTGCACCGTGTCGCCATGCTCACAGTATTACTCCTTGCCGGCGGCTGCCTGCTCCTGGGCCTGGCTGCCGAGGCTGTCATGTTATGGCTGGGTTTTCTGCTGATCCGGCTTGGCGGACAGGGCATGATGGGGCATCTGGGGATGACGGTTGCGGGAAGATACTTCACCGCAGACCGCGGCAAGGCAGTGGCCTTTATTGCCATGGGCTTTCCCTTGTCAGAGGCAATCCTCCCGGTCAGCGCAGTAATCCTGATGCAGGCAGGAAGCTGGTCCCTGCCCTGGCTGTTGTCGGCCCTGTTGCTGTTGCTTGTGGTGCTGCCCTTGCTATGGATACTGGCAAGACAGGTTCCGACTCCTGACAGGTATATTTCCACCCTGCAAGAGGAAGACTACAGCCGAAAACAATATACCCGCCGTGATGCGCTGCGCGACCCCGGTCTTTACCTGCTGCTGCCGGCACTCCTGGCCCCGCCGTTCATAGTCACCGGCATACTCTTCCACCAGAGCGCCATCGCCGAATTACGCAACTGGCCTCTGACCCAGGTCGCCGGCGCCTTTAGTGTGTTTGCGGCAGGTCACCTGCTCAGCCTGTTCGCCGCCGGTCCCCTGGTAGACCGTATGGGTGCACAACGTTTCCTGCCATTGTCAGGCTTACCGATGGCGGGCGGCCTTGTGCTGTTTGCCGCGAACGAGGCTATCTGGGTAATTTTTGCCTACCTGGGACTCATCGGTATCACACTCGGGCTCACCTCTATCTCTGCCGGCGCAATGTGGGCAGAACGCTATGGCATACGGCATCTGGGTGCCATACGTTCCATCAGCCAGGGCGCCATGATCCTCTC
>JBBDSI010000186.1:0-6268 GCA_040905005.1 Pseudohongiellaceae bacterium
CCGAAACCGAAGGAATTGCTGAGCACGATATCGAGCGCGACGTCTCGACTCGTATGCGGAACGTAGTCGAGGTCGCAGCCCGCGTCCGGTTCGTCCAGGTTGACAGTCGGGGTAATCACCTGATCGCGTAGCGTTAGCACCGAGATGATGGCCTCCACCGATCCGGATGCCCCCAACAGATGGCCGATCATGGACTTGCTGGAACTGACCGCCAGCTTGTGTGCGTGGGCGCCGAACACGCTCTTGATGGCCCTGGTCTCGGCCAGGTCGCCGGCCTGGGTGGAGGTGCCGTGGGCATTGATGTAGTCGACCTGCTCCGGATTCAATCCGGCACTGGCCAGCGCATTGCGCATGCACTGGGCGGCGCCCGCCCCGTCCGCCGGCGGCGACGTCATGTGATACGCATCGCCGCTCATGCCGAAACCGCACAGCTCGGCATAGATGGTGGCACCACGCTGCCGGGCGTGTTCCAGTTCCTCCAGCACCAGGATGCCGGCGCCGTCGCCGAGGACGAAGCCATCGCGGTCCCTGTCCCACGGACGACTGGCCCGCGTCGGATCATCATTGCGCGTGGACATGGCCCGGGCCGCACAGAAGCCACCGAGCCCCACCCTGGAGGTGGCCATCTCCGCGCCTCCGGCCAGCATCACATCCGCCTGCCCGTTGGCGATCATGCCCGCCGCCAGGCCGATATTGTGGGTGCCGGTGGTACAGGCGGTGGTCACGGCGATATTGGGCCCTTTGAGGCCGAAACGAATGGAAAGGTTGCCGGCGATCATGTTGATGATCGACCCCGGCACGAAGAATGGTGACACCTTGCGCGGACCGTTGTCGTGAATCTGTTGAGTGGTCTGCTCGATGGAGGTAATGCCGCCGATACCGGAGCCGATGGCGACCCCCGCCCGTTCCGCTTCGATGCGGCTCTCCTCAAGGCCAGAGTCCGCGTAAGCCTGCACGCCGGCCGCGATCCCGTACTGCATGAAGATATCCATGCGCCGGGCGTCCTTTTGCGCCATGAAGTCTTCGCAGTTGAACGCTTTTAGCGAACCACCAATCTGCGTGGAAAATTCACTGACATCGAAATGACTGATCCGGTCGATGCCACTCTTGCCCTGCTTGAGTGCTTCCCAGGAAGTCGCAACGTCATTGCCCAGTGGCGTTAGTAAACCCAGCCCCGTGATGACGACTCGGCGTCCACTCATTGTTCGCTCCGGAAAAAACTGCCCATATAAACAAAAGCTACTCCAGTCGGCCTGGAGTAGCTTCAGATTCGAGCATTGATTGAGGGCTTAGAGGTTTTGGTTGATGTAATCAACAGCCAGTTGCACGGTGGTGATTTTTTCGGCTTCTTCGTCGGGTATTTCGGTCTCGAACTCTTCTTCCAGAGCCATGACCAATTCGACGGTATCAAGAGAATCAGCGCCCAGATCTTCCACGAAGGAAGCAGAAGGTTTGACCTCGTCTTCCTTAACGCCCAGTTGTTCGCAAACTATTTTCTTTACGCGCTCTTCAATGCTACTCATATCTGTTATTAGCTCCTAGTACTTTGTTTTCAAAGGCTTTTTAACAGCCTCTCTGCAGCGATTGTGTCGCAGCCAGACAACCGCCTGAATTCAGAGACGCAAGTTTACCTCTATTTGATTACGTTGTAATGCTTAAATTGCCCAATCGCATGCCCCCTGTTCGGGCTACTAAATAGGCCCGTTGCGACGGCATCAGGCCATGTACATTCCGCCGTTGACGTGCACGGTTTCGCCGGTGATGTAGGCGCCTTTTGCCGACACCAGAAAGGCTACCACGGCGGCGATTTCTTCGGGTTGACCGAGCCTGCCCAGGGGAATCTGCCCAAGCAGGGCTGCCGCCTGCTGCTCGGGCAACTGCCGCGTCATGTCGGTCTCGATGAAGCCGGGTGCCACGGCGTTGACGGTGATGTTGCGTGAACCCACTTCCTTGGCCAGCGAGCGAGTAAAGCCCTCGATGCCCGCCTTGGAGGCGCAATAATTAGTCTGTCCCGCATTGCCGCTGGCGGCCACGACCGAGCTGATATTGACGATACGGCCATGGCGCGCCCTGGTCATCGCCTTCAGGCAGGCCTTGCTGAGCCGGTACATGGAACCCAGGTTGGTTTCGATCACTTCGGACCATTCCTCCGGTTTCATGCGCATCAGTAGATTGTCGCGGGTGATGCCGGCGTTGTTCACCAGCACGGTGGGGGCACCGAAGCGGGCCGAGACCTCCTCCAAAAGCTGCGTCACCGACTGGTCAGAGGCTACATCGGCGCTGAATCCGCCGCCTTTAAAATTGTTTTCCGCCAGGTAGGCACTGATGCGCTCGGCGCCCGCGCCGGTCGTGGCGGTGCCGGCCACCGTCAGGCCGGCCTTGCCCAGCGCCAGGGCGATCGCCTTGCCGATCCCACGGCTG
Source organism: Pseudohongiellaceae bacterium (assembly GCA_040905005.1). Classification (GTDB taxonomy): domain Bacteria; phylum Pseudomonadota; class Gammaproteobacteria; order Pseudomonadales; family Pseudohongiellaceae; genus UBA9145. The sequence continues at coordinate 2,422 of JBBDSI010000186.1, forward strand.
GCGCCGGTAACCAATGCAATATCCGTCGAATCAGACATCTACAAATACTCCTTATTGTGCTTACTTAACCCTGCAACTCCTGCAGGGCGCTTTCCAGGCTGGCCGGATCATCGCTACCGCAACAGATCAGGGAGGATTCTATGCGCTTGATCAGGCCGCACAGGACGCGCCCCGGGCCGCATTCGACGATGTGGCCGATACCAGCCTTGTGCATGACCCGCACACAATCGACCCACTGCACGGGGGCATACAACTGCTTGACGAGATTGGCGCGAAGGGCATCGGGATCGGTGACGATCTCGGCGTTAACGTTCTGCACCACGGCGATATCGGGCGGCGTGATTTCGACTGCCGCCAGCACCTCGGCCAACTGGACCGCCGCAGGGCGCATTAATTCGCAATGGGAAGGCACGCTGACCTTGAGCGGCAGTGCCCGCTTGGCCCCCGCCTCCCTGCACAGCGCGATAGCCCGGTCCACGGCCTCGGCATCGCCGGCTATCACGGTCTGGCCGGGGGAATTGAAGTTGGCCGCGGAGACCACCTGGTGTTCCTCGGCCTCGTCGCAGATCTCGTTGATCTGGTAGTTCTCCAGGCCGACGATCGCGGCCATCTTGCCGGTTCCGGGTGGCACCGTCTGCATCATGAACTGACCGCGCTGATTCACCACGCGCACGGCGGCGGCGAAGTCGAGCGCCCCGGCGCACACCAGCGCTGAATACTCGCCGAGGCTGTGACCGGCCAGGATGGCGGGTTTGGGCCCATACTGCTGTTGCCATACCCGCCAGATGGCTACGGAAGCGGTGAGCAGGATCGGCTGGGTGATGTCGGTCTGATCGAGGCTGTTTCCCGCATCATGCTGGGCAATCTCCCACAGATCCTGGCCCAGAACCGCGGAGGCCTCGGCGAAGGTCTCCTGCACCAGGGGGTAGGCCGAGGCCAGCGCCCCCAGCATGCCCAGCTTCTGGGATCCCTGCCCGGGAAAGACGAATCCGGATTTTTCCATGGATGTTCTCGCTTATTCTTAAATCATTAGTTTAACTGTATGATTTATTTATGTTTTACTTCATTGACCAGCGAGTCAGGCGTCAGTTCGCCGACATGATCGCAGCTACTTTCTCGCCGATCAATTGCGGAACGGCATTCTCCACTTCACGCATCGCCTGGCGGATCGCGTAGGCAAAGCCCTCCCCGGTGGCATTGCCGTGACTCTTCACCACGCTGCCCTGCAGCCCCAGCAGCGTGGCGCCGTTGAAGCGTTGCGGATTGATGCGGGCGATGAGCCGGGAGATCATGGACGAGGAGGAACGCTCCGACAGGCGCGCCAGCAGGCTCTGCTCCAATTCCTCGAGCAGCATGTTCTGGATGACATTGGCCACGCCGGCGCTGGACTTGATGGTCACGTTGCCCACGAAGCCGTCACACACGACCACGTCGGCGACACTCTCGAACAGCCCATTCGCCTCTATAAACCCGATATAATTCAATTGCTTGCACTGCTCGAGCAAGGCGGCGGCCTGGCGCACCTCATCGGTTCCCTTGAAATGCTCGGCGCCGATATTGAGCAGCCCGACACGGGCGGGCTCACCACTCAGGGACTCCGCCAGCACCGAGCCCATGACCGCGAACTCGAACAACTGCCGCGCCGTGCACTCGGGATTGGCCCCCACATCCAGCAAATAGCTCTGCCGCGTGGCACCGGGAATGGTGGCTACGATGGCGGGTTTCTGGATGCCGGGAATTGTTTTCAGCAGGTGGCGACCGATCATCAGCAGGGCGCCGGTATTGCCGGCACTGACCATCGCCTCCACCGCGCCGTCACGAACCAGCTCCGCGGCCAGGTACATGGAGCTGCGACGGGCACTGCGCAGTACGCTGTGCGGGCTGTCCTCATCGCTGATGGCGCTGTCCGCATGCAGCACCTGGCAGCGATCGGCCTGTGCGTCACTCAGCTGCAGGAACGGCTCGATGCGTGCCCGATCACCCACCAGGGTCAGTGCCAGAGAGGATTCGCCCGCAAGCACGCCAAGAGCGGCCGGGACAGTGAGTTCCGGCCCGCCCTCGCCGCCCATAGCATCAATCGCTATGCGCTTGAGCACAGGCAGCCTCAGTCTTCGCTGATATCGAGGACCTTCTTGCCCTTGTAAAACCCGTCGGCGGTGACGTGATGTCGACGGTGCACTTCGCCAGTGGTTTTGTCGATTGAGAGCGTCGGCAACGACAAGGCATCATGGGAACGGCGCATGTCGCGCTTAGAGCGCGTCTTCCTGTCCTTCTGAACAGCCATGGGGATATCTCCAAATAAGTAATAAAAATAGTTAGTTCAGTCACTTTTCTTAAGTAACTTGAGAACTGAAAACGGGTTCTCTTCCACCCCTTCTCCCGCGTCCTGAGTCGTCTCGGGATCCGGCCCTGCCCGGTAGCTCAGCGCCTCTTTGCAACGGCCATCGGCATGATAGCTGACGATCGGCATGCACAGCATCAGTTGCTCCTCGACCAGGGGCGCCAGGTCGAGCCGGTAATCCTCATTGATCCAGGGGTCCAGGTCGGGCTCAAGCCCCGCGGCCTCGCTCTCTCCCGGCACCAGTGCCAGGCGGATCTCATCCTCCAGCGCGATGGTCAGGGGTTCGAGGCAGCGCTGACAGATGACGTCGACGGTCGCGCGCACGACCCCGGTGATCAGGCGCTGGCCACTGTCATTGCTGGTGAAAGCCAGGGCGACGGAGACCTGGGCGGCATCGCCGGCCAGGCTCTGGCGGAATCGTGGCAGACACTGCAGTGGCACAGCACCGGCAATCTCGGCTTCCTGCTGAAACACCTTGCGGGTATCAACATAGGCTGGAACCGGGCGCTCGGACATAGGCGCGCAATTCTAGGCGTCCAGCCCCCGGCTGTCAAAGAATTCCTGCAAGTAAAAGCGGGCAAAATCAGCCACTTACTGAAGCGAGTCGAGTATTTGTTGAAAATGGCGGTCAAGAGGCGCCGCGGCACTGAGCGCGGCGCCATCGGCAGGATGACGGAAGCGGATTTTCCAGGCATGCAGGCACAGAGTCCTGGTCTGATTGAGGTGCCCATTGCTGCCCAAATGCCGACTGTGCACGTACCTGGCATCACCCACGATAGGATGACCGGCATGCTGGCAATGCACCCGGATCTGGTGGGTGCGGCCGGTTTCCGGCGTGACCTCCAGCAAGGTGGCGTCGGCGAAGCGCTGGCGGACCCGGAACAGCGTCCTGGCGGGCTTGCCGGCGGGATCGACCTTGACCACGCGCTCGCCGCCACTCAACTCGTTTCTCTGCAATGGCACGGTGATCTCGGCAAGTGCCTCCGGCCACTGACCGTGCACCAGCGCCAGGTAGTGTTTCTCTACATCTCTTGCCTTAAATTGTTCCTGTATCGGCTTTAATTGTATAGGGTTTTTGGCAATCACCAGACAGCCCGAAGTGTCCCGGTCGAGGCGATGCGCCAGCTCCAGGTGGCGCCAATCGGGTCGCATCTGGCGCAGCGCCTCGATCAGGCCCAGGCGGATGCCGGAGCCGCCGTGTACCGCCAGGCCGGCGGGCTTGTTCAGGATCAGCACGGCCTCATCCTCGTGCATCACACTGGCGAACAACAGTTCCTGCAGGCCCTCTCCCGGCTTACCCGGCTGCGACTGTTCCGGGCCGGCATAGGGCGGGATGCGCACCTGATCCCCCCTCTCCAGGCGCTGCTCGGGCTTGCTGCGTTTCTTGTTCACCCGCACCTCGCCGCGGCGGATGAGGCGATAGACACGCGACCTTGGCACCCCCTTGAGGACCCGCAACAGGAAATTGTCCAGGCGCTGGCCGTGCTGCATCTCCTCGATGCGTAC
>JBBDSI010000187.1:0-1067 GCA_040905005.1 Pseudohongiellaceae bacterium
AGCACGAACTGCCCCATCATGCCCAGATCCTCGTGCTCGAGGATGTGGCAGTGGTACATGTAGGGATTATTCTCGTCAGCGTAGTCGGTGAAGCGCATGATCAGACGCACCGTTTCCCCGAACCCCACCTGCACCGTGTCCTTCCAGCCCATCTCATTGGCCGGCGGTGGTTCGCCGCTGCGATCCAACACCTGAAACTGGCCATTGTGGATGTGGAAGGGATGCATCATCGGCGAGTCGTTGCTGACTTCCCAGATCTCGGTGGTGTTCAGGGGCACGCGCTCGTTGATGTAGTCCATGGCCATCACCCGACCGTTGATGAAGTACCTGCCGCCGCCGAAGCCGCCGCCGGTGCCGTTGCGCGGCCCGTTGCCGGGGCCGCGGTCCGCGCCGCTGCGCATGCCCGAACCCATGCCCAACTCAAAGGTACGCGTGTTGGTAGCGGCGGCCTCCGGCAATCGGTAGATCTCGGTGAGGGTCTCGGGCAGGGCCGAGCGCTCCTCCAGTGACGATTCGCAATGCAGCGCCAGCAGGTTGAACGCCTCGCTGTTCATTTGCCGCAACAGGCGCGGCATGGCGCCGGGGAACGAAGTAGGCGTCACCTCGCGGCCGAGGCTGACCAGGTTCACCGACTCGCCGGGGTTGAAGCGCACGATGATCTCCGCCCGTTCACCCGGCGCGATGCGCAGGGAGGAAAGCGTCACCGGGCTCGTGAGCAGGCCGCCGTCGCCGCCGATCTGCTGAAAGGGCCGGTTGTCACTCAAAGCCACGTGGAAGGTGCGGGCATTGGCCGCGTTCAGCAGGCGAAAACGCACGAGACGCGTGCGCGGCCGGAACTGCGGCTGCCAGGTGCCGTTCACCAGGATGGTATCGCCCATCATGCCCAGCACAATGTCCTCGTAGCGATTGCGGTACTGGAAAGCGCCGTCGTCGGCGAAACGGCGATCCTGCAGTATCAGCGGCACGTCGTCGACACCGTATTCTCCGGGCAACTCCTCCGGATGCTCGTCGTCATCGACGATGATCATGCCGGCCAGGCCCTTGTAGACCTGCTCGCCGGAGACGTG
>JBBDSI010000188.1:0-2543 GCA_040905005.1 Pseudohongiellaceae bacterium
CCGGCGACTGCGGCGATCTCGGCGCGATAGGCATGGTAGTAGCCCTCGTTGAGCTGAAAGGCGCCATTGTCCCGGGCCTGCTCCAGCAGGTTGCGCATGACTCCCGGGCCTACCAGGTCGATGATCTCGGGCTCGATCCATTCCGGAATATGCACCTCCAATGGCGCATAGGGCCGCAGCCGGTTCTGCAGCACGTCGAACTGGGCCATGAGCGAGGCCGCACGCCGCTCCGCCTGCCAGGCCGCGAAGCGCTGCGTCTGGGCACGCAGGCGGCCGGTGATTGCCTCCAGGCGACCGCGCGTCGCGAGTCGTTCCAGCTCCTGCTGGTAGGCGGTGCGGTGGGCCATCATGTTGAGCAGGGCGGCGTAGGAATCTTTCTGGGCGTCATCGGCGCTGTAGCTGCCGTTGCGGTCCGGCTGGTTCAGGGCGGTGCCGCTGAGCCTGGCTGCGTCGTCGGCATAGCCCGCCAGCAGCAGGAAGGCGGCGCTGACGAGGAAATGTTCCGCACGGTTCATCACGTGCACTATGGGCTCCTGCTGCTCCCGCCAGATCAGCATGCGCTCGAGCGCGGCATTGGCCTCGTCGAAGCGGCCCTGATTCATGGTGAGATAGAGCTTGTAGATCCAGGGGTCCGCCACGCTGTCCGGGTTGAGGTAGCGGGTGGCCCTGTCCAGGTAACCCTCGGCCCGATCCATCTGCAACAGGCTCAGGGCGACCTCGGAGGCATTGGTCAGGTAGACCGTGTCGGCGCCGCCCCGGTCCTCATCCTCGCCGATGGTGCGCTCGCAGGCGCCCATGGATTCTACCGGTGCCAGGCTCGCCAGCTCGACCGCGCACAGCGTGTTCCAGGCACGCGCGCGTGCCCGTTCGTCGTCGCTGTTCTCCAATACCGCGTTGGCACTGGCCCGGGCGGCGCCGTATTCCTTCAGCTTGACCAGGGGCCAGCCGCGAAAGGATTCCACGTCCTGTCCGTAGATTTGCTTGATCCGGTCCAGATAGGCCAGGGACTCCTCCTGGTTGCCCATGAGCTGGTGCACGTAGGAGAGCTGGCTCAGGGTGAGGTAGTGCCACTGCAGCTGACCGGAGCCGAGCGCTTCCTCCATGGACTCGTAACCGGTCAGGGCCTCGGCGCGGTTGAGATGGAACAGTGCCCGCGGCATGTTGCCCTCCACCGTGAAGAGCACTTCGGCCAGGGCGAACTGGGCCGCGGGGTTGTTCGGGTCCTGGTTGATCCATTGCTCGGCTAGCTCGCGCGCGCGCACGTTCTCGTTCAGGTTGAGCGCGTCGCAGACCGCCAGTGCCCGTTCGTCCTGGATGTCGGTGAAGCCGAAGCACAGCGGTAGTCGTTGTTGGGGGATCTCGAACGAGTCGAGGCCTGAGTCGCTATCGCCCTGGGCAAACAGCGGGGTGCTGCAGAGCAGCGCTATCGCGGCGATAAATGCCGGGGTGGTTTGTCGCAGGCGCTGCCACATCAGGCGAGGGTGCTCCTGGCCAACTGCTCCATGGGCTCGCGCATGTTCTGCTTGAGAATCCGCTCCAGGTCGGCGACGCCGGGGGCCAGCTCGATGCGATGTCCGAGCACCCGTGGCAGCAGCAACTCGATGTCCTCCGCGCTGACGTAGTCGCGGCCGCGCAGCGCCGCGGCCACCTGCAGCGCCGGCAGCAGCAGCACCATGCTGCGGGTGGAGTTGCCCTGCAACACATGGTCGTCTGCCCGCAGGTTGCGCGAGATATCCACGAGGGCGGTCTTGATGGCCGGCGCGATGCTGACATTGTCATCGATAGCCTGGCGTGCCCTGATCACCTGGTCGCGGGTCACCGTCGGCAGCTTGCCGCCAAGATCGCGCCGTGACTTGTAGGTCTCCAGCACGTCCAGCTCGGCCTGGCGCTCGATGTGCTCCATGCTGATCTTGAACAGGAAGCGGTCCAGCTGCGGTGTCGGCAGGGGATAGGTGCCGACGAGGTCCAGCGGGTTCTGGGTGGCGATGACGAAGAACAGCTCGTCCAGGGGATAGGTGGTGTTGTCCACCGTCACCTGTTTCTCGCCCATGGCCTCGAGCATGGCGGACTGCACCTTGGGCGAGGTGCGATTGATCTCGTCGGCCAGCACCACATGGGCGAACAGCGGGCCGTGGCGGAAATGAAAGGCGTTGCTGTTGCTGTCGAACACCGGTACCCCGGTGATGTCGGAGGGCAGCAGGTCCGGGGTAAACTGAATGCGGCGAAACGGCACGATATGGTCTTGCTCTTTATCCACGGCATTCGCGGCATCCGCGGCGGAGACGATGGCCTCGCCCAGCGCCTTCGCCAGCGTCGTCTTTCCCGAGCCCGGGTAGTCTTCCAGTAGCACGTGGCCGTCGGCGATCAGCGCGATGATCGTCAGTTCGATCACATCGTCACGGCCCAGCACCTGTTGCTTGACGGCGGACGCGAGTGTCTGCAGGACCTCCATGGCCTCTGCCAGGTCGCCGGGAACTGCCTTCCCCGTGTCGGCAGACGCCGCGATCCCGGCCGTTTCCACAGGCGCGTCAGCAAGATTGTTG
>JBBDSI010000188.1:2643-6244 GCA_040905005.1 Pseudohongiellaceae bacterium
GCGCATCGAACGCCAGGTCTGGGCGTCAAAGTGTTGCCGATCGTTCTCGCCCAGCGCAGCGGCGAGGTGCGCATCGGTCATTTGTGTGATTCCCGGCGCTATTTGGCTGGCGCGTCTGGCGAACTGTTCGCGACTCTCACCCGGCTGGCGATGAATCCCCACTGCCGCGAGATTATCCAGCGCCGCCCGGTAACTCAGCCGATACTGCTGTTCCGCGCGGCCACTGCCGGGAATCCACAGGCGATAACCCTTGACGGCATAGCCGCCGAGCAGAATGAAGGCGGCGAGTATCGCTAACGCGTTGCGCAGCGCGGTGAGGTCGATGAACGAGGTCTGTTGGGAATCCAGGTAGTCGTCGAAGGAGGGGTCGTCGCGCAGCATGTCGCCGAGCATCTGCTGCAGATCGTTCTGCGGGTCCGTGCTCATGTCCACCAGGGTCTGCTGCGGTGCCGGGTCGACGATCACCCAGCCCACGTCGCGGAAATAGATCTCCGGCCAGGCGTGGCCGTGCACCGCCTGAATCAGCAACGAGGAACCGCCGCCGCGGTTGTTCGCGGGCACGGAGTAACCGATGCCCACGCGCGCCGGGATGCCGATGCTGCGGTACAGGTAGGTGGCGGCAAAGGAGAAGTGCATGCAGTAACCGGTCAGGTCGCCGAACAGGAACGACGCCGCCGGGTCTGTCTCGTAGGCGTGTTCGTTCGCGAGGCTGTAGATGCCGTTCTCGTCGAGATAGCTCTTGATGGCCCAGGCCCTGGCGAAGGGGTCGTCACTGTATTCGGGGCGCAGGTTGCCGATCAACTGCCGGGCCAGTTCGCCGTAGCGCGGGTCGTCGGGCAGGGTCAGGTATTCCTGCAGGACTTCTTGCGACCAGTCCTCGCGGCCCACCTCCCTGTCCAGCATGTCCTCATAACTGTATTCGGGGGCCAGGGAATAGCTGTCGTAGGTGCGCTTGAAACGCAGATTATTCGGGTTGGGCCGATTCTCATAGGCGACCGGACTGACGAGGCCGAAGGGTGAGCGGTGCGGCACCAGCATGCCGATTGTCGTGCGCACGGACTTGCGCTGATCGGTCGCGCCCGGCAACTGTTCGGTGTCCGCGCGGCTGTTGGTGAAGTTCTCGATCAGGTCCCGATCCATGTCTTCGCGGCGCGCGAAATCCAGCATGGTGCCATTGAACTGTGAATAGGCCGACTCGCGGAAATAATAGGCGCCATCGATCGGCTCGTAATCGTCGCGGAAGACCACCACGGCCACCGGTGCCTCCCGGTCCTCGGCGCTGTTCTCGCCGTCGCGGAAGGGATTCTCCCTGGCGGTGCTGCGGCCGGTCTGTTCCTGTCCCGTCAGGCCGAGGTCGTTGGTCAGCTGTGGCGTGGGCAGCCCGAACAGGCGCACGTAGCCCACCAGTGACAGGCACAGCAGCGCCAGGATCGCGAAATGATAGGGCAGGCGCCGGACGTTGCGTTCCAGGATCAACAGGGCGGCGAGGGCGAGTACGGCGGCGCCGCCGAAGCCCATCAGGATCGTGGACGGGTCGATGCCGCGTATCAGCGCGAAATCGCCAATGAAGAAGGGCCGATGGATCATGCCGTTGCGGTGGGCGGCCAGCACCCAGACGAAGGCCGAGGCCACGAACAGTATCTCCAGGATCGCACCGAATCCGGTGCGCTTGCTCAGGACTCGCAGGGCGAAGGTCAGGGACAGGGCCAGTGCCAGCCACTTGACGAATTCGCCGGTGTTGAACGCGGTGATCGGGGCCAGCAGTGCCGCGAGCCAACTGGTACTGGCGAACAGGTTGCCGACTACAGTGCCAAGCAACAAGACCAGGAGGCTCAGCAGCAACAGGCTGCTCACCCTGAGCTCCGCCAGCGGCGGCTGTTGCAGCCGCCTGTCGGCGAAGACGCAGGCCGCCACGCAGCCGAGCACGGCGGCGAGCGAGCCGCTCAGCACGGTCAGGTTCAGGCTGATCAGCCAGAAGCTGGCGGAGAGTATCAGGGCGCGGATGCCCGTGGTCAGTGTGTTTTGGTTCATAATCCTGGATCAGACCTTGCGCAGTTGGCGGTCGTAACTGACACCGCTCCTGCGATCTATGACTACGACGGATTCTACAAGTTGGCCTACGTCGGTCAATAAGCCAAGCAATTCCGCCTTCCCCACACTTCCTCCCATCGCCCGTGCCGCCTGGGCTCTGCCGGTAAATAGCACCTTTTGCCATAGAGAGGGCCAGAAAGAGGGCCTGGACTCCTCATCCACCCCGTCTGTCGCCAGTACCAGGGAAACCTGGCCCGACAGACCGGCGATGGTCGCGCGCAGGCGGGGCAGCCAGTCCGCGCGCTCGGCCGCGGCGAAGAGGATGCAGTGTACACCCTTCGGGGCGCCAGTTTGCGCCAGGAAGTCGTCGAGGCCATAGGGATGCCGGCCCTGGAGGGCGCGGGAGCCCGCCACTGCTCGCAGGGCAGGCTGCAGCTCGCTACAGGGCTCAGCGCTGCCATCGGCACCGAACTGCCAGATTTCGCCAAGCGCGCCGCGCTCCAGCGCCATGCGGGCGACTGCGGCGGCGGCCTCGTCCCGGGGGCTGCTGAGCAGATAGGCCAGGGTGCGCTGACTGTGCATGACGCTGCGCTCGGGCAGGCGGACATTCAACTGGCGGGTGCGCGCATAGACCTTCCACATGATATTGCGCACCGAATCGCCTGGCGCGTAGCGGCGAATCTCCATGCGGTCGCCTTCCGGCTCGCCGCCGGGATTGGGTATGCCGTCCTCCGCCGTGAGTGAGCGCAGCAGCGGCAAGGACTTGAGGCTGTGGATACGGGGCAGCACACAGCAGTCCGCCCGCTGCGACTGATGCCAGGAGTACCGACACAGGCCCAGCACGTCCGCCACCGTGAAGCGGCGCCGCAGTTCCTGGGTCAGGCAGCGCCGCTCGGGAATGATCTCTTCTTCCAATACCCGGCCTGCGCCATGGCGCACGCGCGTCTGTATGTGGTCCGGGAACTCGATCTCCCAGCTCAGCCTGATCAGCGGCAACCACTTCAGTTCCGTCAGAGTGAAACCGGACTCGTTCGGGAAACCCGCCTCGGCATTGAGCCGGGGCACAATCTCCGGACCGTTTTCCAACTCCCGGTGTACCTGCCGTTGTACCAGAATGCCGCAGACTACCGCGCAGAACAGGCAGAACACGAGGATCACGAGCGCGCAGACCGCGAGCGCGAAGACGACCAGATCCATGGCGCCATAGCCGAAGACGCTCAGTGCAGTCGCCGCGACAACGAGGATGATCGAGCCCTGTAGTGTCAGCGGGAACAGACCCAGCAGAGTACGCAGTTGTTTCAGTACCACTGAATCGCCCGGGCGAAACGTAAGTCGGGGGAACAGGCTGCTGTCGCCAGAGGTCATCAATGCGGGCCGTTGCTCCCTCTTGATTGCAAAAGCCTTGATTGCAAAAGCCCCGATTCCACTAGCGATTTACCCGGTTCTCTACCAGTTGTTCAACCACGGCGGGATCGGCCAGGGTGGTCGTGTCCCCCAGATTCTCCAGCTCGTTCGCGGCGATCTTGCGCAGGATGCGGCGCATGATCTTGCCGGAGCGGGTCTTCGGCAG